>CAMMFK010000026.1 GCA_946496115.1 uncultured Clostridium sp.
AATATTGAAGATATTAAAAATGTGACTGTTTCACTTGTCACCACTGAAATAGGTAATATTTCTCTAGGAAAATATACTTTTTTTATAATGTTTCCGTTTTCTATCATTGTAAATGACGATCTATTTATTACAGTAGAAAAATAATTCCAAGGTATTAACCCACAAACCATAAATACTACATAGTTAGGTATATCGTTTTTCATTATGAGTGGAAATATTATTGCATAAACTATAATCTGAAGTAATGGATTTACAAATGACCATAAGACTCCTAAAAAAGAGTTTTTATATTTACCACCTATGTCTTTTTTTATACTAGTTTTTAGCATTTCTCTATAATCATATAATTTTTTAAATACGTTCATTAGAAGCTCCTTTTGAGTTTTATTTTGTTTTTAAATTTATTAATTCTAATACTTTTTTATTATTTAAGTCTCTTGTTTTTAAGTTGTCTGTTTTAGGTATTCATCAATTACTTTATCAGTTTCTCCATCCATTTGAACTACACCTTTATTTAGCCAAACTGCTCTGTCACAAAGCTCTCTTGCCGAGCTTAAACTATGTGTTACAAAGACCATTGTTTTTCCTTCTGTTTTAAGCTCTTTCATCTTGTTCAAACACTTTTCTTGAAAGTGCTGATCTCCTACAGATAAAATTTCATCCACTAAAAGAATATCTGCATCCACATTTATTGCAACAGAAAATGCTAGACGCATATACATACCAGATGAATAAGTTCTTACTGGATTATCTATATAGTTTCCAAGTTCTGAAAATTCAATAATTTGTTCAAGTCTTTTATCTATTTCTTTCTTTGTTAATCCAAATATAGAAGCATTAAAATATATATTTTCTCTACCTGAAAAGTCTGGATGAAAGCCTGCACCAAGTTCTAGTAGTGAAGTTAATTTTCCATTTGTGGTTATTTTTCCTTTATTAGGGTAAATAATTTTAGTCATGAGTTTTAGCAATGTTGATTTTCCACTTCCATTAACGCCAATTAGTGCTACTGCTTCACCATTTTTTATTGTTAAATTAATATCTTTCAAGACTTCTCTAGTTTCTTTTCTGTTTCTTTTCCAAAACAGTAATTTTTCCTTTAAACTATTTGCTTTATCTAAATATACATTAAATGTTTTATAAACATGTTCTACTATTATTCTGTCTTCATTATTATTTTTTTGCATTTTAGTTCTTCCTTATTTTATATTTAGGTCTTTAAAGAGTTCCTATTACTCTTAATTTGCAATATTGTTCATGTTTTAGTATGTGAATTTTAATAAATTTTTCTACATATATAATAATATAAAATCTACTTATTGTCAAAACACAACTAATTATATCTTGTTTTTATCTTTGCTACTTTTAAACATTATTCTTGTTTTTATAGCTCCTGGTATCCACATTATTGCCACAATTATTTTATTTATAACACCTGTAACATTTCTTATGGCACTTTCTCTTTCTGCCAAGATTGAAAACAAAATATAATGCTTATAAATGTAAAGCCTTTTTTTGAGAGTAACTCCGCTTAAATCCATTTCTAATATTTCTTTAAAATATTCATAATATCCCAAAGGATTTTCTTTAAAAATTTTTGATATGTTTTTAGTATATCCATCATCTTGATATCCGCCAATTATTATTGGTTCATTTATGCATATTATATCATATTCCAAATCCATTTGATGATACATTCTTGCTTCTGTAACAAACTTTTCATCAGCTTCTAATTTATGCATATATTTTTTTCGTATATTACTATTAAAAACCAACACTTTTTCTCCAGTAACATTCTCTCTAAAATACAAACTAAACATGTCACTTCTATGCAAATTTTCTGGAAATTTATTTCCCATATTATTTCCATTTTCATCATATCTTAAAAATGCCAACGCATATATTTCATTTGTAAGCTTGTCCGCATATTTTAGAATAGTATCAAATGCTCCTACTGTAAAATAATCGTCAGAATCACAATCTACAATTAGGTCGCCAGTTGCGTATTCGACCAAATTATTAATTGCAGCCATTTTGCCTTGATTTTCTTGATAATAATACTTTATATCAATTATATTTTGCTTAATAAAATTGGTTATAATATATCTTGTTTTATCTGTTGAACCATCATCCATTACCAACCATTCTATATCTACATTTGAATTGTTATTTACTAATAAGCTTGTATATAATTTGTTTAAATTTTCTCCTCTATTATATGTCGCTGTAAGTATTGATATTTTCATAATTTCTCCTAAATTTCTTTTATATACTTCTAATTTTATTATTTTAAAGTATATTTTTTATTTTTCTTATGATTTTTTCTTGCACTTCTTCATTTAATTTTTGTAGCTTGCTATAATATTCTTCTGAATTGTTACTTTTATCTTTTAAGTTGTCCAAATATTTAATATTATCACTTTTTAGTTCCTTTTCTAATCCTTTAACTATTCCATCAAAATTGTTTTCTAATATTATGGATTTGTCATATCCGTTAGCACATTCTGTAGCCGCCGTATTTGTCAAAATAATAGGTTTATTTAAGATCTTTGCTTCTTCTAATACCATACCATAGCCTTCATAATATGAAAGTAAACAGAAATAATCACAAAACTTAATATACGGATATGGATTTTCTTTTTGACCTAACAATATAAATCTATCTGTTAGTCCTTGTTCATCAATTTGTTTTTGTAAATTGTATCTTTGTGGTCCATCACCTACTATATATATTTTTGTATGTATACCATCTTGCTCTAGTCTTGCCTGTACTTTAATAAATCTATCCAAAGCCTTTTGTTCAACTAACCTGCATACGGTAAGTAAGTTTATTTCTTTAGCATCATATGGTAAATCAGTTTTTTCTTCCGCCTTTTGTAATACTTTTTTATAATCTATATAATTTCTTATTATCTCTTCTTTATCTTCAGTAGCCCATTTATATTCTTTATTAAAATCTTTTTTATTTTCTTCACTCACAAAAACTAATTTATTATATTTTTTGTATGATATGCCATCTAAAATCTTTTTTATTTTAGATTTTATTCCATTACCATATACTTTTGAAATATCATTATGTATCCAAGCTATTTTATTAATTTTAGATTGTACCGCAAATAACCTTGTAACCGGACCTTCTAAAAAGGCTATTTGTGTGTCAAATCCTTTTTTCATTATAGCTTCATGAATTCTTTTTTTATAAAATAGCAATTTTAACGAGGCTTTAAGTTTTTCAATTTTTGTTAATTCTTTAAAAGGTTTTCGATATAAAGCTATTTTTTTTATATTGGTGTTTAGCTCTTTTTTTAGTTCACCACCATCATAAATTGTAAAAATAGTCACATTATATTCTTCTGATAGTCTATTTGCTAAATCTACTAAAACTCTTTCTGCTCCACCAATTGTTAGGCTTGTTATACCAATTATTATGTTTTTCAAATTATCACCTCTTTACGTCTATTTTTATTTCAATATATTTTCCTCTTTAATCGTTTCTTGATGCAAATTAAAGCATATCATAATTGCTACTACAGAAATTACTGCAATTAGCGATGAATTAAAGAATATGTATCCAGATAAATATGATAATGCAAATATTAGTCCTAAAGCTGCTACAGACATTAAATATTCTGAATTCATTTTTTGTTTGTTTTTTATTTTCTTTATAATGTCTATTATTGAATATATAAGTATTGCTAGAACTGGACCTGCATATAGTATAAAACCTACAATTCCAAAATTAAATAACAAGCTTACCAATTCATTTTCCATAACCATTTCTCTGAAATTTGTTTCATACCCATTTCCAAATATTATGCCTATTATACTTTTCTGCTCTAATATTAAATAAAAATTATAGACTAATTGCAATGTTCTAGTATCATTTCCCGCTATATTATGCTCATTTGCATAGTCGTTTAATTTAAGAACTGCTTGTTTTTGTGCTTCTGACATAAATCCTTCTTCAATTGTTCCATCTAATATACTATTTTTTATTCTTAGCATATCTCCTGTCATATGTCCTACCATACCAGTAGATTCATCTATAATTGTATATTGAGATTCATTCATTTGATTTCTTCTTATTAAAGTATTTGAGCCCACTAGTCCCACGGTAATTATGGCTATTGCAAGTATTATAAATCCAACAATTACAATTTTGTTTTTGCTGAAAACAACTTCAATGGCAATAAATACTCCAACTGCTATAAAAAAGCCAAATAAGCCAACTCTTGTTCCTATTAGTGCTACTAGATATATTCCAGTTAATAGTAATACAATAATTGATGGAATTCTGTATTTTTTATTTTTTACCAGAGGTAATATTAAAAATGTTGAAACACAAAGTATTGCACTTAAACTATTACCAGATTCTATCCAACCTTTGTAGCCTATTTTTTCGCCTGTATATGTGTATGATGAAGTGCCTGTAAGTATAGCAATATATATACTTACAATGTAAATTGCACACATAATTAAAATAGCTATTCTAAGATTTTGAATTTTTGTTTTTTCCCTGTTTTCTTTAATAAAAATATAGTAAAACACCACTAAATTAAATACTAAAAAAGTATAATTCATTACATATTGAAACTCATTTAATATGCCACCATACGATGCTCCTGTAAGAAATCCTTTTGTTACATATAAGTGAATTCCTGCATATGAAATGTATAGAACTGTAATTCCTGCTAATATCAACTTGTGCTTTTTGTTTACTTTTATAAATATGTATATAGCAAGTAAAACTGGTATAATTGGCCTTATAAAAGTTGATATTGATATATTTGTTTCATATGCATTTCTAAATAAAAAACTTCCTATATCTAATAGTGGGCAAATAATTATATAAAAATATACAATATGTTCAATTCTAATCTTCTTTAATTTGTTCATTTTACATTCCTTTAATATCTCTTACATTTTTTCTTATCATAATCATATTTATTTTTTATATATTTGTTATCTCCAAACTATTCTTAACACTTTTGTATAAATCTTAAAAGTTGTATTATTCATTGTTTTCATAAAAATGCCATTTACTGTATTATTTTTCTTAAGTAGTTCATTTTTCTTCCAATTAGGAAATTTACCGTTTAAATTTTGCCAAGTTTCTGTAAGCAACAATTCTCTTGTTACTTTATCTGGTATTTGAATCATTCTTTTTAATGAACTACAAAGTAATATTCTTGCACATGTATATTCTATATGTTTTTCATATTCATTATATAAACCTATCTTTTTGTAATATTCTATAACATCATCTAATACTCTAAATATTTGTCTAGTTTTTGAATCTTGTTTGTTGACAATAGAGTTCTCTCTTTGTACATAGTATATAAGTGGCTCTTCTACAAACGCAAAACTGTTTATATATGGAATTAGCTTGTAAAAGAACTCTATATCTTCATAATTAAGCCCCATTGGAAATTCTAATTTATTATCTATTATAATTTCTCTTTTTATAAGCTTGTTCCATGCGACTACTCTAGCTTTTTCAAACATTTCTTTCTTATCTTTATATCTATAACCAGTATCTATTTTTTGACGGTCAGGATATTGCCATATAAAGTCACATTCCACATAGTCACTATTTTTTTCTTTTGCTTTTTCATACATTTTTTTATATGTATTTCTATCAACATAATCGTCCGAATCTAAGAAAGCTATGTATTCACCAGTCGCATATATTAAGCCAAAATTCCTTGCACTAGATAGTCCTCCGTTTTCTTTAGTAACATAAATTATGTTATTGTAATTTCTTTTAAATTGTTTAATTATTTGTTCTGAGCCATCTTGCGATCCATCATTTACCACTATAATTTGCAAATCATCTAATGTTTGATTTATTAATGAAGTCAAACATCTTGTTATATATTTTTCAACATTATAAACAGGAACTATAACACTAACTTTTGGCATATTATTATCATGACAGTTTTAAATGTCATGTTCTCCTTTCTCTTAATTAATCTGGTATTTTAAAAGTTTTTATTATTCAAGCAAAAACCCAATATATAAAGTAATTTTTATTTAGCATACCATTTTATATTAATAAATAGTAGTATTCGTTTTATTAATTGCTTAAGATTTCTAATTTTTATATTTTTATAAATTTTTCTTTTTTTAAGTTCTCCTATATACCAATTTTGCTCTTTGCCATCAAATTCTTTTACTTTAAGTAATATAGAATTTGTGCAATAAATGCGTACATTTTCTTTTGTTATTTTACTTAAATTGTAGTTTTCTATTGTACTTAAGATGTTATCATAATGATATAGTACATCCTTAGCTTTTTTTATAGTTTTTTCTATATTTTTTTCCCTCATAATGCTTCCATCGGTTTGAACATAGTAATAAACATATTGATCAAGCGAAACTACTTTATTTGCCTTAAGAATCATTAAAGGTAATAGTCCAAAATCTTCATGATATCTTCCTACTTCAAAGCTAAAATTGTTTTCCATAAAAAAGCTCTTTTTAATTATATAAGACCATAATGTATCTAAATATTTATCTGTAAAACACAATTTATTAAAAGCCTCTTCACCTGTTGTAACGCCAAATGTAGCACCTTGTATTTTTTGCTCTGACACATTTTGTAAATTATTTTCAGAACTTTTTTGTGCATTAAAATTCAAAGTATTTTTATTAAATTCATTTATAATAATTCCTTTTCTTTTGATTATATCAATACCTTGAGCTATGTATTTGTCTATATTTTCAAAGTAATTCCTACTTACATAGTCATCGCTATCTATAAAAGTTATATAATCACCTTTTGCCTTTTCAATTCCAAAATTTCTTGAATCTGCAACACCAGAATTTTCTTTTGAAAAATATTTAATTTTGTCTGTTGCAAAAAGTTGAGCAATTTCTTCTGTTTTATCTGTAGAGCCATCGTTTATAAGCAGAATTTCATAATCTTGATAGTCTGTATCTAATATTGAATTTAAACATCTTTCAATTGTCTTTTCAGCATTATATGCTGTTATGATAACACTAACTTTAGGCATCACATAATTCCTTTCGTATATTTTGTTGTGCTTGCGGTCTTAATTGTAAACTCTAATTTTCTATTATCTGTTTAACCTTTTGAGTAATCTCCTCGTTAAACTTTTCTGGATCAAATTTAGTAGAAGTTATTCCTTTTTCTAAAACCTGTTTCATTCCTTTATATACACCCTTTTCAGAGTTTTCCACAACTTGTCCATATATACCATCAATGTCTTTTTTGCTATCAGAAACATTGGTAGTCAAAATAGGTAATCCAAGAATTTGAGCCTCTACAAAAACTACTGGGTAACCTTCAAATTGTGATGAAAGTATGAAGCAATCACTTAATTTAAAATATGGATATGGGTTCTTTTTTGCTCCCAACATTATTATATTGTTCAAATTTTTTTCTTTAATCAAATTTTGATAATCTTTGGTATTTGTACCTTTGCCAATCAAAAGCACTTTAAAATCAAATCCTTGTTTATTTAATTTTTCAGTAGCTTCTATTATTCTTGAAATTTTCTTTTGTTTTTCATCATGTCTACCTACATTTATAAAAATAGGTATTTTATTTTTGGCTAAGCTATTGCTACTATTTAGGACTTTTTTATCTTCTTTTGTAATATTTTTGTAGCCTTTGCCAAATATTTTTTCTAAATCTTCATCTGGTATTTTTTCATTTGAAAGTTTTTGTATTCTTTCATAATTTATTAAATTATTGCATACCAATGTGTTTTTTATTAATTCTGGAAATTGTGCAATAAAAACTTTTTTATCAAGTTCAGACACAAAAACTATTTTTTTAAAATTTTGAATTTTTAAAGTTTTAAAAAACTTTCTATATTGCCCAATATTGTTATCATAAAAATTCATGTAATTATTATGAATCCATATAGCATTGTTTTGGCTAGCAGTTCTTGCTACAAATGAGGCGGGCATACTATATGTAGCAAAATTTGCTGAAAAGTCATATTTATTTTTATATTTTAATTTAAATATGAATTGTTTTATAAAACTTATTGCTTTTCGCACAAAGTTAAATTTTATACTGCTTGGAGTGTATGTTATAATTTTAATTTCTTTTGGTAAATCTTCCAAAAACATTCCTTGTTTTTTTTCTAAAACTAAAGTAATATCATAATCTTTTACTAAGTATTTGAGTAATGTAACTAATGCTGTTTCTATTCCTCCAACATCTAATGAGTATGCTGAAAAGAGTATTTTTTTCATTTAATCCTCCAAAACTTTGTTTTTTCATATATTATCAAAAAATGCAAAAAAATACAAGTATTTCATGGAAAAATGAATTACTTGTACTTTATTTTTATAAATACAAAATTTGTTTGTATGTTACCTATTGGTATCCGTACGAATTGACTTTCTTTTTTCATTAAATGTCTTTTGTGACTCTTTTCCTTGTGCCACTGTTACTACTTTTGTTCCTGTTATTCCTCCTAATGTTATTCCCTCTTTTATATATTCTGGTAGCAAATTACTACTACTAGAGTTATTATTGGCTGTCAAGCATAAAACAAGAGCTTTTTTATTGGCATGACTAATCTTTTGAGAGGCGTTCTCAAGATAGCTTTATTTTATTTTCTCAACTCTGCACCGTGCTTACTTTGTAATCCAACAATTACTTTTTCCATAACTTTGTTTACTTCTTCATCAGTCAATGTTTTATTTGCATCACCTAAAGTTACTGAAAATGCTATACTCTTCTTTCCTTCTGGTATTCCTTTGCCTTCATATAAGTCAAATACTTTTGATTCTTGTAATAGTTTTCCACCGTTATTTTTGATTGTTTTTAATAATTCTTGAGCTGGAACTTCTTTATTTACAAGAACTGCTATATCTTTCTTTACAACTGGAAATTTTGAAAGTTCTTTATACTTCATTTTTCCGACTTTTTTAGAAAGTAATTTATCTAGGCTAATTTCCATTACATATACTTCTTCTTTGCAAAGCTCTGGTGTAACTCTACCAATTAAGCCTACATTTTCTCCATTTACTGAAATTATAGCTGATTTTCCCGGATGTATTTCTTCAGGAAGATTTTGTTTATCTGCCACAAAACTATATCTTCCGCCATACCCTAAGTAATCAAGTAATTCTTCGCATACACCTTTTATAATATAAAAGTCTACTTGTTTTGTGTTTAATCCTAAATAATACTCTCCAGTCATCAAACAAGCTAATTTATTTTCTTCTTTGTATTCACCACTTGCTTTTTCTTCCGAATTATTATCATTGGCCTTTACTGTTTTGTTATTAGTATCAATATAGAATGTCTTTGCTATTTCAAATAAACAAATATCTTTATTGTCTCTTGAAACATTATATTCATAAGTTTTAAGTAAAGAAGTGATTAAACTTTGTCTTAAAGCATTTCTGTCTTCTGTAAGTGGTGCTAATATTTTAATAATTCCTTTATCTTTCATTGTAAACATATTTGCTTCTTTTTTACTTACTAAACTATATGTTAATGTTTCATTCATACCAAGGTTTATCATCTTATTTCTTATTTCTCTAGTAGTTCTATCATAAGAACCTTTCTTTACAGGCATTTCTTTTAGTCTACCTTGAATATTATCTACACCATATATACGTCCAATTTCTTCAATTAAATCTTCTTTTATTGAAATGTCTAATCTTCTTGTTGGAACATAAACTGTTAAAGTTTCTCCATTTTTTTCAACTTTAAAACCAAGCCTTTCAAATATTTCTATGATTTCTTTTTCTGTTAAACTAGAGCCTAATAATGAATTGATGTTTTCTACTGTAATTTCTATTTTTTTATCTTCCTTGCTAGTTTTATCATAAACTTCCATACCACCAACAACAGTTGCATCAGCATATTTTTCTAGTAAATTACATGACCTTTCTATTGCCATATATGTTCTATTAGGGTCTAATCCTTTTTCAAATCTATTGCTAGCTTCACTTCTTAATATTTTATTTGAGGTTCTTCTTATTTTTACACTATCAAATATTGCGGCTTCAATTATTATGTTTTTAGTGTTCTCCGTTATTTCTGTATCATATCCACCCATAACACCAGCTAAGCCTATTGCTCTTTTTCCATCTGAAATAACTATATCTTCATTGCTTAAAATTCTTTCTTGCTTATCTAATGTAGCTAGTTTTTCTCCTTCTTCTGCCATTCTAACTTCTATCATTCCTTGTAACTTATCTGCATCATAGAAGTGTAGTGGTTGACCTGTTTCCAGCATTACATAGTTACTTATATCTACAACATTGTTTATTGGTCTTACGCCTGATGCCATAAGTTTTTCTTTCATTTCTGGATTACTTTCATGTATTTTTACATTTTCTACTTTTTTAGCTAAAAATAATGTGCAATTATCTGTTGCAATATTTAATTTAAAATCTAATTTTCCATTATCTTTATGGGTTAAATCGATTGGTTTTACTTTCTTATCATAAATAGCTCCAACTTCGTAAGCCATTCCTAAAACACTAAGCAAGTCACCTCTATTTGCAGTTAATTCAAAATCTATTACTCCGTCTTTCATGTGCATATATTCTATTGGGTCTCCTCCAACTGGAGCATCATTATCTAACTCATGAATTCCGGCTTTATCTTCTTCTTTTAGAAATTTACTCTCTATTCCCAATTCTGCAATTGAGCAAAGCATTCCATTAGATTCTTGACCTCTAATTGCAGATTTTTTTATTTCTCCTCCTGGAAGTTTTGCTCCTGGAAGTGCAACAATAACTTTAAGTCCTTTTCTTACATTTGGAGCTCCACAAACTATTTGCAAAGTTTCTTTTCCTGTATTTACTTTGCATACATGTAAATGATCTGAATCTGGATGCATTTCACATTCTAAAACTTCGCCAATAACTAAGTTAGTTGCTTCTATTAGCATTCCTTCTGAATCATATTCATTGCCTACTTTTGTCATATCTTCGGCAAGTTTTTTTACATCTTCTTTTGAATTTATATCAATATCTAAATAATCTTTTAGAAAATTTGTACTTAATTTCATTTTTCATTCCTTTCTTACATTTATTAAATTTTATTCTTAGCTACAATATACATTCTGGAGCTTTTAGCACAGCGTAGCTGACAAAGGGCTCAGGTACAGTTACGTCTTTCTCTTAGAAGTGCAGTCGGAGCGTGCAAGCGTTTTCGCGTAAGCGAAACCGTGAGGCAAATGCGGAAGAATATATATTGTAGCATATGGCTAGGTAATATTTATGTAAAGATTTTATTTGTCCATCCTATCAAATTGACTTAAAAATCTTACATCATTTGCATAAAGAAGCCTCATATCTGTAATTCCATATTTAAACATTGCAAGCCTATCTAAACCTGTTCCGAATGCAAATCCTGTATATTTTTCTGGGTCATAACCATTCATTTTTAATACGTTTGGATGAACCATACCAGAACCTAAAAGTTCAATCCAACCTGTATGTTTGCAAAGATTGCAACCTTTTCCACCACATTTGAAACAACTTACATCAACTTCATAAGATGGCTCTGTAAAAGGGAAGTAACTTGGTCTAAATCTTAGTTTTGTGTCTTCTCCTAGCATATGTTTCATAAACACTTCAAGTGTTCCTTTTAAGTCTGCAAATGTTATATCTTTATCTATAACTAATCCTTCTACTTGATTGAATTGATGTGAATGTGTTGCGTCATCTTCCCTTCTATATGTTTTTCCTGGTACTATAACTCTTATCGGAGATTTTTCTTCATTTGCCATCATTGTTCTTGCTTGAACAGCAGATGTTTGAGTTCTAAGTAAGTATTCAGTTGTTATATAGAAACTATCTTGCATGTCTCTTGCTGGATGTCCTTTTGGTAAGTTTAGTCTTTCAAAACAATATTCATCTGTTTCAAGTTCTGGTCCAGATATTACGTCATATCCCATTGAAACAAATAAGTCTTCAACTTCTTCAATTATTCTATTTAAAGGATGTTTGCTTCCTCTTCTTGCTTTTGTAGATGGAAGAGTAACATCTATTTTTTCTGATTCAAGTTTTTTTGCAATTTCTGCTCTTTTTAACTCTTCTTCTTTAGATGATATTATTTCTTCTAATTCATCTCTAACTTTATTTACCATACTTCCTATAACTGGTCTTTCCTCTTTTGAAAGGCTTCCCATTTGCTTTAAAAGTGCTGTTAATTCGCCTTTTTTTCCTAAGTATTTTACTCTAGTTTCTTCTAGAGCTTTTAACTCTGTACATTTTTTTAATTCTTCTAACGCATTTTTTTCAATTTGTTTTACTTGTTCCTCCATTTTTACCTTCCTTTCCGGATACAAAAACGAACTATCCGCCCATAGGACGAATAGTTCGTTGTACCACCTAATTTTATTAATTTATATAATAAACTAACCTCTGAAGTTTTAACGGTGCAACCGCTTTTCCTACTACTATTTCAGAAAAGAATCTCAAAAGTGAAATTTCAGTAAATAACATATGGCGTTTCTCAGCTTTCCGCCTCTCTGTAATATGTTTATTATTTACTTACTTTGCTTTTTCTTAGATTTTTATTATTTAACTATATTTTTATTGTAACACAGGTTTTAATTAAAATCAAGAATTTTTTATTTTGAACGGTCCTAAATTGAAAATTTATTTTGCAAATTTTCCATTTTCATATTTTATTGTTACATACATTGTAACACCTGCAAATACCAACATTCCAATTGGCATTGTAATCACATTAATAGGTAATTCAGTTATTGCATATATACTAAATAATATACCACCTGCAAATAATAATTTTACAAGTAAATTTAGTATTTCTTTTACACCTTTAAATCTAATTGAGTAATATACTACTATTAAAGCTACTGAAACTAAAACAGGTATTAAATATGGTCTTACAATGTCTCTAATTTGAACATTTGAATTATGTTGTAATGTTAAATCTTCTTTAGTTAATTCTAAACCATATTTTTCATTTACTTTATCTGCTAAAGTTTGTAATTGTTCATCATTTACACCATACACTTTTATAAGTGCTGTTTCATCATATACTTCTACCTTTTGTACCAGGATTTTTCCGTCTGGCCATATTTCTTTAGCTATATTTTCTATGTCACTAGTATTAAATTGTTGGTCTAAATCAAATAATATAGATACTCCTTCTGCATAATTTAAATCAACATTTAAGCCTCTTATTCCTGTAAGCACTATTGCAATTATAAATATAATGACTAAAATAATGCTCATTATTTTACTTTTTTTACTCATTTTATTGTTCCTTTCTGACCGAAAATGATTTTTATTTACTTTTAGTGTCTTTTTTAGTTTTATCTTTTTTATTGCTATTTTTTTCCTTACTACTATTACCTACACATTTTAGAAACGCTCTAGTAATTAGTAAATTATAAATTACACTCACAACAAGTCCCCAAAATACTATCATTCCGAAGCTAAATAATGACATCCAACTTGAGAAGCAACATACTACTGCTAAAATAAGTATTGGTACCATACTCAAACTAAACTTTGTTATAGCTTTTGTAAATGTCTTTTCTATATTATTTTGGAATCTATTCAAGATCATTATATTAAAGATATAATTTATTACAAAAACTAATGCTATAGCGAACATACCTTCTAAAGTAATAACTACGTTTGTATATCTAAGTATTAATAAGTATGTGGCAATGAATCCTACAGAACAAATTGATACTATAACACCTTTTTCTTTATATTTTATTATTAGTAAAATTAACATCAATATTGCTATACAAACAGCTATTCCTATTAAAATATTTATTGTGTTTTGCTCTATTGGTGATGATATATATATATTTCCTGATACAGAATATTGTATTGGCATAGCATCATTTTCTAGTATTGCTGATAAACTTTCTGCTTGATATGTAAGTATTTTAGTTTGATCGGCTGATGAGCTACTTCCTAATGATAAAGACATTACACCATTATCTATAATTTGTGAAAATGATGTTGTCATCATGCTTGTACCATCTATATATAGTCCTATTTCTGTTGTATTGTCTTCTTCAGTAGTTTCTTCTGCAATTTCATTACTAGTTTCATTCGAAGTATTTGTATTTGTTTCATTTGTAATAATATTTTGATAATCTCTAGTTATATCTCTAAATTTCCTTGAACCACTATTATTAAAATTGATATCCATGTATACTGCTGATGAATCATTATTATACGAAGAAGGAACAGCATTAACTTCTACATTTCTAATGTCGTCATTATTCATAAGTACTTCGTTATTGGCTGTATTTCTAATCTCAAATACACCTTTTTGAGTTATGTCAGATAATATATATTCTGTTTGATCATTTTCAGGTATCGTTATTTCTATTTGACCTGTCGCTTCATCACTTCTTACAGTATAGTCTTCTATTTTCATTGATTTTAATCTTGCTTTAATTACATTTGCTGATTTAACATAGTTCTCATACTTAAGTATATCTTCTGTGTTGCTTTCATCACTTTCATCAACAGTTAATACTATTTTTCTATATCCTTTTAAGTCTGTTCCTAAAGTATAATTTGGAATTATATTTACCATTTGATTTTTGTCTTGATAAAAAATTCCAACAAATGATATTATACTAATTAAAATAATTAATAAAATAATTAATAAAATGCTTAGTTTTTTTTGAGCTTTCATTTTTACTATATTCCTTTCTATTATTAGAAATAGCTATTTTAATTAGTATATTTTTTTGCCTAATTACTAACAGCCATCCTATTATTTATGCATATTTACTCCAATTATACCACCTGTCATTCCTGCAAAAATTGAAATAACTATCATTAAAATTGCTTGTATATTCATATTAAATCCTGACACAAATATACTTGACAAAAGATAAATTGTTATCATATAAATAGCTCCCACAAAGGAACCATTTAATATCCCATTTTTGTTTAATTTTGTTGCACTAATTATGCTACCTATAAATATACTAAATGCAGATATTACTATAACAGATACTGTTATAATATTTTCTGACACATTAGTAAATGTTAATATTATAGAAATAATTAATAGACTTATTAATGTTATAATAAAGGCTATTCCGGTTCCGATAAATATTTTTCTTATATTTCCATTACCTAATGTTTTATTAACATTTTCTATTTTTTCCATATGTATTTACCTCTCTTTCATTATAAATATATGATAAATACATATGGATTATACCTTTATATCAACTTTTTATTTATTATCTATTGTTCTATCATCTAATCCCGCAACTGCCCATTTTTCTATAGATAATTTTATGTTATCTGGACGAGTATTTAAGATTATTCTATCCTCTAAAATTTCTTCTATTGTGCCAGAAAGTCCTGTATAAGTTATGACTTGGTCACCCTTTTTCAGATCATCTTGCATTTTTTTTATTTCTTTTTCTTGCTTCTTCTTTGGAAGTAAAGTTATATAATATAATGCTAATATTAGTAAAATAGTAACTATTGTTATTATAAGTTGTTTAGTTTCCATTTACCCTCCTAAAATCTCATTTACTTAAGTATTGTTTGTTTGTACATTATTTACTTGATTATTATTGCTAATATTATTTTCATTATTTTGTGATGTATTAGTTTGTTGCTGACGTACAAAATCTACTAAATCTATTATTTGCCCTTGTACAGATGCATAATATGTTGTCTCTCCTTGTGTTGTTAGTGCATATATATTATCTAATACTATATTTATAAATAAATTGCCATCTGCCGTTATTACTCCATATTTTTTATTTCTCGTATTACCATTTACTTCATCTAGTTCTACAACTATACCATTTAATTCTGGAATAATTAATACATCTGTGTATCTTGAATCTACTGATGTATCTGCGTCACATCCAAATCCATCATATTGCATTGGAGCAATTTCATTACCATTTATGTCAATAAGACCCCATTTATCATTTCTTTCAACAGGAATACAATTATCAAATAAAATATACTTATTTGTTACATTTGTATCATTTATAGTATTAGGTAATCCTATTTGATCATAGTCTTGATAAACAATTATTTTTCCATTGCTATTTACTACTCCTTGTCTGTTATTACTGGTTACTAAATATAAACCTAAGTTTTTATCCAATTCTTTTATGTCGTCATATTCAAGTCTAACTTTTGTTATGCCATCATTACCAATTATGCCCATCTTATTTT
This sequence comes from uncultured Clostridium sp., assembly GCA_946496115.1. Lineage (GTDB taxonomy): Bacteria > Bacillota > Clostridia > TANB77 > CAG-508 > CAG-793. The sequence goes on from CAMMFK010000026.1 coordinate 16,165, forward strand.
GAGAAGTTTTTACAATAAAGTCATTACTTCCTTCCATGAATTCAATACTTGCATATCTTGTTCCTATAATTACACTGGTTGGATCTGATAAACTTGCTACTCCATATAAATTTGTGGATGAATCTTTTATTACTATCATATTATATAAAAGAGCCTTTTGATTATTGTATATAACCGATTCTGACAAACTACTAGAGTCTGATATTATAGCTGCATTACTTATTTGTCCAGAATAGTAATTTGCTAAGTAGCCAAGACTAAAAATTGCTACTTCATTATTTTCTTGATTGTAGTTAAACATAACATTAAAAGCTCTACCTATACCTTCTGAACTAATATATAAATTACTTCCAGATGCTATTATTGGTTCATCTAAATTAAAAGTTTGACTTTCACTGTCTCCTGATGTAGTTGCATTATATTTATATATTTTGTTTGAGTTTAACTCAAAAGAGACTATTTCTTTCGAGTTATTGACATAACATTTTGTTCTATCTTCTGTATATTCTCCATATCCACCATTATATACATTATATCCTAGTAGTGGTGCTATATCCCTAATAGATATATATACTTTATTTTCTTGAAAAATAAACATGTTATTTGAGTAATTATTCTGTCTTCTACCATCTAGATTAAATTTAAACTGAGAACTTGCTATTCTTTGGCTATATATCCAAATGGCCCCTGCTGCTACAATAAGTAAAATAATTAAAATAATCACTATAATAAATCCTATTTTTATCCCCGAAACTTTTTTATTATTATTTTCCGGAATGTTTTGTATTAAATCCATATAAAATTTCATTCCTTCCCTTTTTACTATACACATGGATGAAACTCATTTTTAATCTTTTGCATATCCATATTTTTTGTAGAAATCTTTTACAAAATTAGCCAAGTTGTCATTTTCAATTTCAATTCTAACTCTTTCCATTAAATTAGTCAAGAATTTTATATTATGAATTGACAATAATCTTACTCCTAATATTTCATTACATTTTACTAAATGTCTTATATAAGCTCTTG
>CAMMFK010000027.1 GCA_946496115.1 uncultured Clostridium sp.
TTTTCCTAGAGAAATATTACCTATTTCAGTGGTGACAAGTGAAACAGTCACATTATTAATATCTTCAATATTAGCTTTATTATTTACATTTGGATATGGTCTTGAAATTACTATAAATATTATATTTTATCCATTAGTATTATTGGTACAGTATATAATGTTACTTGGAATTTCTTTGATAGTATCAAGTGTTACAGTATACTTTAGAGACTTACAACATTTTATAGGCGTACTTTTACAATTATTCTTTTATGCAACACCAATTGTGTATGCAGTAGATGTTATACCAGTAAACTTTCAATGGATATTAAAATTTAATCCAATGACATACATAATTGAGGGTTATAGAGATATTTTCTGGGGACAAACATCGCCAGATATTTCTACTTTGCTAATAGTATTAGCAATTGGAGTAGTGCTTTGCATAGTAGGTTATTTAATATTTAATAAACTTCAAAAGAGATTTGCGGAAGAACTTTAAATAAATGCTCCAATATATGTTCTGGAGCTTTTAGAGACCTGAGACAGCGTGAGCATTTTAATTATAACTAAGTATATCTGTCGAAGTGAGCGTGCAAGCGTTTTCGCGTAAGCGAAACCGTGAGGCAAATGCGGAAGAATATATATTGGAGCATGGAATAAAAAGTTATTAAGCAGTAAATTAAAGGGATGTTAGAAAGGAAATAAAAATGAACTTTGACTTTTCAAAAGAGCCAGGAAAAGATTTAAATATATTAGAATATGATACAAAAATAGAACCAATAATATCTATAATTACACCTTTTTATAATGATGGCAAATATATAAGGCAATGCGTAAATAGTGTCTTAAATCAAACTTTTCCAAATTTTGAGTTACTAATTATAGATGATGGATCAAAAGATGAAGAAAGCTTAAGAGAACTAGAAAAAGTGACAAAATTAGATTCTAGAATAAAAGTATTTCACAAACAAAATGAAGGATTAGCAGCTACAAGAGACTATGGAGCTTTAAGATCTTCAAAATCTAGTAAATACTTGTGCTTTTTGGATTCAGATGACCTAATAGAGCCAACTTATTTAGAATGCTTATATTTTACATTAGAAACCAATGCTAAAGCTACTTGGGCATATACAGATTCTGTTGGGTTTGAGGGCAATGAATATACATGGAATAAGTATTTTGACTCAAATAGAATGAAGAAAATAAATGATTTAATAGCTACTTCACTTATTAGAAAAAAAGACTTTGAAGAAGTTAATGGATACGAACTTCGAGAAAAATCTATTAATGAAGATTGGAATTTTTGGTTGAAATTAATTGCAAAAGAAAAATTTCCAGTACGCGTAAACTTTTATGGATTTTGGTATAGAAGAAAAGTAAATTCTGGAGAACTACAAAAAGCAACTCAAAATAAAAAAAGAGCGATGGAAATTATAAACAATACAGCAAAAAAAATAAAAAAGAAAGTAAAGGCTATTCAATATCCAATTTACAATTATGATTGGGATATTATAAAAGATGAATTTAAAGATGTACCTAAATTAAAACAAAAAGATAATAATAAAATAAACATCCTTATGATAATTCCATGGATGATTATGGGAGGAGCAGATAGATTTAATTTAGATTTAATATCTAGATTAGATAAATCTAAATATGACATAACAATCATCTCTACTGAACCTGCAATTAATATATATAGGCAATCATTTGAACAATATGCAACAGTATATGATTTGACTACATTTTTAGATCAAAAATATTGGCCAGCATTTATAAATTATATTATTCAAAAAAACAATATAAATCTTATACTAAATACTAATAGTGAATTAGGTTATAGCCTATTACCATATATAAAAGCTAAACATCCTCAAATTCCTATTATTGACTATGTACATATGGAAGAATGGTATAATCGTAATGGCGGATATTCTAGAGATTCAAGTGGAGTATCTTCAGTAATTGATAAAACTTTAGTATGTAACGAAAACAGCAAGAATGTATTAGTAAATCACTTTAATAGAAATAAGGATGAAATAAAAACTGTATACATAGGTGTAGATGAAAATAAATACGATCCTAGTAAATATAATAAAGAAGAATTAAAACAAAAATATGAACTTCCTAAAGATAAATACATAATTAGCTATATTTGTAGAATTTCGGAACAAAAAAGACCGTTTTTATTATTGGAAATAGCAAAAAAATTAAAACAAACAAGAGACGACTTTGTAATACTTGTTGTAGGTGATGGTAACTTATTAAACAAAATGAAATCAGTTGCAAATAAATATAAATTAACAAATAATATGATTTTCTTAGGAAGAACTAATAAAACAGATGAAATATATAGCATTAGTGATTTAACAATAAATTGTTCTATAAAAGAGGGGTTAGCACTTACAGCTTATGAATCTTTAGCTATGGGAATACCAGTAGTTTCAAGTGATGTAGGAGGACAAAAAGAACTTATAGATGAAACTACAGGAGTAATAGTTCCTTGCATGCAAAAAGAAGAAGATATTACAGACTGTAATTATAGTGAAGAAGAAGTACAAAATTATATTGATGCAATTAATAAGGTACTAAAAAACTTAAAAACCTATAAAGCAAATTGTAGAAAAAGAATTTTAAATGGATTTACTATTGATCAAATGGTAATTAAAATGTCATCAATAATGGAAAATGTAGTTAAAAATCCAAATCCACAAAAAATAATTTCAGACAAAAACATAGATATTTGTAAAGAGCTAATTACAAACAAATTATTAAGTATGAGTGATAAAACTTTATGGGAAATAAAACAATACAATAATTACTATGGATTTAAAATAGATGATGCACAAAATTATAAATTTGAAGTATTTAAAGATAAAATGTGGCAACATAAATGGTATAGAGGAATAATAAGATTATTACAAAAGACTGGTATTATGAAATTAATTAAAAAAGTAAGCAATTATGACTAAGATAGAAAGGAGAGTATGATATATAAGTTATCATACAAGAAAAGATGCAAAAAGTTATAAAAAAATTAAATGATAAAAATTTATATTTTAGTTTATTAATAACTTTAGTTTTTTTTGCAATATTTATTAAAATAGAATATGCAACAGATTCATATAGTCTTTTTAGTGATACTGTTATATCAAGAATTAACCACTTTATGCTGTCTGGAAGATTTATAACAGCACTTTGGTGGGCATTGGTAAATGCCTTCCACTTTAGTGATTATCTAATATATTTATCTTCTTTTATTTTGGCATTATTATGCATAACACTTTCGATATATAATTTGTTTTTAGTAATAAATAAAAAAGTAAAAAATAAATTTATATGCTTAGTGGTAAGCACAATTACAATAATTAATCCGTTTACAATAGAATTATTTTTATTCCTAGAAAAAGGAATATTAACTTTAGCAGTATTATTGTCAGTACTTGCTTTTGCAAAATTTGTAAAATATTTAGAAGGAGACAAAAAGTCCTTAAAATATGTATTTTTATTTATGTTTATAGCTACATTCAGCTATCAAGGTGTAATAGGTTTATTTATTGCATTATCAACTGTATACATAGTAGGTTATTCTACAAATGTAAAAGAATTTATAAAATGTAATATAATTGCTTTATTAGGATATGGAATACCTGCAATTATTAACTTGCTAATAATAAGATTATTTTTTTCAAATAATAGAGTAAGTGGACCAATTAATTTTACGGAATCAATACAAAAGATTTCAGAAGGTTCTGAGAAAATGTTTCAATTATATAATATATTACCCAAATATACTTTTCAAATAGCGGTAGTTGTATTAATAGTTTTAACCATAGCTTTACTTTTCATAAATTACAAAGAAAAATTAAGTAAAAAGATCCTAAAGCTTCTAGGAGTAATATATGTAATAATTATAACATTAGGTTTAACAATAGTTCCTCAACTAATGCAAAATACTGAATCAATTTGGTTTGTTCCAAGATCAACTTATCCATTTGGAGCAATTGTGGGAATAATTTGCATTTTTGTTTTAGTAAATATTATTAGTACAGATAAATTGAATAATGTTAAAAAATCAAGTTTAAATAATACAAATAAGATAATATATAATTTAGCATATATTGTACTAGGAATTATTAGTATCACTTTATTAATACTAGAATTATATAATTTTAACAAAATAGAAATAGACCATTATATATTAAATTATTTGGATAAAACAAACTGCTTAAGTATAGGAGAAGAAATACAAAAGTATGAGCGAGAAACAGGTAATAAAGTTACAAAAATATGCATTTATAAAGATAAAGAAATAAGCTTTACATATAAAGGATTATGGGTAAGTCAAGATATAAACATAAGCGGATTTTATGCTGATTGGGCAATTACTGATATGATTAACTATTACAATAATCTTGATTTAACTAATGGAAAAGTTGATGAAGAAATAAAACAAAACTTTTCAGAACAAGACTGGGATAAATTTAATACAGAACAAATTATATTCATTAACGATACACTACATTATTGTAGATTTTGATTAAATAAACTTGGAATTGTAAACAAAGTAGTATAATTTAAAATTACAAAAACTAAAAAGGATGAGTTATATGGAAAAAATAAAACAAGATTGGAAATTTTTCTTAATATTTTTTATCAGTATAATAGCAATAATAGCTATGGCTATTTATGCACTTGAGGTTTCAGATAAACTATATAATACAAGTGAAAATATAGAAACAGATAATTACATAAAAAATATAAAAGTAGAAACAATAATAGAACAAAAAATATTAAGCAATCAAAACAATTTTGAAAGGGTAGACATAGATTTTGAACCATTTAAAGATGAATATGGGAATTTTAGTGAAGTAACAATTGGAATTAATGACGAAAATGGTAACTTAATAAAAGAAGAAAAAATATCAAGAAATTATATAAGAGAAAATAGTACTTATGAATTTAAATTTAAAAAACAAAAAAATTCTGAGGGAAAAATTTATACATTATATATAAAATATGAACCACAAAATTCAAATGAAACTGTAGATAAGTTTTTTTCTGTAAGATACAAATCAATGGAAAATACAGAGCAAATCTCTAAAAATCACGATTCATTAGAAAATTTTACAGTAGATGGACAAGAAGTTAAAGGAATACTTGGAATAAGAGAGTATTATTTAAATAACAACAAGCTAATTTTCTTTATAGTAATAACACTAGCAATAACAGTTTATGTAATATTTATTAGTATTTATTTAAGATACAGAAAAAATATAAAAGTAGAAAACATATTTTTAATAACTATTCCAGTTATATGTTTATTTTATATAATTTGTATGCCAACATTTAAAAATCACGACGAAATTTATCATTGGTATAGAGCATATGAGGTATCAACTGGAAAACTTATGGAAGAAGTAGATGGGGATACTTTAGGAACCATCTTACCACAAAGCATAAGTGATGTAACAACAGATGATTGGCAAAGCATAACATATGCCAAAGTTAGGGAGAGTTTAAATGCAGAACTAGATAAAGAAGATACAGCTCTATTATATTCAGAAACATCAGCAGTATATTCTTTTGTACAATATATACCACAAGCAATAGGTATATTTATAACTAGAATATTTACAGATAAAGTGTTACTTTTAGCTTATGGCGGAAGAATAATAAATATGGTATTTTCTATAATCTTAATATATTTTGCAATTAAGAAAATACCATTTGGAAAAAAGATATTACTATTATTATCTTTCATACCGATTGCAATAGAAGGATTTTCGTCACTATCACCTGATGCAATGACTATTTCAATGGCATTTTTCTATATAGCATATATATTAAGCTTAGCCTTTAGCAAAGAAAATCATATTATAGATGGCAAAAAAATAGCTATACTTACAGTATTATCAGTAATTATGGCAATGTGCAAAATAGTATATTTACCACTAATATTACTACTATTTATAATACCTAAAGAAAAATTCAAAAATGAAAAGAAAATAAAAAATATATTCATTATTGGAGCAATTGCTGTAGTATTAAATTTAATATGGCTAATGGTAGCAGGAATATATTTATCCCACTTTAGAGAAAGAGACTCTTCTATACAAGTAATAAGTATATTGACAAATCCAATTAAGTATTTACAAAACTGTTTATATACAGTAAACTTAAATGGACAAGAGTACATTTACTCAATGTTTGGTGGTGAGCTTGGTTGGGGAGAACTTGTACAACTAAACTCTATAGTTCCATACATTTTATGCTTTATACTTATATGGATTACAATTACAGATCAAACTATTAAAGATAAGTTCAAACTCTATCAAAAAGTATGGATTACTATAGCTGCTATAGCAGTTGTAGGATTAATATTCACAAGCTTATATGTACAATGGACAACGATTGGAAGTGATTCTGTTTTGGGAATACAGGGTAGATATTTTATACCAATATTGCCTTTAGTTGCTTTATTAATCGGAAGTCAGTTAAAAGTTAAAACAGATTATAGTGATGAAAATACTTGTAAAACAATTGCCATTATTGGAGTGGTTTTGCAAATTTGGGCAATTTTAGCGATTGTAATTTGTCATTTGTAAACTTGAATTTTATCCAAAATCTACAATATATGTTTTGGAGCTTTTAGCGTAGCGTAGCTGATAACGATGTCACACACTTTTGTCTTGCACTTAGAAGCGAAGACGGAGCGTGCAAGCGCTTTCGCGTAAGCGAAACCGTGAGGCAAATGCGGAAAAATGTATATTGTAGATTTTGAATAAATTTTGAATGTGAAATTAAGTTTATTAATGACAAAAGAAAGGAAGTAAAAATGGACAAAATAGCAGTTTTAATACCTTGCTACAATGAAGCAAAAACTATTGAAAAGGTAATAAAAGATTTTAAAAGAGAATTGCCAGAAGCTACAATTTATGTGTATGACAATAATTCAAAAGATGGGACAGATGAAATTGCAAAAAAAGCCGGAGCTATTGTAAGATACGAAAGAAAACAAGGTAAGGGAAATGTCATAAGAACAATGTTTAGAGAAATAGATGCTGAGTGTTATATTATGACTGATGGTGATGACACATATCCAGCAGAAGATGCCAGAAAAATGTGCGATTTAGTATTAAACAAAAATGTTGACATGGTAATAGGAGACAGATTATCTTCAACGTATTTTGAAGAAAATAAAAGACCTTTTCATAATATAGGAAATGTAATTGTTAGGGGCTTGATAAATTTAATATATAAAAGTAAAATAAGAGATGTAATGACAGGATATAGAGCATTTAGTTATAGATTTGTAAAAACATTTCCAGTATTGTCAAAAGGTTTTGAAATAGAAACAGAAATGACAATCCACACTTTAGATAAAAATTTAAATTGGGAAAATGTAATAATAGAGTATAGAGATAGACCCAAAGGAAGTTTTTCTAAGCTAAATACTTATGCTGATGGAGCAAAAGTAATAAAGACAATTATCTCTTTATATAAAAATTATAAACCACTTTCATTTTTCTTATGGATTGCTCTAATTTGTGGTATAATAGGTACAGCATTTTTAATACCAGTATTAATTGACTATGTAAATAGTGGGCTAGTACCAAAAATGCCATCATTTGTAGCAAGTGTATTCTTCTATATGTGTATGGTTCAATCATTCTTTGGAGGACTTACACTGCAAACCATTATAAATAAATCAAAACAAGAATTTGAAATAAAATTAAATGAAGTAGAATACAGAAAAAATAGTAAACTAAATAAAGCATGTTGAAGTTTTTAAGGAGTTAAAAATATGAAAAAAATAACAATTATTATACCAGCATACAATGAGGAAGAATCTTTACCTTTTTTGTATGAAAGATTAGAAAAATTAATAAACAGTATAGAAAATTATGAATTTGAGATATTATTTGTAAATGATGGATCAAAAGACAACACACTTAATTTAATTAAAGAATATAGAGAAAAAGATTCTAGAATTTCATATGTGGATTTTTCAAGAAATTTTGGTAAAGAAACTGCTATGATAGCAGGACTAGACTATGCAAAAGGAGATGCCATTATATTTATGGATGCAGATCTACAGGATCCACCAGAATTAATACCAGAAATGATTAAATACTGGGAAGAAGGTTATGATGATGTTTATGCTCAAAGAAAATCTAGAGCTGGAGAAAGTTTTTTGAAAAAATTTACATCAAAAATGTATTATAGAGTATTGCAAATGCTTACATCAGTACCTATTCAAAAGGATACAGGAGATTTCAGACTTTTAGATCGAAGATGTGTAAATGCACTGAAAAAACTTAGAGAAACAGATAGAAACTCAAAATCCATGTTTAGTTGGATCGGTTATAAGAAGAAAGCTGTAATGTATGATAGAGATGCACGAGTTGCAGGAAAAACAAAATGGAATTATAAAAAACTAGTAAATCTTGCAATAGATGGAATAACATCATTTACAACATCACCACTTAGAATATCTACATATATAGCTATACCAACTTTCTTAGCATTACTAGTGTATTTCATATATGTAATAATAAAGTGCATAAGATTAAATGTAGCCATCCAAGCATTTCAAGCGATAATTTTACTAGTATTATTTTTCTCAGGTGTTCAGATTTTACTATTTGGAATAATAGGAGAATACTTAGGAAGAATATTTAATGCATCAAAAAATAGACCACTTTATTTAGTGAATGAATACAATGGAAAAAGAGAAGAAAACGAGTAATACGTAAAAATACAATAAAAAAAGCCAAATCAAACGTAGGAGGTAAAACAATATGTGGGGAGATATTGCAATAGCATTCTTATTAGCATTTATAACATCATTTGTCATGGTACCATACACAATAAAATTAGCAAAGAAAGTAGGAGCTATAGACTATCCATCAGATAGAAGAGTGAATAAAAGGCCTATTCCTAGAATTGGTGGGTTAGCAGTAATTGCCGGATTCTTAGTTTCCGCTATTTATTTAATAATTACTATGTCTATTGAAGAAAATTTGCAACTAGATGGACCAGACAATTACAAAATGAAGCTTTTAGGATTTTTAATTGGAATAATAGTCTTAAGTATATTTGCATATATAGATGATATAAAAACATTAAAGCCTTGGCAAAAACTAATAGGACAAGTTTTAGCTGCATTAATTATTTACTTTTTTGGAATAAGAATTGATACAATAAATGAAACAACTATTCATCCAGCATTGAGTTTTATACTTACAATTGGCTGGCTGGTTGGAATAACAAATGCAATTAATCTAATAGATGGGTTAGATGGTTTATCTTCAGGAGTTTCACTAATATCTTGTATAAGCTTACTTATAATATTTGCCACAAATAACTCTCCACTTATATCAATAATATTAATAACTGCTTTGGCTGGTGCAATAGGAGGATTTTTACCGTTCAATTTAAATCCAGCAAAAACTTTTATTGGTGATGTAGGAGCACAGTTTCTAGGCTTTAGTTTGGCTACAATTTCCATACTTGGTGTCGCAAAAACAGTTACACTTGTTGTTTTAATAGCGCCAATACTTGTACTTGCATTTCCTATTTTCGATACTATTTTTGCTATAATAAGAAGAATAATAAAGGGCAAATCTATAAAAGCAGTGTTTCAAGCAGATAAAGGACATTTGCATCATAGATTAATGAAAAGAGGATTTTCACAAAGACAAGCTGTGGCAATACTTTATGGAGCAAGTGCTACACTAGGAATGTTTGCAGTTATACTAATAGATGATGGCATATGGAAAGCATTATCTTTTGCACTAATAGTAATTGCAATTATTGCAATTGGCTACAAAGAATTAGTAAACTTTAAGAATGAAGAAATCAAAAGTATAAAGGAAAAGCATTACAAAAATAAATAAATTTATAATACAATACTTTTATACCAAGGCTCCAATATACATTTTTCCGCATTTATTGTAGCCTTTGTAGAAATGTAATATAAATTGATTCATTTTAGAAAGGACTTTTGCAATGGAAGAAGAGAATTTGATTACACCAAATGTTGTTGATGATCAAGAATCACAGCAAGAAAATGTGCTTAGACCCAAAAACTTAAATGAATATATAGGACAAACTAAAGTAAAAGAAAACATGAAAATCTATATAGAAGCGGCTAAAAAGAGAGAAGAACCCTTAGATCACGTACTTTTATATGGACCACCTGGACTTGGAAAAACAACGCTTGCAAATATAATTTCTCATGAAATGAATTCAAACTTAAAAATAACATCAGGTCCAGCAATAGAAAAGCCTGGAGACTTAGCAGCACTATTAACAAATCTTTCAGAATTTGATGTTTTATTTATTGATGAAATACATAGATTAAATAAAAGTGTAGAAGAAATTTTATATCCAGCATTAGAAGATTTTACATTAGATATAATTATAGGAAAAGGACCTAGTGCTAGATCAATAAGATTAGACTTACCAAAGTTTACTTTAATAGGTGCAACTACAAGAGCAGGAGCATTAACTACACCTCTTAGAGATAGATTTGGTATAGTAGAAAGACTAGAATTATACAATAGCGAAGAATTAACAACTATAGTAAAAAGGTCCGCAAATATACTAAATATTGCAATAGAAAACGATGCAGCAGTTGAAATAGCAAAACGTTCGAGAGGGACTCCAAGAATTGCAAATAGATTATTAAAAAGAGTAAGAGATTATGCAGCAGTTCTTGGAAATGGAACAATTACTTTAGATATAGCCAAAATAGCTTTAAATAAATTAGACATAGATGATATAGGACTAGATTCAATTGACAGAAGATTGCTAAGAACATTAATTGAAAAATATCAAGGTAGACCAGTAGGTATAGAAACACTAGCTACAACATTAGGTGAAGAAGTAACAACAATAGAAGACGTATACGAACCATACTTAATACAAATAGGGTATATATCTAGAACGCCTAGAGGAAGAATAGCACTTCCAGAGGCATATAAGCACCTAGGAATAGAATATAATGAAAACTAAATGATAAAATATTAATAATAAAAAAGGATAAAACAATGGTTAAAACTATAGGAAAATATGTTTTTACATTTATAATTACAATGATAATTTTAATTGCATTATTATTTTTAAGTTCATTAATTCCATCAAGTGTAATGCAAGAAAATGTAAAAAAGTCATCAGAAATTTTAATTGAAAATGGTGAAAAAGAAACTATTACAACTTCGATAGGAGAAGTCAGTCTATTTTATTTTACAGATGCTCTAATGATAAATACAGCTTATTCAATAGATAGTACACATCCTTATATATCAATGATGCTTGATAGGAAAAATTACATACCAGGTCAAACTTTAAATGAGCATGTAGAAATAGAAAAGCATGTGGCAGCAAGCCCAAATTATGTAGATGATTATGGAAACACTTTCCAAGTTTCAGAATTATATGGCTTAATGCATGGAGAAAATATAGTAGATTCATATGAATATCCTAGATATTGGCATGGATATTTAATATTTTTAAGGCCTCTTTTAGCAATAATGGACTTAGATACAATTAGAACATTATTATTTACACTAACAATTATACTTATTATAATGTCATTATTTTTAATAATAAAAAAATTAAATATTATTACTGCATTTATTTATTTAATATCTCTTGGATTAATAAATATATTTTTTATAAGCAATGCACTTAATCAAATAACTCCATTTATAATTGCATTAATAGCAATGAATTTTATCTTGTTAAAAAATGGAAAGTTTAAAAATGCAGGAACGGTATTTTTGTGCATTGGAATAGTAACAAGCTTTTTTGACTTATTAACTACTCCTTTAATAACATTGGGACTTACTTTACCTTTGTATGTGTTATTAAATATAAAAGAGTGTAACAAAAAATTATATTTAGATTGTATAAAATTATGTGTTTCGTGGGCTGTGGGATATGTACTATGTTGGACTTTAAAATGGGTTATTACAGATTTAACATTAAACAGACAAATAATAAAAGATGCTATATACCAAATAATTTATAGAACAAGTGATATGGGAAGTTATACTTATTTTGATGTAGTAAGTATGAATTTAAAAAATTTGGGAAAGAAAGTAATATATATTTTTGTGGCACTATTAGCTATTTATACAATAATAGGACTATCAAAAGAAGTTTATCTAAAAAAAATAAAAAAGATAAATACATCTAAAATAGAAGGCTTAAAATCACTGATTTTTGCAGTTATTGCATTATTTCCATTCTTGTGGTTTGGTGTAATTAAAAATCACTCACTAGTTCATAGTTTTTTTACAAACAGAATGCTAATTATAACAATTCTATGTATACAAATTGCATTTACAATATTTATGGGATTACAAGATAATTTACTAAAAGAAAAAGAACAAAAATTAAAGGAAAAAGTATGAATTAAAAAATGGAGCTTAGAATGAAAAAAGAAACAAATGGAGGCAGTATGGAAAAAGTTTTATTAATTGATGGTAACAGTATAATGAACAGAGCATTTTATGGAATAATGGGTAATAAAATGTTAACAACAAAAGATGGTCACTATACAAATGCAATATATGGATTTTTATCTATAATGTTCAAAAATATGGAAGAAGTGGAGCCTAAATATATGGCAATTGCATTTGACTCAAAAACAGCAGCAGATACTAGAAAAAAAATGTATGAAGGATATAAAAAGCATAGACATGCTATGCCAAATGAGCTTGCTGAGCAAATGCCGGTTATAAAAGAAGTTTTAACTGCAATGAACATAAAAATAATAGAGATGGCAGATTATGAAGGAGATGACATATTAGGAACATTAGCCAAGAAGTTTGCTCATGAAGCCAAAGATGTGTATATACTTTCAGGAGATAGAGACCTATTCCAATTAATTGAAGATCATATTACAGTTAGAATTCCTAGGACAAAAATGGGAAAAACTGAAACAGAAATTTATACAAAAGAAAAGGTTGAGGAGGAATATGGCTTAGAGCCAATTGATTTAATAGAAGTAAAAGCACTGATGGGAGACTCATCAGATGAAATTCCAGGAGTTCCAAATGTTGGACCTAAAACTGGTACAAGCCTTATAAAACAGTTTAAGACAATAGCAAATTTATATAAAGCTTTGCAAGATGGAACAGTAGATTTAACATCAAAGTTAAAAGATACATTAATAAAAAATCAAGATTTAGCAGAACTTTCAAAAGAATTAGGCACAATAAATATAAATGCTCCAATAAAAGAAGATTTAGAAGATGTAAAGATAGTTGATTGGGATAGAGAAAAGGTTGCAGAAATATTTAAAAGACTTAACTTTAACAGATTCATAGAAAGATTTGGCTTAGATAAAGAAATAAATGCAAAAAAAGAAGAAATAAAAATAAATGTAATAGAAAAAAGTATTGATGAATTAGTTAAAGAATTGAATGCAACAAAAAATTTAATTTTCTACTTTGAAACAACTTCATCAAATGATGAATCAAGAATTATAAAAAAGGACATATTAGGCATAGGTATATACGAAAAAAATGGAAATATAATATATACTAAATTAAACGATAAAGAAGATATTTTAAAGCTAAAAATCATAATGGAAGATGCTAATATTGACAAAATAAGTTATAACATTAAAGAAGACTATGTTTTGCTTAAAGAATATGGCATAAATATGAAAGGCATAAAATATGATGCAGATGTTGCAGCATATATACTAAATCCTACAAATACAAAACATAATATAAAAGATATAGCTTCTCAATATTTAGATATAGATTTAGATGATTTAATACCAAAAAAAGAAGATATGCAACTTAATATGTTTGACCAAGTAAAAGACATTTCCAATAAAGAAGAAGTTGGAGCATATGTTTATGCACTAAACAGTTTATATACTATAACAATGCAAAAAATGAAAGAAGATGGCTCTATAAAATTATTTGAAGAAATAGAAATGCCACTTGTTAGAGTTCTTGGCGATATGCAATTTAATGGAATGAATGCACAAAAACAAGAAATTGAAAAATTTGGCAAAGAACTAAAAGAAAGATTGGAAAAAGTAAAAAAAGAAATTTATGAATATGCAGGTGAAGAATTTAATATAAATTCAACACAGCAATTAGGAAAAATATTATTTGAAAAATTAAAATTAACAGAGCCAAAGAAAAATAAAAAAGGATATGCAACAGATGTTGAAACATTAGAAGGTATAAAACATGAGCATCCAATAGTAGAAAAAGTATTAGAATATAGAAGTTTGATTAAATTAAGCTCAACATACGTAGATGGCTTAATTGTATATATAAATCCAAAAGACAGTAGAATACATGCAGTATTTAATCAAACTATAACTGCAACGGGAAGAATAAGCTGTACAGATCCAAACCTTCAAAATCTGCCTAGCCATGAAGGAGAAGGAAAAAATATAAAAAAATCATTTAAGGCAAAAGATGGATATGTATATGTTGATGCAGACTATTCTCAAATAGAGCTAAGAGTTTTAGCTCATATATCAAAAGACAAAGCAATGATAGAAGCATTTAAAAATGATGAAGATATACACAGACAAGTTGCATCAAAAGTATTTGGCGTGCCAATTACAAAAGTAACGAAAGAACAAAGATCTAACGCAAAAGCTGTAAACTTTGGTATAATATATGGTATAACAGCTTTTGGATTATCACAACAATTAAAAATAGGAAGAAAAGAAGCACAAAGTTATATAGATAATTATTTGAAAAAATATGGTGGAATAAAAGAATTTATGGATGGCATAGTAAAAAAAGCTGAAAAAGAGGGCTTTGTCGAAACAGCTTTTGGCAGAAGAAGATATGTACCAGAATTAAAATCAAATAATTATGTAGTTAGACAATTTGGAACGAGAGTATCAATGAATACACCTATTCAAGGAACAGCAGCAGATATAATGAAAATAGCTATGAACAAGGTTTTTGATGAAATAAAAGACTTGGATGCCAAAATAGTTCTTCAAGTACATGATGAGCTTATTCTAGAAGTAAAAGAAGAGCAAAAAGAAAAAGCAAAAGAAATTTTAAAATCAAGCATGGAAAACGCAGCACAGTTAGACGTACCACTTAAAGTAGAACTATCTGAAGGAAAAACTTGGTTTGAGTTAAAATAAAGTGTCAAAAATGGGCGTCCCCATTGACAGCAAAGGAGAGTTAAGAAGTGCGAAGAATAATATTAATACTTACTACAATCATAGTTATTTTATTAATAATATTATTAAACTTCAAAAATATACAAAAGTTAATATACAGACAAGACTATTCAGAATATGTTGAAAAATACGCAAAAGAATATAATATAGACCCACTGTTAATATATGCAATAATAAAGGCAGAAAGTAATTTTAATAATGACGCTGTATCTAGCAAAGGTGCAGCAGGACTTATGCAACTTATGGATGAAACAGCAGAAGAAGTAGCAACTAATGTATCAATAGAATATGTATCAAATGATAGTTTACATGATCCAGAAACAAATATAAGAATTGGAGTTAAATATTTTGCAGATTTAATTGCAATATTTCAAAACGAAGCTATTTCACTTGCAGCTTATAATGCAGGAATGGGGACTGTACAAGGATGGATAGATGATGGTATAATAGAGGCTGATGGTAGTGATATAGAAAATATACCATATAATGAGACTAATATGTATGTTAGGAAGATTTTGAAGGATTATGATATATATCGTAATTTATATAATTAAATAAATAATAGGAGGTAAAAAGTTATGTCTATTTTAGTTACAGGAGGAGCTGGATATATTGGCTCGCATACAGTAGTAGAATTATTAAATAAGGGAGAAAAGGTTGTTGTAGTAGATAATTTTGTTAATAGTAAACCATCTGCATTAGAGGCAATTAAAAAAATTACAAATAAAGATTTTAAATTTTATGAAGTGGACTTAAGAGATAAAGATAAATTAAATAAAGTATTTGAAGAAAATAACGACATTACAGCAGTAATACATTTTGCAGGGCTAAAAGCAGTTGGAGAATCAGTAGCGAAACCAATTGAATATTATGATAATAATATATATGGAACCTTAGTTTTACTTGAAGTTATGAAAGCTCATAATGTAAAGAAAATAATATTTAGCTCATCTGCAACAGTTTATGGGGATCCAAAAGAAGTACCAATAAAAGAAGACTTCCCATTATCTGCAACAAATCCATATGGACAAACTAAATTAATGATAGAGCAAATATTAAATGATGTATATGTTTCAGATAATAAATGGAGTGTTATATTGCTTAGATATTTTAACCCAATAGGGGCACATGAAAGTGGATTAATAGGAGAAAATCCAAATGGAATACCTAACAATTTAATGCCATACATAAATCAAGTAGCACTCGGAAAATTAGATCACCTAAATGTATTTGGTAATGACTATCCAACACCAGATGGTACAGGAGTTAGAGACTATATCCATGTAGTTGATTTAGCAAAGGGGCATTTAAAAGCATTAGAAAGAGCTGAAAAAATGACAGGAGTAGAGGCATACAATTTAGGAACAGGAAAAGGCTATTCTGTGTTAGATATAGTAAAGAATTTCGAAAAAGCAACAGGACAAAAAATAAAATACGAAATAACTCCAAGAAGACCTGGAGATATTGCAGAATGCTATGCAGACCCAAGTAAAGCAGAAAAATATCTTGGATGGAAGGCAGAAAAAGACTTAGAACAAATGTGCAAAGATGCTTGGAATTTTACACAGAAAAATGTATAATAAAGAAAAAACAGGAGTAAAAAGCAGATGATAAAAATCGCTGAAAGCCTTGAGGCTGTATATATATATATAT
>CAMMFK010000028.1 GCA_946496115.1 uncultured Clostridium sp.
TTAATGTAAAAATTATTTTATAAAATTGATTGTTAAACATATTATACGAGGAGGTTGAAAATGAGTACAAAAATAAAAAGGTCCATTATTATATCTATCATTATAATTTTTATTATATTAATTGCAATATCCAGTTTTTTTATTGTAAGATATTTTTCAGATAAGAATAAAATAAGCAATATATATGAAACTTATTCTGATGATAATATTCAAAACAGAATAGAAATACAAAATGTTACTACTGACGAGGATTTAATGCTTGAAATTGATGGTGAAAAAGTAGTCGGAGTAATAAAGATAGACAAAATAGGATATGAAGGACCAATTTATGAAGGAACTACATTAGATACACTTGCAAAAGGTGTAGGACATTTATCAAATTCTCCATATTTTAACGGAAATGTATGTTTGGCAGCTCATAATACAAGTAAATTTTGGGCTAAATTAAATACATTAGAAAATGGAGATACTATTACTTATACTAGCTTTTTAGGAACAAAAGAATATGTGGTATCAAACATTGAAATCATAGACGAAACCGACTGGTCTGATACTGAAAATACAGAAGACAATAGAATAACGCTAATTACTTGTGTAAAAGGACAAAAAGAAAAAAGACTTTGTGTACAAGCACTAGAAAAAAATTAAAACGTTTCAACCTAGACTAAAAGAAAAAAATTTGCTATATTGAAAAAAGGAGGTATTGATTATGAAAAAGATAATTATTACAATTTTAATAATTTTATTAGCAATAATAATTATAGGATTAATTTTCTTTATGCTTTCAGCTAAAGAAGATGAAGTCGAAACAAATAGCTTACCTAACGATATTGCAAATACAGACGAGGTTAATAATATAGAAAACACAAAAGAATCAGAAGTTTTAAATAATTTAAATGAAAAAACAGATGAAGAGATAATAAATACAATTACTAATGAAAAGCAAGTAGAAGAAACAAAGAGTGAAACAAAAACAACTATAACACAAGAAAAAAGTGCAAATGAAAAAAACAATACAAACGATAAGCCTACCAAATACAAAACAGAAGAAAATAAAGAAGCAAATGATTCAGAAACCGATAATAAAAAAATAACTGTAAATAGTAATGGTGAAAAACATTACATACTTAATGATAGCGGACAATGGTATGAAGAATCAGACTGGTTTGAATTTTAAACATCTAAATAAATATATAAAATCTAGAAAGCTAAATATAGGCTTTCTTTTTTTAGGAGGTAAATATGAATAAATTTAAAATAATTAGTGGAATATCCTTACTTGTATTACTATTAAGTATATTAATGCCTGTAATAATATTGGCAACTACTTTTAGTGTAGAATATTTTGGCTCAGTAAGTTATGGAGGCTCAACAGTTGGTAAATTCCAAGTTAATGGGCAAGTGGCATTTTGCATAGACCACAGAAAACAAACGCCACCATCAGGTACAGAAATTACAGAAGAGGTTTGGGATAATGAGAATGTCCTAAAGACACTTTATTATGGCTGGGGTGGAGATATGCCTTATAGTTTTGATAGTGAAGCTCAAGGTATAGTATATACTACTATGGCACTAGACCATTTTGTAAATGGTAATCGTAATGGTATAGCACAAGCGTTTATTGACTATGTTAATAGTATGCCTGTCCCAAATGTGACTTTGAATTTTACAGAAAGTAATTTAACAGCATATAAAGAAGGAGATATTCAGAGAACTCAAACAGTTCAAGTGACTGGAAATTCAAGTTATAGCTTGAATGTAAATTTACAAGAAGGAGTTACATTAGTAAATGAAAGTAAAGGTACAAGGCAACAAGGAAATGTTAGTATAAATGGAGGAGACTATTTTCACTTGGAAGCTCCTCTTAGTGTGAATGGAAGTTGGACTTCAGAACCAATTAACAATCATAAATATAAATTCCAACCTCTAATATATAAATCTACAAACGAATCTTATCAAAGGCTTGCAAGTAGATATAAAGTAGTAGTAGACCCAACATCTACAATAAATTTAAACGTTAACTGGTTAAATGCAGGAAGTCTAGAAATAATGAAAGCAGATTCAGAAACAGGAGAAAAAATTGCAAATACAAGTTTTGAATTAAGAAATAAAGATGGAGAAACAATAGATACATTAGTGACAAATGAAAATGGATATGCTAAAGCAGAAAATATTGTGGCAGGCAGTTATCAATTAGTAGAGGTTTCAGCAAATAACGACTATATAAAAGATGATACTCCTATTACAATAGAAATACAACCAGGACAAACAAAAACGATAGAGCTTACAAATGAGCATAAAAAAGGAAGTTTAAGAATTGTAAAAGTTGATAGTAGAGACCAAAAAACACCAATACCAAATGTAGAATTCGAAATATGGAATTTAGATGAAAACAAATTTATTGATACTCTTGAAACAGATGAAAATGGAGAAATTCTTTTGGAAAACATCCGAACAGGACTAATTGGATTACGAGAAATTTCTACTAATGAATGGTATATGTTAGATACAGAAGAAAAAAGAATAGAAGTTGAATGGAATAAAACATCAGAAATCAAAATTGCAAATGATATAAAAACATCATATATAGAACTTATTAAAAGAGATGCTGATTATGCAGACATAAAACTTGAAGGTGTTGAATTTAACATTATTGAGAAAGACAGTAATAAAATAGTTGATACACTAATAACAGATGAAAATGGATATGCCAAGTCTACACTTTTACCTATTGATAAAACGTATGAAATAAAGGAAACTAAAACGATAGAGAACTATATTATAAATACAAATGAATTAGAAGTTAGTTTTTCACCAGAAGATGCTGGAAAAACTAAAACTTTTGATATTACTAATAAACACACAGAAGGAAATTTGAGAATATACAAAGTTGATAAAGACAATAAT
This sequence comes from uncultured Clostridium sp., assembly GCA_946496115.1. Classification (GTDB taxonomy): domain Bacteria; phylum Bacillota; class Clostridia; order TANB77; family CAG-508; genus CAG-793. The sequence continues at coordinate 2,908 of CAMMFK010000028.1, forward strand.
AAAATTGCTTTAGGTGGAGTTAAATTTCAATTATATTCTGTAGAGTTTGATAAGGTTATTGGAGAATATGAAACAGATGTAAATGGAGAAATTTATATTGAAAACTTAAGAGCAGGTGAAAAATACAAACTTATAGAAACAAATACTAATAACTATTACAACTTAGCACCTGATACAGAAATAACAATTGAAAAAGATATAGACAATATAGTAACAATTGAAAATGAGCTAAAAAAAGGTTCAATCAAAGTGATAAAAGTAGATAAAGATAATCATGAAGTACGTATTCCTAATGTTGTTTTTGAGGTTCAAGATGAAAATGGTAAAACACTTGAAATAATAAAAACTAATGAAAACGGTGAAGCTGATACACAGGAATATCCTGTCAGAGATTATGAAAAGCTAAAACTATATGAAATTGCTACTGATGAAAATTATGTTTTAAATGATACTCCTATTACAGTAGAGTTAAAAGAAAATCAAATTACAGAAATAACATTTGAAAACGAAAAAATAAAAGGTTATGTTGAAATAACAAAAGTAGATTCAAAAGATAAAGATAAAAAGCTAGAAGGAGCAGAATTTGGCTTATATAATGAAAATGATGAACTAATAGATATACTAATTACTGATGAAAACGGAAAAGCTACAAGTGAGGAGCTTTACAAAGGAAAATATTACTTAAAGGAACTGGACAGTGGTTCTATTTACTACTTACTAAATGAAGATACTTTTGAATTCGAAATCGTAAACAATGGAGAAACTGTACCAGTAGAAATAGAAAATGAAGGTACTGATATAGAGGTCGATGTTGACAAAGAAGGTACAACTGAAATTAAGCCCGGAGATAAAGTAAATTATACCTTTAAAAATGTGGCTAATAATTCTAATGTTTATTTAGAGAACTTTAAATGGTATGACTTTATCCCAACAGATTATATTCGTTTGGAAAAAATGACAACTGGAACATGGAATCAAGACCTACAATACGATATATACTATAAAACAAATAAATCAGAAGATTATATATTATTCCAAGAAAACTTAAACACAACAGAAGACCATGAACTAGACTTTACAACAGTTGAGCTTTCTGAAGATGAATATATTGTTGAAACAATGTTCGACTTCGGAAGAGTAGAAACAGGATTTAGAGAAAATACAAGCCCAACTATGCAATGTAAATCATTATATACATTACAAGATGGAGATACTTTTACAAATCGCACAAAAACTGTAGGTGTATATTATGGTGTAACTGCTGAAGCAAATAGTGATTGGACTACAATTACACATATTCCAGAAAAGCCTACTTGTGAGACATTACCTCGTACAGGTAAATAAATTTAGTTAGTTAGTTATTCCCTTATAAATTTGCTCTTCAAAAATAAATTTATAGGAGGAAATGAGTATGGAAATTACAAATGTAAAAATTTATAAAGCTAGACAAGGAGGACCAGTTTTAGCTTATGCTAATGTCATATTAGACAGACAATTTATCATCAGGGGAATTACACTTATCGAAAAAGATGGTAAGAGATTTATTTCTATGCCTGCTAGGAGAGTAAGAAATGGCGAAAGACATTTTAGAGATACTGCTCACCCATTAAATAGTGAGATTAGAGAAAAATTAACAAAAGACATTTTTTATGCTTATGAAGAATTTTTAAAATCAGAAGAATAGTGATTTCCCTTTAGTTTGCCCTTTTATACTACTAATGAAAGGACTTTTTTATGATTATAGATGAAAAAATAAAAAAACAATTAGATAATTTGAATAAACAAATAGAAAATATTTTAAATAGCAATAGTCTAGCGGATACCAAGTTAGAAAGCTTTTTGTTAAACTTTGAAAAAGTAAGATATAACCTTTTGAATGAGATAAAGATATATAACAAGAATATTGAATTTGAATATGAAAAAATAAAAACAATTGATAACGATTATAAAGCAGAGTTAAAAGATAATGTATTGAAAATCTATGTACCAGAAACATTACCAAGTTTTAAAAATTTAAAGACACACACTTATAAAAGAATATTATTGAATGTTGCAGAAATTACAAAACAATTTAGTGGTTTATTTGAAAATGAGGTATTTTTATACATCAAAGTATTTGATAATATTCAAGGTTGGGACATTGATAATAAGTATGTAAAGCCTATTGCAGATGCCCTAATTATAAGCGGTGTTATCAAGGATGATAATATGTCTAAAATGTTTTATTGTGCAAAAGGAGAATTTTCTGAAATTCCACATACAATAATTTATGTATTAGACAGTAAAAATATGGAGCAATTTTTGAAAAAAGTAGAATGCTAAAAGTATGGTTTTTATATAAAAAGATTTTTTCATTTTTGCGACAGTATGAAAGTTTAAAAACACTTTTAAATCAAGGCATTTATAAATGAAATTCCCTACTTCAAGTGGTGGTGGTAAGAGTGTGAGGGCGAAGCTGTCGCACCACTTCCCTTAAAGTAAGACTCATAGAAAATATAATATGTTTTATTAGGAGGTGATTTTTTTGAGCAATTTTCCAAATGGTGATGAGGAAATATCTTTAATAAAATTTATTTCAAAATATCAATATTTGAATAGCAAAGATACTAAATATTTTTTTGGTACACAAAAGTACTATAAAAAAAGAATTAGTAATTTGATTTCAAAAAAATACATAAAGAGAATAAAAACAAACCTTGTTTTAGATGAATTAGGGATTGAATTTGCTGAGCTATTTGGGTTTGAATATAATAAATTAAATAGAAATAAAAAATATTTACCAAGATTATTGTATATTAGTAAATTAGCAGCTTTTTATAATAAATGTGAAAATGTAAAATTTATACCATCTTTTGATATGAAAGATAAAGAAGAATATACGATCACTTCAAGAAAATTTATAGGCATTTTAGAAATACAGGGTATGGAATATTTAACATATTACATTACAGAGGGGCATAATGATAAATACTTAAGATTAATCTTATATGATATACAAAAGGAAAGAAAATATAAGAATATTATAATCTTAACAAATGATGAAAATAGAATAAAAACAAGTGATTTTACATTTGGAATGAATCAAGTATTAATTATACAAGATACAGAAGAAAACAGAGAAAAATTAAAATATTTACATAGTCTTGACTGGTATAATGTTGTTAGAGAACAATATAAAAGGTTTAATATATATTTATCTGATTATAATTTTTGCGAGTACACAGATTATAAAAATAAATATATAAACACCTTTTATTTTTTTGACACAGAAAAAGTTAATAAAATAAGATGTTTTTTAAAAGAAAACAAAGATAAAAATGCAGATATAGTGTGTAATGAACAAGTAAAAGAAAGGTTAATAAAAGAACTTCCGAACTGTAATTATAATATTATAGATTTGGAAAAATATATTGGTAAAGAGCCCTTTTACTATGATTAAAAAGGTTATCTTTTATATATTTTTATTTTTGCTTCTTATTTTAAACATTTTTCTTATTTTAAACGTAAAAAACTATATAGAAATATTGAATATATGTTTTAATAAAAATATTATACTAACCAATAAATTATATGCTACTATTTGCGTTGTAATTGCCCTTATTTACATTTTAACAATATTAGACATATTACTTGTTACCTTAAAAAAGAAAAGTAAAAATAAAGGCGTTAAATTTAAAACAGAAGATGGAACGTATGGCACAGCTAGTTGGATGACTGAGAGAGAAATGAAAAATATTCTTGGAATTGGTGATGTACCTGGTATTATTTTAGGAAAATATAACAATGAGATAGTAAAACTACCATTTGAGAGTTATTTCAACAAAAATATATGCGTATTTGGTAGTTCTGGTAGTATGAAAACAACTGCATTTTTGTTAACAAATCTATTAGAACTTTCTAAATATAAAAAGTCTATAATAGTGACTGACCCAAAAGCAGAGATATATAGGACAACTTCCAGCTATTTTAAAAGCATTGGATATACAGTAAAAGTATTTAATCTAAAAGATATGCGTCATTCTGATCGTTGGAATCCATTAGCTGAGAATGAAAACATAAACGATGTTCAAACAAGTGCCAATGTAATCATTTCTAATACACAAAAGAAAAATGGAAAAGATGAATTTTGGCCTCGTGCTGAAGAAAACTTGCTAAAGGCATTCATATTCTATTTTCTACAAATACTTGTGGACCAAAATAATTTAACAAATATTTATAAAAAAATTGCAAGTGGAGACATTGAAGAAATAGAGAATATGTTTAAAGGTCTTTCAAACGAACATCCAGCTAAAATGAGTTATAATATATTTGCAAGTGGCTCAGATACTATAAAAGCAAGTGTTATCACTGGATTAGGTACAAGACTTCAAACATTTCAAAATGAAGATTTACAACGATTAACATCTGCAAGTGATATAGATTTGACACTCCCAGCAAAAGAACCTTGCATTTATTATGTCATTACTGACGATATGAATGGAGCTTATGATTTTCTAAGTTCGTTATTTTATACTTTTCTTTTTATAAAATTAGTAAGATATGCCGATTCAAGACCAAATGGAAGATGTGATGTAGATGTTTTCTGTTTTTTAGATGAATTTGCTAATATACGGTCAAATTCCAGAATTTAATAAAAAGATTAGTACTGTTAGAAGTAGACGGACTACGGACTGATACCAATAACTCAAAACAAACGGACAACTCGACAGCCGTTATCCAAATAAAATGTCTGATGAAATAATAGGTAACTGTGATGTTACATTAGGGTTAGGTACAACAGACATTCTTACAGCCCAGTTCTTTTGCAATTTAATAGGTGTATCAACAGCAGAGACCACATCTTTAAAGGTAGAAAATTCATTAGAAGGAGAAATTGAGGAATATGGCCAAAAAAGTATTTCAACTTTACAAAGAAATTTACTAAATAAAGACGAAATATTAAGATTACCTACAAGCAAATTACTTGCTATTTTAAGAGGTAATAAGCCATTACTATTAGATAAAATGAGGTATACAGAACATCCACTGGCTAAAAAATTAAGTGATAGCTCAATTTTGGATTATAATCCAGATTGGACTAAAAATACAAAAGTTGAGGAAATACAAAAGAAAAAGGTAAAAAAGGTTACTAAAAAAATAAGCTTTGATAATTTCTAGATAATAAAAATATATTTAACATTTACCAAGAAAGGTAGATGTTTTTTTACTGGGGGGTGAAGAGTTGGAAGACCTAACATTAAAAGAAATTTTAAGAAGTAAAGAAGAAAAACATATTTTAACTGGAAAAATTAGTGGGATTGAAGATGAGTATTACAAATTAAAAGATAAAAATATACCATGTGCAATAGTTTGGTATGGAGAAATTAAGGTATTGGTTCCCAGTACACATTTAGGTATAGAAAAAGTAAATAAGTCTATAATCAGAGGTATGTTAGGAGCAGAGATAGATTTCATTGTAATCGAATATGACAAAATAAGTAATATAGCAATAGCGAGTAGAAAAGATGCGATGGAACTACGTTCGAAGATGGAACTTCCTAAATTAAGAGTTAATGATACTGTATTAGTGAGAATATTAGCGGTGGGTCAAAAGCATATTATCGTTGATTTATATGGCAAAGAAGTAATTATTAAGGCAGACAATCTACAACATACATATATAGTGAATTGTAAAGAATATTATTCTGCAGGTCAAAATTTAAAAGTTAGAATTAAAAATATTGATATTGAAAAAAATATATTTGAACTATCTGCAAAAGATTTTACAGAAAACCCATTTAAAAATATTAGAAAATATATTGTCGAAAATGGAGAATATACAGGAAAGGTAGTTGCTTTTCCAAAAGGAAACAGTGGAATAATCGTACAACTTGATAATTCAAAAGTTAGTGTTCTTGCACGAGTTCCACCTCGATTTAACAATTATCCACATTTTAAGGATAATGTGTTGATAAGAATAACAGAAATAAAAGAAAATAAGAAGTTGATTTATGGTTATCTTATGCGAATAATTTAATAAAAGAAGGTGATTAAAATAAAAGAAAAAGACGAAAAAGTAATTAATTTTTTACAGGATTTTGGTTCTGCTAAATTAGAACATTTACAGAGATTGTTTGACGAATATAACAATAATTTTAATAGTATTTTATCAAATAATGTAATTAGTAGAAAAGGAGATGTATTTGTCCATAATACGCAAAAAATAGATGCAAATATGTTGGTTGCATTAGATATCCTATGTAGGTATAAAGGTAGATACGTAACATTTCATAGAAACAATTTTCCAATTTATATTACATTTCTGACAAAAGATAATTTATTATATCATATAATAGTTGCAGATGAGGGTAATAAAAAAGGTATTATAAAATTAGTTAACTCTCCCCTATACCTTCCTAAAGCTGATAGACTTATTTTAGCATTTCCTGACAGTGAAGATGTAGAGAAAATAAATTGTGATATACAATTTCTATATTGCACTTATCCAGGATTAGATATTGTTAATGATGTAATGATAGAAGATGAATAATCTTTAATGCTTTATAATTTATATATTTACTTAATCTTTCTACAGACATATATAGATAGCTTTTTTATAACAATAAGGGAAATTTTATTATTTGATTATTATATGTTGTTTATAGTAAGATTTTATGATAAAATCATTACTATAGATTTCATATAATTGGAGGGAAAAGTGACTAAACGAGCATTTAATATAATTATTATAATAATAGTAATAATATCTGTAATATCTATACCATATAATTTTATTAGATGGCTTAGAGATAGTTATTATTTAAAAGTAGATGAAAACAATATTAGTGAGATAAATGCATTATTAAAAGAAGAGGATAAATTACCAGAAACGGTAGAAAAAATAGGATACATGGGAGGATTAGGAGACTGGTATTTAATTATAAAATATAAAAGTGGTTTTCAAGACCAAATAATATATGGAGAGAACTCAAATATAGAATTAAGAGGATATATTATTCAAAATGGTTACAGTGAGGGGGAGCTTGCAGGTAATGAATTGGCTATAGCTCTGATTATAATTGGAATTTCCATGATTTATGGAATTATAGAATTAATTATTTTTATACGAAAAAGAAAAATAAAGGAAGAATAAAATTGAAGAGAGATAAGTGACATTGACTTTTATACAAATGTTACTTATTTTATTTTAAGAGATAAAACTACACTTTATACCACTTAAATAAACAAAATAAAAATAAATTTGCATATTTGATAAACTTTATTTAACTTATAAGATTTGGCCAGTATCTTAAGTAATATAAAAAAGAAAGAAGGTAATTATATGGCAGATACTAAAGTTAGTGAAATACAAATATGGTTAAATAGTGTTTATAAAGATAATGAAGATTGGGTAACAATTAAGGAAGACGGAATCACAGGTAATAATACAGTGGCAGGATTAATAAGAGCCTTACAAATAGAATTAGGTGTTGATGTAGATGGAGCTATGGGACCTGGAACAAAAACGGCTTTTGATGAAATGTATCCAAATGGCTTATCAAAAGATATTACTCCAAGTACACAAAAAATGAAGAATATCAACTTTATAATAAATGGAGGACTATTTTGCAGAGGAATATCAGGTAACTGGGATGATATGGAGATTTTTTCAGCTGAAACAGAAACAGGAATTATCCTAATGAAATCACAATTAGGTGTAGAAAATCCTAATGGAATTGTACGAGCTATTGATGTTAAGGCTATTCTAACTACAGAGGCTTATACTACAACAGGAGATGAATATAATATAAAAGTACGAGAAATACAACAAGAACTAAATAGAAAATATTTAAATATGATGGGAGATTATTTAGCAACTAATGGACTATATGATAGAAATACAAATAATGCTATTAAAAAAGCTGTACAATTTGAAATTGGAGTTGATGCCGACGGTGTCTGGGGAAATGGTACAAAAAATGCTTTACCTGTTATAAATATTGGTTCAGGTTATAGAAACTTGATATACTTACTTCAATATTTATTATATCTAAATGGCTTTGACCCAAATGGATTTGACGGTATTTATGGAAATGGAGCGAAAACGGCAGTTATTAACTTTCAAACTCTAATGAATCTAGATGCCGATGGAATTGTTGGTGCACAAACTTGGTTTGCTTTAGCTGTTAGCTCAGGAGATACTTCTAGAGCGGCTAATGCATGTGATACTAGATTTGAAATTACCGATGAAAGAGCGAATGTATTGAAAAATAATGGATACGAGGTAGTAGGAAGATATATTAATCGGTGGTAGTTTTAAAGAATTAAGAGAAGGAGAATTACAAAGAATATTTAATGCGGGATTAAAAGCCTTCTTTATTTATCAAGAAAACAATAGATTGATTAGTGACTTTAGTTATATTAAAGGATTCAATGCAGGGTTAAGTGCATCAGAATGTGCCATTAAACATAAAGTTCCAAAAGGAGCAGTAATTTATTTTGCTGTTGACTTAGATGTATACGCTGACCAAATTTCTGAGTATATTATTCCTTTCTTTAGGGGGATAAATGATACCTTAAACAGAGACTATAAAGTTGGAATATATGGTCCAAGATTAGTATGTACAGAAGTATCAAACGCTGAATTAAGTGTTAGTAGTTTTGTCGCAGATATGTCAAGTGGATACTCTTGTAATATAGGACAAAAAATGCCAAGTGATTGGTGTTATGACCAATATTGCGAAATTAGTAATTTTAACAATGACTTTGACATAGATAAGGTAACTTATAATGGAAAAATAGAAGCAGCAGACCACATTAGAGAAGAATCAAGCAATATAGAAAAATTATATAACCAAATGAAAAGTTTATATGATTTAACTAATGAGTATTCTGAGCAAAATAATAAAGGATGGAGCATAATTGAAAAAAATAAAAATATTATGGATTATTTAAGAAATGTACCTTCTTACGTAGGTTCTTTTTGGGACTGGGTGGCAGGAGATATAGACCAGGATTATATAGCATTTCTAGATTCAAAACTTACAGATGGAATGAGAAGAGAAGATATAAAAGTACCATCTGAATATGGGGAAATGGAAATAACACATTTAGCAGCAAGTATTAGCTCATTGCTATATCGTTTCATTGCGTTTGACCAAGAATTGAATGATTTGACAGGATGGGCAGGAGATTTACTTCAATTAGGAGGTAAGATAGAAAAAATAAAAAGCCAACACTTATGTTCTGACACTGATGTCTATAGACTAATTGGATGTACAGAAGACGAATTTGCTCAAAGCTTAGGGTTCAAAGATGCAGCAGATACTGGATTTGGATGGGTAGATTTAGAGCAAGATATTGATGCAGTTAATATAACAGTTCTAACAATTGGAAATTTAGAAATTTATAAAATATTTGCAGCATATTATGGAGGGCAAATATACAATAATTATCGTATAAGTGGCTTTATTAAAGGAATTGGAGTAGATACAATATTAGAAAATAAAATTAAGGAAAAAGCACAAGAATATACAGATTTAAACAAAGCCACTGTACTAGCATTTTGTGCAGTTTTTGGAACATTCTCTAAAGAAGATTTTTCAGAAAAATTATCTAGTCAGTTTGCTAAAAAAATAATGAATATGTACGAAAAAGAAATTCGTTAATAATAAAAGAAAAAGCAGAGTTTTTCCCTTTGCTTTTTCTTTTTTATATTAAAACCTATATAAGTCGCTAAAAGATATAATAACCTCATTAATTAAAAATAATTCTTTATTTAATAAAGATTTCAAAATTAGAAGTTACTGTCAAAAGCGTTAGATAAATTTTTCTAATTCATGATAGTCAATACCTAAAATTTTTACAATTGCAATCAATTCAAAGTCCTTTAATAAAACTTCAGATTTTTCTATACGTAGAATAGATGTTCTATCCATATTTATACCCAATAATTGCAATTGACGTGCAAGTTGTTCTCTACTCATATTAGCTTGTAATCTGTATTTTTCTATTATGGGACCAGCCAAATTAGATTTATTATTAAATTTTCTCATTATAACACCTATTAACATAAATTTTAACTTGATTTTACAGCAAAAATAGTTTAGTATTGATGTCAAGTTAACACCATACAATATGATGTCTATAATTAAATAATAAATTCAAAGATAGGAGAAAATATGAAAAAAATAGATGTAAGAAGGATTGATTCATTGGGAAGAATTGTAATACCAATGGAAATTAGAAAAGAATTGGGAATAGATATAAATACAGAACTAGAAATACACACTGAAGGTGATGAGTTTATAATTAGTAAATATACAGACTTTTGCTGGTTTTGCAAAAGAACAGTACCTACACAAAAATTTAAAAACAAAAATATTTGCAAAGAATGTTTGAACGAAATGAAAAGGATAAGAGTTATCCATAGTTTTAGAGGGACAATAAAGAAAAATAAAAAAATAAAACAAAAACAAGTACAAAAAAATGAAATAAAACAGCCACAAAACAAAAAAATCAAACAAAATCAAATAAAGTGCCAAAAGAAGAGAAAAAATTGGAAGTTAGAGAAGAAAATAATAGATATAAAAAGTTTTTAAAAACAATTTTTAAATTTGGAAATTAAGCCGAAAGGCTTTTTTAAGGAAATATATTTGACATAGTTAAGACAAATGGAGATATATTTAACTGTACAAGTCAAAAAGTAAAAGATTGATTATAAAAAGAATAAGTGATATAATTCCACAAGAGGTAAGTATTATGAAAAAAAAGATACTAATAATACTAAGTTTGATTATAGTTGCAATTCTTAGTTATTTAATATATATGATTTTTAAAACGAACCCAGACTTCAAACCGTATAAACAAAATATAGAAACAGTAAATATACCTATAAAATCTGATATTTATGATGCAAATAGCATTAAATCAGAATTACAAGAAATAATAAAAACAAAAGGTTTAGAAATGGAATTAACGGAAATCAATTACTATATAAATGAAACAAAAAATGGAAGTGCCATATATTCTTTTTTAAAGATTGATGGAAGTAATACGATAAAAATGAAATTTACGATAGATATCAGCGAAAAGTCCATATTGGAAGTAACTGAAACAGAAGGAGATAGTAAAAGGGTTACTGGTTATGAGAAAAAAATAGAGAATCTTGAAAATATTAATGTAAAAAGTTATATAGATAATAACAGTTGTCAAATACATATTGATAGTACAGGAATTAATGTAAATAAAAAATAGGAGCCTATAATAGCTCCTATTTTTATAAGGCTCTAACTACTTCATTATATTTTTCAAATATTTTATATAATCCATAGTTTCTAATACCATACTCATTAGCGGCTTCACCTGTACCATTATATCTTGATAATATATTTTTTACTTTATATTCTTCCGTATCATAATCATAACCGCCATTTTTTTGATAAGCACAGTACAAAAGATTTAATGATGCCATTTTTATATTATAGTCAACATCACCATTTAGTTGATACCAAACTGTTTTCAAATCCCCCTCATTATTTGGGTTCATTTTATTTCCAGTAATAATTCCTCGGTCAATGGCAAAGTTAAAAGCATTTATAGCAGTAGACGCAAATATTTGACATATACCTGTACTACAATCATTTTTTCCTATTCCTGTTTCATAATAAGTTTTTACTGCTGTATCTGCAAGACTGTCATCTAAACCTTCTACACCACATTCCCACATTATTATAGTTTGTATTAAAGATTTCCTTACTTTAAATTGTTTACTATATTTAGTCACTATATCATCGTAGTTCATTAGGATAGCAAAAGTATTTTCTCTACTTCTAAGTGCTTTTAGCTTTTGAAGAGTATTCATAATACCATCTAAATAAGGAATAATTTCTTCTCCTAAGAATTGTTTTAAAGATTCTACCATTAAAGAGTCATCTTCGGAATTAGTGGGATTATTAGGGTCTGTTGAAGGAGTAATTGCATTAAATAGTTCATTCCAAGTATTTTCTCCAACAATACCATCGGCATCTAAGCCTCTATCAGATTGAAATTTAGTAACAGCATTTTTAGTGTTATTACCATATATTCCATCAACAGAGCCAACGGAATAGCCTAAATCAGATAATCTTCTTTGGAGTAATTTAATATTATCATCTGCCATGCCATAAGCCATTAAATAACCTGGATATGAAACAGAAACTTGTTCTTTTGGAAAAAGTGCATCCCATGTAATTGGACCTACATCTCCATCGACACTTAGACCATTGTCAGATTGGAATTGCTTTACAGCAGCTTGAACTCCATATCCATATTGACCATCTACTCCACCAGAAACAGTATATCCAAGAGCAATAAGTTTTTGCTGAATTTTGACAACATTTTCACCTCTAGCTCCCATTGTGATTATATATCCTGGATAAGTAGATACCATACCTGATTGAGGAAATAAAGTATCCCAAGTATTTTTACCGACAATACCATCAGCATCTAGTCCATTATCTGTTTGAAAAGTGATTACAGCATTTTTCGTTCCATTCCCAAAAATACCATCGGCTCCGCCTTCAACATTATATCCTCTTCTAATTAATTCATCTTGAACTTTCTTTACATTATCACCACTAGCTCCATATCCAATTAAAGAGCCGGGATAACTAGAAGGCATTATTGTTGTAGGGTCTTCTAATTTTGCCCAAGTAGCTGGACCAATCATACCATCTACAGCAAGCCCATTATCGGCTTGGAACTGTCTAACTATTTGTTCTGTTTCAGAACCGAAAATGCCATCAGCGCCATAATTTAAAATATAGCCTTTACTAATTAATTTATTTTGAGCATATGTAACTGCTTCACCAGTTGAACCTTTATAAATTAAAGGCATTTCAGAAGGAGCTTCAGTAGTACTATTTTCTATCTGTTCATTACCAGTGTAATTAGGAACAGCATATCCTCTTATTTGAGAATCACCAATTTGATAACTATATATATTAACTTGGTCACTATGATTTCCCTCAACAGTATAAACAATATTATTAACAACTCTATCAACAATTCCAACATGGTCAATAACACCATCTTGTTCCCAATCAAAGAAGATTATATCTCCGGTCTGAGGGACATAGTTTCTATCTCTAGTCTGACCTTTGTTAGCAAACCAGTTAAATCCAGTTGGACAGTACGCAAATTTAGGAACAGTATTCTCCGAAACACCAGCTTTATGCATACAATAACTTACAAACATAGCACACCAAGGCTGATTAGGCATTCCATACCAAGTTCCGAATAAGTTATCGTTGTTATAACCCTCTTTATAACCTAAATAACATTTTGCAATTATTATAATTCTTTGTCTTGTTTCATCAACACTCATAAATTAATCACATCCTTACTTATATATTAAATAGCTATTTTTTGAATATATTCAAATCATATTATAATTAAAAAATATATTGAAAAATATAAAGTGGAGGGAAACTGATTAAAATGGCTTAATAGTGTATGCAAAATAGTAAAAAGTTAATTAATTTGAAAAAATGTCAAAAAATTGAAGGAAAATATTTAAATAAATCTGTTTTAAGATTTTCCATAAATATCACACTTCTTACATAATAATTTATATTTTAGATAAATAAAAAAATAGAAATTAGATAAGTTGTCGGAATAATCAAATGAAAATTTATGAATTTAAGTAGAAAAAAAGAAAAGTATAAACACATATAAATATAAAGGAGTGAAGATATGGATACAGAAGAAATTAAAAAATATATTAATAAAGAACTAAAGCAATTTAAAATAAAGCAGTATAGCAAAGGGTATAAATACTTAGCAGAAGC
>CAMMFK010000029.1 GCA_946496115.1 uncultured Clostridium sp.
TGCAGTAAATTTATAATACATATTAAATACACTTCCTTTCAAAATTTAGTTAAAAATTTATATTTTTTTATTAATCTCCAATATACATTCTTCCACATTTCACTTCGTGGTCGCGAGTCTAAACTCGCTCCAGCTTGCCCGCTGCACTCCGCTTTAAAAGAGTGCAAGACACATGGTGCGCTTAAAGCTGACGCTCTTAAGCGGCGCAAGCTTCGTTCGCTGAAATGTTCTAGAACATATATTGTAGCTTAATAAAATATAAATTTCTAATCCTCACTTAAAATCTGCTTTACAACTTCACATCTTGAAGCTTCTTGGTCTATAACTGATAATTTTGTGCCAAGTCTTTTTTGCATATTTGCAGGTTTAGTAAATAGCATTAGTTCTCTAACTTTTTTGTCATTTAATTCTTTTATTATTCCTAAATCTGTTCCTAATTTGACTTTTGATAAAAGCTCTAATGCTTCATCTTCACTAAGTCTTCTTGCGTTGGCAAATATGCCATAACTTCTATAAACTTCATCCTCAAGTTTTAGTGAGTTTTTAGATAAATATTTTCTAGCTAATCTCTCTTGGTCTATTATTTTTTGTGCTAATAGATTTAGATTTTTAGCAATCTCTTTTTCTGTTATACCCAATGTTTGATTGTTTGATACTTGGTATATATCACCTTCTGCTTTTGTACCTTCGCCATACAATCCTCTAACATTCATACCTAAATTATTAATTATATTAAGCATTTTATTTAGGTTGCCTGTCATTTGAAGTGCTGGTATATGTACTAATGTAGAAATTTTTAGTCCTGTACCTACATTGGTTGGACAAGCTGTTAAAAATCCATATTTTTCATGATAACTATATGGAATTAAGCTTTCCATTTTTTCATCTATTTCAATAGCTAGATTTAATAAATTATCTATATCTAATCCTGATGTAAATACTTGCAATTTTATATGGTCTTCTTCATTTACCATTATGCAAATATTTTCGTCATCATTAATTACTACTGCTGTATATGGCATTTTTGTTTTTGCAAAGTCTGGGCTTATTAAATGTTTTTCAACCAAGCTTTGCTTTGTAATCATATCCATATCATCTAAGCTTAGGAATTTCAAGTTATATCCTAAGCTAGGTGTGATTTCTTTTACTTTATCATATACTTCTTTTAATTCTTCTTTTGATGCTTTATTAATAAATGGGATTCCTTTTATATTTCTTGATAGTCTTACTCTTGTACTAATAACTACATCTGATTCTTTTCCATTTTGTAAATACCAATTCATTATTTATTCATCTCCTTTATCTTATCTCTTATTTTTGCAGCGTCTTCATATCTTTCTTCTTTTATAGCTTTGTCTAGTTGTTTTTGTAAATCTTCCAATTCAGAATTTTCGCTGTTTTCTGCATTTGTCTTGTTTTTACCTAATGATTTTTTACTTTTTGTATTTAATAAATCATCTACATTTTTTGCTCCTCTTCCTATATGTTTTGCTGTTCCGTGAAGATTTTTTAATAATGAATCGATTGGTCCTGAGAATGTATCATAGCAATCACTGCATCCAAACATTCCTGTATCTATGAAATCATTGTATGACATTCCACAAGTTTTGCACTTTACGTTATCTATGCTAAAGCTTGGCAATAATGAATTTTCTGCATAATCATTAAAGAAATCTCCTAAAAAGCTAGTAAAGTCCATTGGTATATCTATTCTATCTACCCCCAATTTTCTTGCACAATCTGAGCATAAATTCAATTCCTTTCTTACACCATTTATTACTTGAGTGTATCTAACATTTGCTTCATTTTTTCCACAATTTTGACACAACATAATAATTACCTCCTTTAAAATTATTTAGTCAAAATATTTTTGTTTATATGCAATATATTTAATTTGCAAAGTTGCATTTTTGTGATAATTTAGTTTAATTAATTTGATATTAAACTAAATTAATTAGCATATTTTTGAATATCTTTGCTCTTATTTCATCTTTTGTTTCCTTTGGCAAAGTCAGGGCTTTATCACTTGTTGCTGATTTTATAAGTTTAGCCTCTTTTTCATTTATAATGTTATAGTCTAGGAAGTTATTAACAAATATCTCAAGCTCTTTTGCTGTTATAGAATTTCCTATACTGTTTATTATGTGCATTAAATAATCACTATGTGTAATATTTACTTTTCTTATTTTTATGCACCCTCCACCACCTCTTGAGCTTTCTACATAGTAGCCTTGTGTTGGAGTAAATCTTGTAGATATTACATAGTTGATTTGTGATGGCACACAGTTAAAATGCTCTGCTAAGTCATTTCTTTGTATTACAGCATAGTCATCATCTTCTAATAATTCATTTATAAAGTCTGCTATTACATCTGAAATTCTCATTTTGCTCCCCTTCTTTCTATAACTTTTCTTGTCTAATATTTTAAATTGTCATTTATGATGCTTTATCATTGTTCCTTTATTTCGACAGTTTTTTGTCTTTTTTGACTTTGACTTTCTTTGACTTTTAATAGTATATACCCATTTATGGAAATTGTCAATAGTTTTTTAATTTAATCTTTATTTTTCTTAAATTATATGATAGAATAATGTCGAAATTTGTCATATACATAGGAGGAAATAAAATGAAATTTAATAAATGTGTACGTTGTGGATGTTTTTTTGCTTCAAGTGATGATGTTTGCCCAAGTTGTAAGTCAAAAGATGAAGTTGATAAGCTTACTTTAAAGAATTATTTAGATAATGCAGATACTCCACTTTCACTTGATAGCATATCTTTTAATTCAGGCATTGAATTAAAAAATATTAATAGATATATGGAGAGTAAAGAATTTTCAAACTACAAAAAATTACTTGGCGGAGACGGTTTTGAAAATGTAAAAATTAGTCTATAAAATAATTATAGTTCTTTAATATATTTATCGAATAAAAAAGAGCCAATATATGTTCTTAAACATTTCAAATGAGTGCAGGCGACGTAGGAGCGGAGCGTAATGTTCGAGCGCTGAGCGAGGCTTGCACAAGCAAACCGTGAAGTGAAATGTGAAAGAATGTATATTGGCTATATATTTTAAATTAAAGAACTATAATTATTTTATTTTTCTTATTATTCTTTTTAAGCTTAAGCTATTTAGTGTTACTGTTACACTACTTATTGTCATTGCAATAGATGCCATCATTGGATTTATTGTAATTCCCAATGGAGATAGCACTCCAACTGCAATTGGTAGCATACATAAATTATAGAAAAATGCCCAAAATAAGTTTTGTTTTATGTTTCTTATTGTTTTTTTACTTATTTCAATTAAGTCTACAATTTTTTCTAAATTATTATTCATCAAAACTACATTACTACTGTCCATTGCAACATCTGTTCCGCTTCCTACTGAAACTCCTACATCTGCTTTGACTAGGCTGACACTGTCATTTATGCCATCGCCACACATCATAACAAGTTCATTATTTTTCTTTAAGTTTTCGATTGTTTTGGCTTTATCTTTTGGCATTACCCCTGCTATTACACTGTCTATTCCTATAGAATTTGCAATTGCTTTTGCAGTTTTTTTATTGTCTCCTGTAAGCATTACAACATTTATTCCAAATAGCTTCAATTTAGAGACTACATCTTTAGCATTTTCTTTTACATTATCTTTTACTCCTAAAAGAGCAATTAAAATATTTTCTTTTGCTACAAATAAAATGCTATTTCCTGCCTTTTGTAATTTTTCTTCGTCTTTCAGTACTTGCTGACTAATTTCTATGTTGTTTTGTTTTATTAATTTTTTGTTACCTATAATGTATTTTTCACCATTATATAATGCTGTAACACCAAGTCCTGCAAAGTTTTGAAATTCTTTTACTTTTTCTAATTCAATTTTTCTTTCATTGGCTTCTTCTACAATACTTCTTGCAATGGGATGTTCAGATTTTGTTTCTATACTAGCTACTAGTTTGATTATATTATTATCACTTAATTTCTTGCCTTTTTCATTAGAATCTGTCTCTACATTTTCCAAGCCATTCGCCTTTAACTCTTGGCTATTTGAATAATTTTCTGTGTAATTGTTTATTTTTGACAAACTTAGTTTTCCTTTTGTAAGTGTACCAGTTTTATCAAATACTACTGTTTTTACTTTGTGAGCATTTTCTAATGCTTCGCTATTTTTTATAAGTATTCCTTTTTTACTTGATTCTCCAGAAGCAATTACTATTGATAAAGGAGTTGCTAGACCCAAGCTACATGGGCATGCTACAACTAAAACAGATATAAATACATTTATTGCCCAAGCTACATCTCTATTTATAGCAAGCCATATTATTCCTGATAATACAGCAATTATCATTATAACAGGTACAAATATTCCACTTATTTTATCTGCTATTTTTGCAATTGGTGCTTTAGTAGAGGTGGCTTCTACAACTAATTTTACTATTTCAGATACTGTTGATTCTTTACCAATTTTTTCTGCTTTATATTCAATTGTTCCTTCATAATTAATGCTTCCTGCAATTACTTTTTTGCCTTTTTCTTTTTTAACAGGCATACTTTCGCCTGTAATAAATGATTCGTCTATATGTGTTATGCCTTCTACAATTTCACCATCTACTGCAATTTTTTCACCAGGCCTGCAAATTACAATATCTCCTTCTTTTATTTCATCGATTGTCACTTGCACCTGCTTACCATTTCTAAGAACTGTAGCATGTTTTGGAGTAATCATCATTAGCTGACTAATTGCTTCCTTTGTTTTATCTTTATTTCTATTTTCGACATATTTTCCTATTTTTATAAAGAAAATTATTATTACAGCAGATTCATAATATAAATTATTCACATATTCATGATTTCCTTTCAAAATCATAAATGTGGCATATAAACTATATAAAATGCTACTTAAAACTCCCAAGCCCACTAAAGTATCCATATTAGGAGATTTGTGAACTAAGTTTTTGTAACCATTTTTTAAAATATTCCATCCAAATATGCAAGCTA
Organism: uncultured Clostridium sp.; assembly: GCA_946496115.1. Taxonomy (GTDB): domain Bacteria; phylum Bacillota; class Clostridia; order TANB77; family CAG-508; genus CAG-793. The sequence goes on from CAMMFK010000029.1 coordinate 4,996, forward strand.
CTATAGATAAAATTAATAATACAATTGCATAGTTTATTGGGTTTTCATGCATATTCAAAAAAGGAATAGCAGGAAGCCCTATCATATGTCCCATAGAAATATATAAGGTAATAATTGCAAGCACACCTAAAGCTATTAATTTATACTTTTGATTGTTTTGCTTTTTTTCTTCTTTTTGAAAATTGTCTATTCCTAAACTTTCAAATCCAGCTTTCTCGATAAATTTTTCTATTTGCTCCAAGGTAAGTTTTTGTTCATCATATTGTATATTGGCATTATTCATTACTAGGTTGACTGCTGCACTTTCTATTCCATCTTGTTTATTTAAATATTTCTCTAATCCGCTAGAACAAGCACTACATGTCATTCCACCTATTTTTAATAGAACTTTTTTCATAGTAATTTAACTCCATTTACAATTTTATACATAAGTCACTTTTATTATAGCGACAATATATTAGAATATACATTGGAAGTTTACTAAGAGTAGTAACTTTTATATATTCATTACACTATTCTTTCACTTCAAATCCCGCATCTTCAATAGCTTGTTTTATGTCCTCTAATTCTATTTGATCCTCATTATATTCTATTTCTGCATTTTTGTTTTCTAGGCTAACTTTGGCATCATTTACGCCATCTAATCCTTTTAAGACTTTTGTTAATCTATTAACACATCCTTCGCAATGCATTCCTTTAATTTCTAAAACTATCTTTTTCATATTAAATTTTATTCCTTTCTAAGGCATACATAATTATGAAAGTAATTTCTTTCAAATTAGTTTCCTTATAAAATATCTTTTGATATTATACTCTTTATAGGTGTAACTGTCAAAATTTTTTATTTTTTTCGAAAATATATACATAAATTTAAATTTTTAGTATATAATATTAATGAAATATCGTTTAATTAATATATTTAATTTTGAAAGGAGGTGTACAAGCACTATACCTATGTAGTGTATATTTATGGAAATATTTGATACTGATTTTAAAGCTCTTGTTAATAATCTAGTTGAAAAGAAGTTACCAATTTTAAAACAAAATTCTGATTTTAATCAAGAATATATTAGACTTAGTGATGCAATTGAAGAATTGGAAAAAACTTTATCTAAAGGTCAAAAAAGCTTGTTTGATGAAATAATTCAATTATTTTATCAAACCGAAGAATACTATTTTACACTTAGCTATTCTTTAGGTGTAAAATATGGAAATGATTTAAAAAATTTATAATGTACTAATAAATATGCCTACTAAAAAGTTTAAATATTAGCCAAAATGTATTTGTTATAATAAATTTTTTAGTAGACATTTTTATTATTTTGATAAGAAATAGTCCATAAAATAAATTATACTTTCTTTATCTCCTTTACTTAATTTTTTAAATTTTTCATCATATATTTGAACCATCTTTTTTGTATCTTCATCTAATATATCATAAAGAATAACATCAGGAGTTATTTTATAAGCATTGCATAGTTTTATTAACGTATCTATGCTCCCCTTTGTTAGACCTCTTTCAATTTGACTTATATGTCTAGGTTCTAATCCTGTTATTTCTGATACCTGATTTTGAGTCATATTATTTTTTTGCCTATATTCTTGAAATATTTTTCCTATATGTGTACTAATATTGTTCTTATCCATTATATTCCCTTCCTTTTATATAAATATAAACTTTTAAGACTTTTTTGAGAATGATTTTATTTTTGAATAATATCAAAAGTAACACGACAAAAACCATTAACTTTTAAACAAACTAAATAAATTATGAAGTAAGTTTTTTTACTATTACTCACTAAAAACACGATTAAGACTTTTACAAGCTTAATCGTGTTTTTATTTACTAGCTTTATTTGAATTTTATTTTACTTCATAAAGTTGAGACTTCAATACTTCTTTTGCCTTTTCTTCATCATTAGAATGAATATATCCAAGTACATCGCCTTTCTCCACTTTATCTCCAACTTTTTTGTGGAAAACAAATCCAACTTCTTTTTGAATATTATCTTCTTTTTTCATTCTTCCTACACCTAAATATACAGATAGTTTTCCTACGTTAAGTGCATCTAGCTTTACAATGTTTCCTGATTTTTCTGCGATTATTGGAATTATATATTTTGCCTTTGCAAATTTATCTGTATTTTCAATATATGAGATATCTCCACCTTGATTTTGCACAAGTTCGACAAATTTTTTATATCCTTTACCATTTTTCAAATTTTCCAATATTTTAGCTTTTCCTTCATCCAAATTGCCAGCTTTATTAGCAAGCACAAGCATATTGGCTCCTAATTCTGTTATTATATGCTTAATATCTTTTGGCAAATATTTGCCTTTTAAAATATCTATTGTTTCTATTACCTCAAGTATATTGCCAACTGCATGTCCAACAGGTTCATTCATATCTGTAATAACACATTTGGTTTCTTTATGTGCTAATTCACCTATTTTTGTCATAACTCTTGCAAGTTCTTTTGCACTCTCAATATCTTTCATAAATGCACCGCTTCCGCAAGTAACATCTATAACTATTTTATTAGCTCCTGATGCAATTTTTTTACTCATAATACTTGATGCTATAAGAGGGATACTTTCAGTACAGCTTATTGTGTCTCTTAAGGCATATAGTTTTTTATCTGCTGGTGCTAAGTTTAAAGTTTGTCCTATTAAGCTTATACCTATTTTTTTAACATTTTGTATAAATTCATCTACTGGCACATTTGTATTATATCCTGGAATAGACTCAAGTTTATCTACAGTTCCACCTGTAAATCCCAGTCCTCTTCCAGACATTTTAGCAACCGGAATACCAAGTGAGGCTATTATTGGCATTAATATTAAAGTAATTTTGTCTCCCACACCACCTGTGCTATGTTTATCTACAACCTCACCCAAACTAGATAAATCAAGCACATCACCAGAATGTGCCATATACAAAGTCAAATCAGTTATTTCTCTTTCATTCATGCCATTTATATAAATAGCCATAACCAAGGCAGAAGCTTGGTAATCGGTTATACTTCCATCTGTATAACCTTTTACAAAAAATTCTATTTCTTCTTTTGTTAATTCTTTTTTATCTCTTTTCTTTGCAATTATATCTAAAATATTCATTTGAACTCCTTTACTTTTTAAATAAAATGCGTTATAAAACTTTTTCTGTGCAATGGACAAGGTCCATATTCTTTTATAGCAGAAATATGTTTTGCAGTACCATATCCTTTATGCGCCTTAAATCCATACTCTGGATAAATTTGATCCCATTCTTCCATTATTCTATCCCTTGTAACTTTTGCTAAAATTGATGCTGCAGATATTGAATAACAAGTAGCATCACCTTTTATAATCGATTCATACGTTATTCCAAATGTGTCTATTTCTCTCAAAGCATCAACTATTACTATATCTGGTTTAGCTTTTAATTTTTCTATTACTTGCCCCAATGCTTCGTGCAAGCCTTTTTTAGTTGCATTTAAAATATTTATTTCATCTATAACATTTTGAGGTACTATTCCTATTCCATAAGCAAGAGCTGTTTCTTTTATTTCATCATATAATATTTCTCTTCTTTTTGCAGTAACCTTTTTTGAATCATTCATAAATTCTAGTTTTGAATCTCTTGGCATAACAACAGCACCAACCACTACAGGTCCAGCTAGTGGTCCTCTTCCTGCTTCATCAATTCCACAAATATATTTTAATCCTTCATTATATAAATTTTCTTCATATTTTTTTAAATTAATTAATCTTTCTTCTTCTTTTTCTTTCATTTAATATGTTTTCCTTTTACATTAATCTAATTTATAAAAAACTTCTTCACTATCCTTAGCATTATACCCCTTTGTAATATAAACCGCATTCTCTTCATAGTTAACAACATAATATGAATCTTCTTCATTTTTTATATCAAGTTCCATAGCACTTAAGTCTTCATTACTAAGTGCATAATATTTGTCTAATTTACTAGAGTCAATAATATTTTTATTTAAAAACTCTGAAACAATACTGTCTTCTTGCATTTCAGATAGTTTCCTACCTTTTAATCCATCTTGATTATTATTTACTTTTGTTGTTTCTTGCAATATCTTACATTTTCCTTGTATTAAAAGCATATTTGCTCTTATATCTTCTAATTTTTGTTCATCTGCCGTATTTATTACAAAATTATAAGCAAATATTGCTATTCCTATAATCACTAGTACAGCTATAATAATTGCAATAATTCCCATTCCTTTTTCTGAATTCATGCCTTATCTCCTTACAATTTTTAATTTATCATAATAATTATTACATTTTTTCATTACACTTTTTAGCTTTGGTAAGTATATCATATATTTCACAAAAAGTTAATAAATTGTAACATCTTTTTCACAATTTTTTCACAATTAGGTTGTATTATATATGTGAATTAGGATAATATATTATGTAGAAAGGAAGCATTTAAAATGGATAGTCAAAATAATAATTTTATTAATACAAATGCAACAGAAACGAACTCATCAAGTGGTTTTAAGTCAGCTAAACCACCAAAGGCTTCAAAACCCCAAAAAGAAAAAAAGCAAAGCTCAGGAGCAGGCTTTGGTAAAACAGTAGTTCTACCTTTTGTAAGTGGAATTATAGGTGCAACTTTAGTATTAGGCGTATGTTTTAGTGTTCCAACAATAAAAAGTGAAATATTAGGAAACGGAAGTACTCCTCAAAGAGATGATAATTCAAATATTAATTATAATAATGTAAATATGAACTTAGTTTCATTATCTAATATTTCTGATACTGGCGTATATGTAGCTCAAAAAGTATTACCTTCAATAGTTGGTATAAATGTAGAATACTCTGTAAGTTCTATATTTTCTCGTAACCAATCTACTGCTAGTGCAGAAGGATCTGGTGTAATTATTAGTGAAGATGGATATATTTTAACAAATAACCATGTTATAGACTCTTCAAGTTCTAGTTCTTATTATGAAGTAGGCGAAGCAAGCAAGGTTACTGTATACTTATACAATGATGACACTCCTTATGAAGCCAAAATAATAGGTACTGATGAACAAACAGATTTAGCAGTTATTAAAATCGATAAAACTGGATTAACAGCTGCTGAATTAGGTGATTCAGACACAGTACAAGTTGGAGAATGGTGTATGTCAATTGGTAATCCTTTAGGAATGAGAAGCACAGTTTGCCAAGGCTCAATAAGTGCATTAAATAGACAAATCTCAGACTCTGAAGGTAAAACATATAATGTAATTCAAACTGATGCAGCTATAAATGAAGGAAACAGTGGTGGTGCTTTAGTTAATAGCCAAGGTCAAGTTATAGGTATAAATACATTAAAAGCTTCTGGTGAAGGTGTTGAAGGATTAGGTTTCGCTATTCCTATAAATGATACCAAAGACATTTATTCAGACTTAATTCAATATAGTAAAGTAAAAAGACCTTATATAGGTATAACAGGCAGTGATATTACAGAAGATACTGTAAAAGCAAACCCTACATTCGATTTAAGAGTTGGAGCATATGTAAGAAGTGTTGAAGATTATTCTCCTGCTGAAAAGGCTGGAATAAAAATTGGAGATATTATTATAGAAGCTGATGGTCAAACAGTTGAAAGTATGGATGATTTAAATGAAATTAAAAATACCCACCAAATAGGTGATACTATGACATTAAAAATCTACAGAAGTGGGCAAGAAGAAACAGTAGAATTAACTTTAGCAGAACAACCTTAGTAAATTTGTATTTTCAGTTGGGATCGTCCCCAACTGAAAATTTTTTTCAAATGTATCACACCCAGTTCACAAAATGGACAAATTTCATTATTATAATATAACCATAATCAGTAGTTAAGTTACTCCGATTACTGATTGAATTTAAAAAACATCCCCTTTTATTTTCAAAAAGATGATACATATAAAGTATCATCTTTTTAATATTTGAAAACAAAAAATAAGCTTAAATTTAAGTCTTGTTAAATTTAAGCTTTATTTTTATTGATATACATAAGTTTGTGGATTTACTTGTTTTCCATCTAACCTAATTTCAAAGTGTAAGTGGTTACCTGTTGAGTTACCTGTTGAGCCAACAGCAGCAATTTGTTCACCAGCTTCTACTGTATCACCAGCAGAAACATATAATTTACTACAGTGACCATAATATGTTTCTACACCATTACCATGGTCTATTTTTACTAAGTAACCATACCCACTACTCCATCCGGCAAATGATACTTTACCAGATGCTGTAGCCAAAATTGGTGTACCTCTTGTTGCTGCAATATCTATACCTTTATGTGTATGGTCTCTTATGCTTTCAACTGCACCAAATCTTGATGTAATTCTACCTGTAACTGGTACAACTGCTAAGTAAATTCCATTAACAGTTCTACTATCAATTTCTTGTTTTTCTTCTAATTCTTCTTGCAAACTATTTGTTAACTCTTGTTTTGCAAGCTTAATCGTTTCTTCATTAACTTCGTCAGCATTATCTAGATAAATTTGATTTATAACTAAATCTGGTTCTATTTCACCATATTGTTCTTTTAATGTAGAAACTATTTCTTCTGCTTCTTCCATTGTATTAACATATACTTTAGTTTCTTCATTATTTAAGTCTGCTACTTCATATACTCTGTATACATTTTGTGCACTTTGTTCTAAAGCAAGCATAACTTCGTCTTCATTTATTTCATTTCTACTAACTAAGCTAAATGTATATTCCACATTATCAAGTTCAACAAATGCAACATTTGTTTCACTAGGTGTTAATATATTTTCATTTACCTCGTTTTTAAATTTTTCTTCGTCCCCTACGTATCCTATATCTTCTCCGTTTAGACTAACACTATATGCTGGTCTAAATTTTATTAACATTATTGCAATTATTATTGCTAAAGCAATAGCTATTATCTTAAAGAGCTTCATCGTTCGTTTCATATAATATGCTATTCTTTTACTTAAAATATATGTTCACACTCCTTTTTTATTGCGACGACAACTATAATTATACCATATATTTTAAACAATTTCAACCAATTTATGCAAAAAATGTTGGAGCAATTTACATAAGTTGTCATTTTTCAATTTGACCATTCCAACGTTATTTACATAACGTTGGGTTTGTTTCTAGCTTTCTGTATTTGTTTTTCCTGTTGGCTCTGCTCCAGCGACAGCAAAATCATTGGCTGTATTACTTACATTATATTGACTATCAAGGTTTCCATATGCTGCATCGTACCAACAATATCCTGTTCCTTGGTTAAAATCTTCTAACGCTATTACATAAAATCTATCTTTTCCGCTTGTTCCTTCTACTGGTGCTATTAATTCTCCTGTTAAGCCTCCAAATTTCGCCTCTGTATAGCTTTCATTTACTACATAATACTCTTTTAACCCTTCTTCGGTTGGTATGGTATAGTCTCCCCATGAGTCTCCCCAGTTTCCATCTCCGCGGTTTCCTACTTTTAAATCTGCAAATATTATTCCATCTGCTACTCCATCTCCTTCAAAGTCTGCATATGCTATATTTCCCTTTAACTCTTCTATTGGTGGTGGATTCATTGTTCCTACTATTCTTTCCCCTCTTGCATATGCTACTTTTCCCCATTCTATATCTTCTGCTGTTGCTGTAGCATCATTGGTATTTAATATATCCATTTTTCCGGTTATTCCACCTATTGTTATTCCATTTAATATGTAATTTGCTATTAAGAAAGTAGTATCTTTCAAACCATTTTCCTTTTACTTTATTTCTATTATTGTTTCAAATTTTATTATAATTTATTTTTATATTATTCTTGTTGTAGTCATTTTCAATAATTCTACTCTATAAATAGTTTACAAACATCAAAAAACTATGCACAGTAAGTGCATTTTACATGCGCCTAAAGTACATAGCTTTAACTCTCAATTTATTTACTTTATTTTCACATAGCAAAATATCTACAATACTAGAAAATATTGTAGTCTTTAAAATGTTACTCTCTCTACAGCTCCAAGGCTTTCAGCGATTTTTGTCATTGCTTATACTCCTTTTTTTATATTCACTTTTTAATCTTATTAGCAATTTTATTTTATATTTCTTAAATACTTTTGTCAATAAAAATTTGAATTTCTATTAAACCAATAATTTAAAATTACTAATATTCTAAACTTTTTTCATCAAGAAGAAAATCAAAAATATTCATTGTAATTACACCTTTTTCATCTCTGCCTCTTTTTATATAATCCTTTACTATAATAATTTTTTTAAATGCATCATTAATTTTTAACAAAGACCTTTCCTCTTGTTCTCTTTTTTCTTTTGTAGGTATTGAATATGCAGATTGAATATATATTCTATTATTTCCTTTATTCGCTATAAAGTCTACTTCTAATTGTTTATAGTAATCTTTCCCTCGGTCTTCTACAATTCCAACATCAACATTATACCCTCTTCTTTTTAATTCAAGAAAAATTATATTTTCCATTATATGAGTTTCTTCATCTTGTCTAAAATTTATAAAAGAATTTCTAATACCTATATCACTAAAATAGTATTTTATCGGTGTGTTAATATATTTTTTTCCTTTTACATCATATCTATTGGCTTTTTCTACTATAAAGGCTTCTTCTAAAAATTTTAAATATTGACCTATTGTATTTTGTGATATATCTAAATTCATTTCGCTTTTAAATGTGTCTGATAACCTTTTTTGATTTGTTAGTGAGCCTATGCTTGATGAAATAATTTGAACCAAAGTTTCTAATTCATTGTTTTCCTTTAAATTATTTCTTTCAATAACATCATTTATATATACATTTTTTCTTTGTTCTTCTAAATATTTCATTTTTCTTTCATCGGTGTTCATTAACACTACTAATGGAAGCCCCCCATATGTTATATATTCACTCCACCCCTTTAGTTCATTTTCCTTATATACAGACATAAATTCTTGAAAACTTAAGGGATATACTTTTATTTCTTCTCCGCGTCCTCTGAATTCTGTAATTATATCTGATGACAAAAATTTCGAGTTACTTCCTGTAACATATATATCGACATTGTTTATTCTTAAAAAACCATTTAAAACAAATTCAAAATCTTTTACCAATTGAATTTCATCAAGTAATATATAATACAAATTATTGTCTACAATTTTGCTTCTCACATATTCGTCAAGCTTATCTGCATCTAAAAATTCAGAGTTCTTTTTATCATCTAATGCTATTTTTATTATATGATCTTCTCTTACGCCATTAGCCATTAGATAATTATAAAATATGTTATTTAATAAATAAGATTTCCCACATCTTCTTATACCTGTAATTATTTTTATTAAATTGTCTTCTTTTGCTTCTATTAATTTTTTTAAATAAAAGTCTCTCTTTATTTCCATAATTTAATTTATTTCCTCCTAAAGACATAAATTATATAAAAGACATTTTTCCCTTTGTTTTATATTATTATTTTATTATATTTTTTAATTTTTATCAAGACTATTATTGAATTTTTTATACATTAGTGTAGTAAATATTCAGTTTGTACATTTTCTTTTGCAGATTTTGTATTTCTACTTTTTTAAATTTCTTTTTAAAAATCTCTTCAAATTCTGCTTACTTTTCAATTATCAATTCTCTTACCATTACTGAATTTCCCGCTTCGTCCGTATATCTCAAATTTGGAAATATAAACGACATTATATTATCATTAAATATTTTATCCAATACAGTTTCATTAATAAGTTCATTTTTATACTTTTTCTCTGCTCTATTCATATAAACAGTAACACCTAAAATAGTTAACGCTATGTCTACAATCAAAAATATTGTTATAGCTTTGTCCCAAAACTTTTTTGGTATTTTATCTATTACTTTATCAAATTGTGGTTTAATATATTTTATTAATAAAACTGCTAAAATGCCCCAAAATAATGTATAAGTAAGTGAAACTCTACCATTTATTTGATATGTTGTATATGAATAATCCCAAAACATACTTCCATATATTACTTGAAGTATATAACTGCAAATATATTCAAAAATAGTTCCTGCAATTGCACCCATAATAAATAATTTAACTTTGCTTTCTTTATAGTCGCTAAGTAATACAATAAAAAAGGCCGCTCCAATGCCATATATTGGGCAGAAAGGGCCTAAAATAAGCCCTTTTCTACTTTCCAATATTCCTGTTGAAACATAGCCATAAATTGTTTCTATAAATAAACCTAGTATACTAAATAAAATCATATACCAAATTATATTATGGAAGTCAAATTCTTTTTTCTTCATATATTGCTCCATTATTATATCTCTACAATATTTAGATATTTCTTATTATACTGCTATTTTACATTTTTATACCACATAAAACGTTAGATTTCTATAATATCCATTTCTGAAGTATAATTATTATTTCCATATGCAAAAATTATATACAATTCACCATTTGGACCTTCAATAAAGTTATTTATATTATCTATTTGATACATTTCATCATTTTCATTTCTTTGATAAACAGTGTAGCCTGAATTAATAAGTTCATTTGCATTTTTACTTGCATTTTGCACTACAGTTTTTATCCTATTTTCTACTACTGTTTCGTCAATGTCCCTATCTTTTAGCAAACTTTTTAGAGTAACACTTTCATCTGTTTCTAAATTATAATTGTATGTTTGAACAATTACTCTTTGAGGGTTATCGCCTTCTTTTATAGTCGCTTTTATTGCTAAAGATAAAATATTATTATTTACATATGATGTATAGTCTAAGTTATATATTGTATACACATCTGTTCCTGCCATTACTGAATTTATTTTATCTACAAATATACTTTGCGTTAGGTTATTAAATCCTGTTACAACATCACTTTGTATGTTTATAACTGGTATATGAATATTCATACTATATTTTCCATCTACATTTTGATTATCTTCATAAAATGTATATACAAGTTCTTTTGTATCATCAGCTTTAGCAATATTAGTGTCATCATAATTTGAATAAAACTCATTTGTAAATAAATCCATAAAAGATTGATTTACATCTTGAGGCGTAACTATATTTCCACCAGCAGATATATTATTCCCATAACCATCTTGCACTGGTTCTTTAATAAAAAATTGTGCATACACGCCAAGTCCTATTGCCACAATACAAAAGACAATTATTAAAGCATATAATATATATCTGATTGTTTTTGCATTCATCATAACTTCACCCTTTCTGTTTAAAATTATATCATTTAATATTTTTTTAGTAAATAGCTTGTACAAATTAAAAGCTGAATCTTTATATTTAAATTAGATACACAAAAAATTCACATTCGAAAAGTGCTAAAATATTTGACTATTTTGGCATTTTAATGTATTATATTAATAGTTATTTTTAACTCCAATATATGTGAAGAAAAATATATATTGGAACTAAAAGTAAAAATAATATTTAAGAATTTATCGTTTTATATAGATTGGAGAAGACAAATATGTTATGTTCAGATTGTAAAAAAAATACGGCTGTTATTTTTGTTAATAAACAAGATAAAGACGGTCAAATGAAAACAGAAGGTTATTGTTATGACTGTGCTAAAAAAAGAGGTATTAACCCCCTAAACGCATTTTCTAATACTTCAAACCTTTCTGAAAGTGATATAAATAATATGACAGAGCAATTAAACTCTATGTTTAAAGATTTATCTGGTAACCTTGCTATTCAAGGCATTTCTACAGAG
>CAMMFK010000030.1 GCA_946496115.1 uncultured Clostridium sp.
TTTCTTTTGTTATAGTAAATTCAGTTAAAAGTGGAATTTACTTTTGAAACTAACCCTAATTACTTAATATCTTCTATACAATAGGTCTTATTCATATTGAAAATATAATCACTTTTTGTGTTATACGTTTTATTTAAATATATTATGTTATATACCTGTACTTCTGTATTTATTTAAAGCTATATTCCCAAAGTTTTACGCAATGTAGTATAGGGGTAAAATATAAAGAGCAATTCATGTACTCCTTGATACTACTTGCTTTTATTCTTTTATTTATTTCTTAATTATATTGTTATATTACTAATTTTATTCTTTTTTATTATTTTTATTATTTTATAATATGTTATATTATTAGTTATCTATTTGTTATTTTTACTTCTTTCTAAAATCAATTTTAAAGCCTTTTTATATTATACTTATATAATTAGTTATTCTTTCATTTTAATCTACTTATTTTTTTATTCTATTTTTATTTATCTGATTATTTTTTCTATAAATTTTACTTAATATTCTGAAATTAGCCTTAACCCCAAATTTGCCTTATTTTGCAGTAATAAAACTATATGTCTTAAAAATAAAAACGCCTTAAAATCGATTCTCGTGCGTCGTATTTTTAGTCATTTTTTAGCTTTATATAAAACTCCTGTAAAATAGCTTGTCTTAAGTAATTTTATATATTTTACATATTAATGATATATCTTTAGTATTTATTTAGACATATAACTATTACTAAAATATAAAAATGCCTTAAAAACGATTTTAATGCTTTACATATATAAATTATTTCTATATGTTAATTATATTAGTATAAAAAGTTATATCTAATTAGAAAATAATTTTAAATTATATTTATTTTAATAATTAAATTAAAATTTTTTGTTCGTTTTTAAAATATCAATTTTTATAAATAAAACTTTGCACAAAATTTTTAAAGCTTAATTAATTTTTAATTATAAATTTTATTATTTTGAATTTTTAAAATTATTAATTTATAATTTTATGTTTTATATTTTTCTTAAATTTATTCTCTAAAATTTATTTATAAAATACTTCAGATAATTTTACTTTTAATTTTTATGTTCTTCAATTTAATTTTAAATATATAAGAATATATTACTTTCTAAAAAAATACTATTCCCCTACTCCCTTATATTTTGAAATTCAAAAGTAACTTGTAATTAGCCTACTTTTTTTATTTTTCCAATTCTTTTTTATCTCTTTTTTTCATTCGAGCATATTCATTGAATGCAGTTAATATTTCTCTATCAAATTGTTTTCTCTTTGGATTGTCTGTTGGATTGGTTTCAATTAAATATCTAGCAACAGATAAGTTCATATATTTTATAGTATGATTTTTTTCTTTTTCGCTTTCTGTAAGCTTTTTTTTAGTTTCATCTATATCTTGCTCTGTGCTAACTACAAAGAAAGTAGTTTGTGTTAATCTATTTATATTTCCACTTTTTCTATCAAAATAATTTCTATCATAACTATTAATTAGTAAATATGGTACCGTTTGTTGAGCTTCTACTTCTATTCCGGCTTCTTCTAATAATTCTCTTCTTAATGCTTCTACTTCAGTTTCTCCATTATCAATTGAACCTCCTGGAAGCATATAAAGTCCAGCATAATGAACCACTAACATTTGATTTGTTTTATTATTAATTACTATGGCTCTCACTTTTCTTACTACTTTGTCTATTTCAGTATCGGTTAATTTGGTTTCATTAAAATCAATTTGTTTCATCATTTTACCTCTAATCTTTTCAAAATTTTAAACTTTCACATATTGTTATTATTTTCACTACTTAATCTTCTCTATAAATTACTATAAATCTCTCAAATTACAAAATTGTAAGTTGTCGCTTAGATTTAATAATCACTTTCCCTTAATCTATACAAAATGTAGCATATAAAGGAATAGATTTTATATTATTAGAAAATCCAAAATTTTTTGTAGAAATTCTTATTGCATATTTAGGCTGATATCTTTTTATATAAACATTTAAACTCTGACTTCCAACATTATCATTTGCCTTTACTTCAATTGGTATAATTCCATCATTATTATATAAGATGAAATCAATTTCAGCTTGATTTCCAGATTCCCAATACATTAATGGGATATTTTTTGCTACCAATTGTGTAGCAACATAATTTTCCGCAATTATTCCTTTATATTGTAAAAGATTATCTAATATAATATCATTATATTTTACTTGTAGCATATTTACTAAAATTCCAATGTCACTTAAATACAATTTAAAATGGTCATCAATAATAAAACCTAATGGTGGAATTTCTGGCTTTTTTAATATAGAACATTTATGAATCATTGTACTTGAAAGTAGCCAATTCAATGCTGTTTCATAATCTCTTTTTCGTGCATTTGAGGATATTTTCCCATATTGAAATTTATTACTCATATTTCCTAATTGCGAAGGAATAGATTTGTATATTGTTTCTATTTTGCTGGCTTCAAATTTATTTGAAACATATTTATTCATATCATTTAAATAAGATTGATAAATATCTTCAATAATAGTTTTATCAAATTTCAATATATCTTTTTCATTAGCAATTAAATTTTTTACTGCTTCTGGCATTCCTCCAACACATATATATAGTCTGTATAAATTTAGTGCTTTTTCATGCAATACCGAATCCATTGGTGTACTTTCTATATAACATTTTTTTATTTCATCAACGAGTGATTTACTACCATTTGCAATTAAAAATTCTTCAAAATCCATAGGATACATATTTAACATTTTAACTTTTCCTACTGGAAATGATGAATGCATTCTTTTTAATTTTACGCCTAGCAAACTGCCAGCACAAATTATTTTAAAAGGTTCTTCACTTTCATTAAAGTATTTTAATGCACTTATTATTTCTTCACTTTCTTGAACCTCATCGAAAAATATTATGGTGTTTTCCAAATCAATGTCTTTATCCAAATAAATTTTCATTCTATTAAATTTTTCAGCTATATTAATTTCTTCCTTAAATATTTTTATAATTTCAGTTTGCTCTAATAGATTTATGTAAATATATTCTTTAAATTCTTTTTTGCAAAATTCGTCTATAATATATGTTTTGCCAATCTGTCTTGCTCCTATTATCATTAATGGTTTTTCAATATTAGAATTTTTCCAATTTAATAACTCTTGATAAATTTTTCTATACATAAGTTCACCTCTATTGTTATTATATAATATATTATTACACAAGTCAATTAAATTTCACGTTTTTGATATCATGCATTGTATAATGTTTCACGTTTTTGATATTATGTAGATTGTTTATTTTCACATTTATAAAGATTTTGGTTTGTATTATCAAAGTTTCATGCAATGTGGAGTAGGAGTTAAATAAGAATGGCTGTATTTTTTCAAATCCTTGCTATTCTTGGCTTCGCTAATATTATATTCTTATTATATGTATCTGTCTATATATTTATTTATTTGCTCTTTACTTATACTTCCTTCTCTTAAAATTAATGGCTTATTATCTTCAATTTTGACAATAGTAGAGCCAATACCAAGTTTGCTAGGTCCACCATCTATATAATAATCTACTTTATCTCCAAAGTCCTTTATAATATCCTGAATATTTGTACCAGAAGACCTGCCAGATATATTAGCACTAGGTGTTGCAATAGGTACATTTGCATATTCTATAAGTTTTCTAGCAATTATATTATCAGGCAATCTTATTCCAACTGTGTCTGTATTATTGGTTAAATTATTTGGTACTAATTTATTTTTCTTTAAAATAATTGTAAGTGGTCCAGGAAAAAATTCTTCCATTAATTTATATTCTATATCAGAAATATTTTCAGTAACTGCCTTAACCATTTCTAAACTAGATACAAGTAAACTTATTGGTTTATTTAATGGTCTTTGTTTAACATGATAAACCTTTGAAATTGCTTTACTATCTAAGCCATTTGTTCCTATTCCATAAACTGTTTCTGTTGGAAATACTACAATTCCTCCTTGTCTTATTATATTTGCTACTTCTTGTAATTTTTTATCATCTATTTCATTTCTACAGTCTAAATAATTACACATCAATTTTATCCTCTCTTTCTTGCAATTAATATTTTATCACAATTTTAATTAATTTGAAAGTTGCGTGAAATTTTTTCTCTACAACTATTTATTTTTTGAGTTTATTAGTATATAATACTTTATAAAATAAAGAAAGATTATGCTTTAATTGCAATTTAATAATGGCAAGACATGCATATATGAGGTGAACTTATGATAAACACAGAAAATAACCCAGAATATTTGAATTCATTTTTGCAATATCAACTAGCATATAAACGTAAGTCGCCAGAGTCAGTTAATCAATACAACTGCGATTTAACAATGTTTCTAAGATATATGAAATATCATTTTGGATTAACAAACGAAAAAGAATTTAATCAAATAACTATAAAAGATTTTTCTTTAGACCAGCTATCTGAAATCCAAGAAAAAGACATTCACGCTTTTGTTTCTTACCTTTCTATTAATCGTAGGTGTGGTCCTGCTACTTGTGCAAGAAAAATCTCTACTATTAGAATATTTTTTAAATATTTAACTATAACTTCAAAAATGTTAAAAAATAACCCTGCGCAAAACCTAGAAACGCCTAAGTTAAACAAGAGATTGCCTAGATATTTAACTTTGGAAGATAGTCAAAAGCTTTTAGGCAATGCATTTGTGGATGAAGAAAACAAAAATAAAGAAAGAGATTTTGCTATAATTACTCTATTTTTAAATTGTGGTCTTCGTTTATCTGAGCTTGTTGGAATAAATATTGCAGATATTAAGTTTGATGATCAAAAAATGACTGTAATTGGTAAAGGTAACAAAGAGCGTTCTATTTATTTAAATAAGGCATGTATTGATGCAATTAAATCTTATTTAGATGTCAGACCTAAAGAAGGTGTTAAAAAAGATAGTAAAAATTCAGATAAAGCCTTATTTTTAAGTAATTACAGACAAAGAATTAGTAAACGTACAGTTGAAAACGTTGTTGCAAAAGAATTACAAAAAGCTGGCTTAGATACCACCAAGTATTCAACTCACAAGCTAAGACATACTGCTGCAACATTAATGTATAAGTATGGCAATGTTGATATAAGAGCTTTGCAAGAACTTTTGGGACATCAAAGTATCTCAACAACTGAAATATATACTCACGTTGATAATGAGCAAGTTCGTAATGCTGTAGAAAGCAACCCATTGGCTGATTTTAAAGCGAAGTAGTTTTATATAACTTTTAAGACATAATATGTGTTCTATCATATATTGTGTCTTTTTTGTACTTAAAATAATTATTTTTTAATTCCAAACCATTCTCTTTTTATTATGTAAATTCATATTATAATAGTAAAGTTACATTACATACACAACTTCATTAATTATATTTTAATGTAACTTTTATAATAAAATATTAAAAAAGGAGGTATATGAAATTTAAAGATTTTAAAATTGGTTTTGCCTTAACAGGTTCTTTTTGTACTTTTTCCAAGACCATTCCTAAAATAAAAGAACTTGTTAAAGAAGGAGCTGAAGTTATTCCTATTATGTCGTACAATGCGTATGAATTAGATACCAAGTTTGGTAAAGCTGAAGACTTTATAGCTCAGATTGAAGAAATTACTGGAAACAAAATTATCCATACTATACAAGGAGCTGAACCCATTGGTCCAAAGAAAATGACTGATATAATGATTATTGCTCCTGCAACAGGAAATACTATAGCAAAACTTGCAAACGGTATTACAGACACTCCTGTTACCATGGCTGCAAAATCTCATTTAAGAAATGAGAATCCTTTGATTATAGCCATTTCTACCAATGATGCATTAAGTGGTAGTGCTAAGAACATAGGTACATTATTAAACAGAAGAAATTATTATTTTGTTCCATTTAGACAAGATAACCCTATTACTAAACCAAGATCAATTGTTTTTGATGAAGAATATATTACCAAAACAATTGAATATGCATTAAATGGAGAACAAATCGAGCCAATTATGTTATGAATATAATAACATTCATGATATATGTTCTTGATATTTCAGGTGAACGAAGACGACGAAGGAAAGAAGTGAACTGTGTAGCAGTGGTTCCGCCGTGAAATAAGAAAGAAACATATATTGTGAATTTTTAATTATCTAAAAACAAAAGTGGGATCTACTTCCCACTTTTTGCATTTGTATATTCTTTTTTAATTTCTTTTTCAAGTTTTTCAAATTTACCTACTCTAGAAATTATAGAAATATCTTCAAATATAGATATAAGCTCTACTATCATTAATATTGCTCCGCAAACTCTTGTAAGTAATTCTAAAGACTCAACTGGATTAAATAGCACTATCATTCCAAAAAGTCCTGTTAAAATTGACATTGCAAGTAGTACTCCCCAATGGCTATCATAAATATCTCTTATATTCATAGATATTTGAAGTTTGAAAATACTATCTACTATTATCCAAATTCCTAGTATTATAGGTAATAAATAACTTACATTATAATAGTTAATCATTAAAACAAATCCTAAAATAATATAAATTATTGCCTGTACCAATTCACCGCTAAAAAACCTGTAATCGTTTTTAATAGAAAAGTATGAAACTAAATGAACAAGACCATCAAGTACAAGTATAACTCCAAATACAATCATAAGTACATTTATGGTGCTAATTGGTCTTATAAACATAAATAGTCCAAATACTAATAATACAATTGAGAGTATGATTGAATTTCTTCCTAGTTTTCTAATGTATTTTTCCATAAATAAATCCTCCTTTGTTTTTATATTTACGCGTTAAATTAAGCAATAAATATTTTTATACATATATATTAACACAACAAAATATTTTTGTGAAGTAATTATCAAAATAATTTTGCTCTCCTATAATATTTTTGCTTAACTATTGCTTTTCTCCGTTTGCGATATATTTCAAATATGCAAAAATGAATCCATTTAGGTTTCCATCCATAACACCTTGTACATCCCCCACTTCATAATTAGTTCTGTGGTCTTTTACTAAGGTATATGGGCAAAATACATACGAGCGTATTTGACTTCCCCATGCAATGTCCATTTGAACGCCTTTTAAATCATCTATTGTTTCTTTATTTGCTTTTTCTTTTAAAGCTAGCAATTTAGATTTAAGCATTTTCATAGCTGTATCTCTATTTTGAAATTGGCTTCTTTCAGTTTGACAAGCAACTACGATTCCAGTAGGAATGTGAGTAAGTCTAACTGCTGAAGATGTTTTATTTATATGTTGTCCTCCTGCACCAGAAGACCTAAAAACATCCATTTTAATGTCATCTGGATTAATGTATATATCTTCGTCTTCATTTATTTCAGGTAAAACTTCAACTGAGGCAAAAGATGTGTGTCTTCTTCCACCACTATCAAACGGAGAAATTCTAACTAATCTATGAACTCCATGTTCACTTTTTAAATAGCCATAAGCATACTCTCCTGAAACCTGAAAAGTAACACTTTTAAGTCCTGCCTCTTCCCCATCTAAATAATCCAATTCTTCTACTTTAAAATCATTTGCATTTGCCCATCTAGTATACATTCTATAAAGCATTTCAGCCCAGTCTTGAGCTTCTGTTCCTCCTGCTCCTGGATGAATTGTAATTATTGCATTATTCGCATCATATTTGCCAGAAAGAAGTGTGGAAATTTCAAGTTCATTAATTTTATTTTCTAAATTTTTAAGTGCTTCAGTTATTTCTTTTTCTAAATTATTATCATTTTCTTCTACAACTAAATCAAAGATTTCCTGAGTAGCATTTAAGTCATTTTCTACATCCTTGAATAATGTAACCTTCTTTTTCAAAGAAGATATTTTTGATAGAACTTTGGCTTGGTTTTCTGTGTCTTGCCAAAAGTCTTGACTTAAAGTTTGATTTTCTAAATTAGCTAATTCTTCTTCTACCTCAGATAGTTTCATCGATTCTTTTAAATCTGAAAGCTTTGTTTTTAAATTATTAATTTGCCTTGATACCTCATCTATGTCTAACATGTAATTCTCCTTAATTTTTTACTCAATAAAGTATATCATATTATTCAGCTAATATCTATAGTGATATACAAATTTTAAGGAATTTGATATACAATTTTTAAGAGTTTTGATATACATTTTTTAAAAACACCTCTAGTTATAAATATATAACTAGAGGTGAAATGTTTAAGTTTCCTCCTCCTTTAAATTCCACGAAACTGAACAATCGTTTTCTTTAGCCCAGATTGCAAGATTTGGTTCTTCCTCATCTCTAAACTCTTCGTAGTCTTTAGTGGCAATATCTCTAAAGCTAAAGCTTTTATATATCTTTGCCATAAAGAGCTTATCTAATTCTTCAATAGGATATTGGCGTGAGCTAAATGTATCAAAAGCCCATCCGTTATTTATGTAAAGAACATGTATCGTGTACTTTTCTTTTTCCTCGTTCGGAGTGAATAGTTTCATTGCTATAAATTCTATTTTTCCTTTTTTTAAAGTTTTGCACAGATAAAAGCAAATAGAATAGCAATATCCGCAACATTTTTGTGTTGAAATTGCTGTATATAGTTCGTTGTTTATTCGTTCAATTTTTTTAAAATCTTCGTTACTAATGGCCTTCCCTTTCTTTGTACATAGTAAAAAATATACTTTTTGTGCAAATAGCATCCAAAAGACTAAAAGAACATCCTGAAAGACGCATGTTAATGTGACAAACATTAAGGTATAGGTCAGAAGAAAAACCACAATTGCTATTTGTGCTACTGTGCCTAAGTCTTCACATAAAACGATTATTCCTAAAAAAATGTAGATGTAAAAAAGTGAGCATGGAAACAGCAAAATGCAACTTAGTTTTACAATTCTCTCTTTTGCATCTAATGCTAATAGTCTATCTTGTGATTCTTTGTCATACTTTTTATAAATAGTTTTCCGGAGAAGATACTTAATCATTTTTATCAACCTTTCTATAATAGATTTATGGTTACATAATATAAGTATAACATATATTATTTATACTTTCAACAATTTGTTATCATTATATACATATTATTAAACCTCTTTATAAATTTATTAATTATTAAGAAAGCAACACCCACAACAGCGGGTGTTGCCTAGTTTACCTATCAAGCAAGAAGATTTTCAAAAAATATTTTATCACCAATGTCTAATTTTCATGTACTCCATAATCTCATCTTGTACTTCTTTACTTGGATAAACACTACTTACAAGTCTAACCCTGCAATCATTTTGTGGTTCTTCCTCATAAAGGGCGTCTAAGCCTAGGCTTTTATCAATTACTCTTTCCAACCTGTCTCCAATCTTTTCCAGAGTTTTTCCGATTGCTCCCATATGTAGCCTCCTATTCTTTGCAATGCTTGATAGATAAGACTCATAAAATTATTTTAGAGTATATATGAAACTTAGGTGATCTTACCTTAGAATTATATTAACATTGCTATTTATTTTTGTCAACATACTTGAGAGTAGATAAGATAATTACTCATTATAATCATACTTCTTAATTTCACAATTTTTCAATCCACGATGTAAAAAATGACCATCTTTCATTCCATCAAAATAACAACTAAATGCTTTAGAAACGCCACTATGTGCAACAACTAATACACTACTAAAATTTTCGCTTTTTAGTTCATTAAGAAAACTAAATACCCTATCAAAGAAAGATTTTATATTCTCTGATGAGCCATATTGAATAGTAGTGTTATAATTCCAATATTCATCTCTATTAGTAACGTCTAAAGATTTACCACTTAAATCTCCCGGTTCTCTTTCTTTTATTCTGTCATCAATTATTATCTCTCTGTTTTTCACATTTATTATTTGTGCTGTATGTTTTGCTCTAATCAAAGGTGAAGAAATAATAATATCATAGTCAATATTCATAATTTTATTTCTTAATTCGTTTGCCTGAAATATTCCTTGAGCATTTAAATCTTCATCTTTATTATTATATTGCCTTAAAGCATTATGTGGTACTTCCCCATGTCTTACAATATATACAATCATCTTTTATTCTCCTACAAATTATCCTTTATTTCTGGAAACAAATCATAAACATTAAAACCTAATTTACTGTCAAAATATTCTTTTAACTTATATGTTTCTTTTACATGATATTGTGTATTTTCATGAGCACCCTTTCTTATAATTAAATCAATCAATCTCTTGTCCACTGTCATTACTTTATCAGTACACATTAAATCACATAAATTAACTATCTTTTCATAAATTGTATATTCATGCTCTTTTATGAATTGAGTTCTAAAAGGTATATCTTCAGGTATTCCGCCTGCAACACAATTAACATCATTATTTAAAAATGAATGTGTTAGACAAATGTTTGCATATTCTTCATCATATCCCAATTCTTTGATATAATAGTAACCATTAACACTGTGATTTTTAGGACCATTTATCTTTTTACCTATATCATGAATATAACCTAAAGTTTTAGCAAAATCTACATTAAGTTTCAAACTTTCAACTATTTTTCCTGCTGTGTTTCCTACACAAATAGAATGGTTTATCCAATGGTCATTTTCTACTTCTTTTCTTATTTCTTCAAGCATATTTAAAGCATCATTGCTTGTAAGTTTCATATAGGCCTCCAAAATTATTCTTCTTAATTTTAAAAAATATTTCATTATATTATCAAATCAAATTTTCTAAATATTCAATCATAAATAAAGGAATATTTAATACTTTACCATCTTTACTTAAATTATTCATTGAAAATCTAATAGCAAGTTCATTATTATATTTTTCATTGTATCTAGTTAAACTAACATTATTAGTAGATTTATTTGACTTTACTTCTATTGGAATAATTTTATTTTCATGCTGTATAATAAAATCTATTTCATGCCTGTCAAAAGTATAATAATTAGGAATACCATCAGTAATTTTGCATAGCATATTTAAAACAAAATTCTCAGTATAAGAGCCCTTAAACTCTTCAAATAACTTATTCCCATCTAAAACAATTCGGCTATTTAGATTTGACATTTTTCTTAATAGTCCAACATCATTCATATAAATTTTAAAACAACTTAAATCATTATATCCTTTTAAAGGAAAATCTGGTTTAGTTACATTATATATTTTATATATCAGATTTGCATCATTTAGCCAATTTAAAGCTCCTTCATATTCTCTTGCTCGCGCACCTTCTTTTATTGTTTGATATAAAAACTTTTTATTTTCTTTAGCCAATTGTGATGGAATACTATTCCATATTAAAGAAATTTTATTAGCTTCCGTATTTTGAACATGTTTTGAAAAGTCATTTTCATAAGCCTTTAAAATGTTTTCTTGAATATTATTTACCAAATCAATATCTTTTTCATTTACCCAAGCGCTTACAGCTTCAGGCATTCCACCAATAATAAAATATGTTTTTAACTTTTCTTCAAGTATATTGAAAAATATATCAGGTATAGTTTCAATTTTATTAACGGATTTCATATAATCTACTAAGTTTTCAAGTCCATCAGCAATTAAAAATTCGCTAAAAGTCATAGGATACATATCTAAGAATTCTATTTTCCCAACAGGAAAAGAAGTATGTGATAATCTTATTCCTAATAAACTACCTGCACATGCTATATTATAGTCATTTGCTTCTTCATTAAAATATTTTAAACTATTTAATGCATTAGGACATTCTTGGATTTCATCAAATATAATCAATGTCTTTTCTGGTAATATTGCTCTACCATGTACAAATGATAATTGTTCTAGAATTCTTTTAGGGTCTTTGGTCTTTTCAAATAGATTGTATAAATCTTCATCATGGTCAAAGTTAAAATAGGCAACGTCTTCGTAATTGTCATTTCCAAATTCCCTTAAAATATATGTTTTACCAATTTGTCTAGCACCTTTTAATATTAAAGGTTTTCTATATCGACTATTTTTCCATTTTATTAATTCTTGTGAAATAAATCTCTGCAAATTTATCATCTCCATTCTTATAATATAATGTTACTTATATTATATCATCAAATCACACTTTTGCAAGCATTTGATCATAAATTATCACGCTTTTGCAAGCATTTTCGAATATTTTATCACAGTTTCGCAAGTTTATTTATTTTACTATATATGTCGTACCAACTATAACATCTAATAATATTAGGATTTTCACAATCTTTATTATATCCCGCATGAAAACAAATTACTGGTATTATTTTGGATATTTTATTTACATTATCTACTTTATCTTCAATCATTAAATCTATATTATTTTCTTTACAAATATTTAGCTTATCTTCTGGACTAAATATTATTTTATCATAATTTATATGATTATTTTTTAGCCAGTTTAAAACTATTTGATGATTTTCTTCAATGCTCATTACATCTGCTGAATGAGATAAGAAACTTCCTCTTGCTGTTATTATATAAATTTGGTGCCTATCTTGTTTTAATTTATCAATAACTTCATTTGCAAATTTTCTTGCTTCCACATTTAAAGAATATTCTTTAAAATATTCTCTCCAAAACTCTTTATCTAATTTATCATCAACATTAAAGATTTGGTTTGTATCATATCCTTCAAAATCCACTATTTCTTTTTGATATCTTTCATAATAAAATTTACTACCATAATCTAATTGCCAACGCTCAACATCTGTTAAAACGCCATCTATATCTATTCCTATATTCATAATGCCTCCTGTTTTAAATCATTTTATATAATTTCATTGTAATATTCAAATACACTAATGCAAGTACTAGCAATAAAATCATAACATAGAAAATATCAACTTTAAGTAACAATAAGCTAAACAAAGCTGATAAAATGCATTTAACAATTCTTCTAGATAGATTAAATTTTAATATTGCAGTTTGTTGGTTTTCTTTGCTACAATTATCTAATAGTGCATTCTTCAAGAAATTCATTATTGGGTCTCTTGCCCACAAAATCATGCAAAATCCAAATCCCATTACAATCATTGCTATATTGACTTGTGAAATGAAACTACCACAAATTATAAGAGCTAAAGCAAGTATTAAAACAATATTTAGCAAAATAATAAATTTGTTTTTAATTTTATCATATATTTTATTAAATGATAAATCTGCTAGTACTCTTGCTACTCTAGAAAAAGCAATGATTACAGTTAAATATATTGCTGTTTTTTCTATAGATTCATAATTTTGCATAAAATATTGTATAAATATCTTTCCATTATTTTGTGCAGTTTCTAGAGTTCCATAAAGCAATCCAAATGTAAAAACAATCATAAATAATATTTTTGTCCACTTAAATTGTTTCTTCACTTCTTTTTTGTTTTCTTCCACTGTTGGGCTTTCGTATAAAAAGCCTGAAAATAACAAATTGAAGAAACATATTATAATGCATATAATCATAGGTAAATAATTATTTATATTAAAGATATGCCCTGCCATGAAAGAGCATATCATAGTTGAAATTGCATATACTAGACTACTTTTATTTTGAATTCTAATAAAATCACTTTCGTTATTTTGATATTTTAGATTTCTTCTTAGAATAATGTTATCCATTCCTTTAAAAAGAGAGGCTACATTATAAAATATCTCTCCAATTACTATTGTAATAAACAAACTACCAAAAGTTATTAAAATTGCACCTATAAATAACATTAGCAATCCCAATCTAACAGATTTTATATTTCCTATTTTTTTAATTATTTTTAAGACCAAACCTTGTGATATTATTGTAATTAGTATTGAAATTGCTGACAAAAGACTAATCTGTGATGCTGAAAGCATCTTTACAGTTGTTAAAAATATTGTATTTATAGCTGCCAAAAATAATAGGTCACTAGATAATCCTGATAAGTATGGGTATATTTTATTACTTAATTTAATTCTTCTATCTATTTCGTTCATTTTTCTAAATTATCCCTTTATATTCTTTTTATTACTCCAATTCAATGTCTTTATCAACTTGGAAATTATCAGTAACAATTTATAATCTTAATTATTTACACTCAAATTTTATAGCATAATATGCTAGAAGTCAATCATTAATCTCATATAGATAAAATCTAAACTTTAGAGCCTTTCTTCTAAGACAATTTTTATAGAACAAAAGCGGGCTTTCTTGAATTTTTTGCTTGTTTTAAATTTATGACGCCCGCGTCTTTGTTCGTGCGCCAATTTTACAAATGTAAAATTGTGTGCAATGCTTTTATTGTATAGGAAAAACTTGATTTTTCCTATATAAGAAGCCAAAAGGATGGCAAAGTTGCCATCCTCTTGGTTGGAAATAGTTTTAGTTATTACTAGCGTCATATTCCTTATCGCTATAATACGAGCAGAATATCATCAGCACAGCTCTTTCATCAAATTCACATTCCTTGTAAATTCTTACATCAAAATCCCAAAATAACGGATTTGATGTATACTCAGCAATAAGTCTGCCATCCATATCGTACATCTTGCCATTTGTGTCCCAGACGTTGAAAGAAACTTCTGCCATTTTTTGACTGTTCATATCATAAATGTCATAAGACTCTCCAAATATATCTACCAGTCCTACCATTTCTAATACACCTGTATTATCCACATAAATTGTATGTGAATCTTGTGCAATAAAATGGTATGCATCACCAGCATAAGCTACTTTATTATCATCTGGGTCATACATCGTCAACGGGTCTGTAACAAATGTAAAGATGTTACCTTCTACTGTTGCAAACTCTTCGTTTTCTTTTTGGATTTCAATTTTGGTTGACAAACTGATGATTTTCACATCACACTGATACTCTGTATAAGTACTATCGCTACTATTGTTTACTTCAGCATCATTTGATGAACATGAAGAAGTAGCAAGTAAGATAAAGAATATTACAATGACGCCAATAACAAGCCTTTTCCGAGTACTCATATTCTACCTCCATCTTTAATGCAAAAGTTTTACGTACTTAGAATAATTATACCATTTTTTTAGCAGTATTTCAACTAATTCAATATGGTAAGAAATTTCCGTTTTAAAAAACTATCTAAATCAGAGCCTTCACTAAAATCTGCATCAAAACCCTCATCTATTATTCCCTGTTTCTTAATCTTTTTATAATTTTCGATTGCATCTCTTACTGTTGTTAATACACTCTCATCTCAACGTCTTTTCCATTAAAAGCATAAACCATTTTAATTATATTAGTAAATCCTCGTTCTCTTAAGTTAGACTCATACCCTCTATCTTCGATTTGTTTTTTAGCATTTTCTAATGTATCTTCAATAGTTTTTTCTTCCATATTTTCCATTACTTTAAATTCCATTATAAAGCAATTTCCATTTTTAACTTTTGGTTCTAGCATAATGTCATAGCTACCAAAGCCAGACTCTCTATTTGAATTAACATAGTAAGTATCTTTTAGTCCAACTAACATTCCTAATACAAAAGCGTGATAAAAATTCTCAGCTGTATTTTTTCCTACATCCATGTAGCTAAACATTTCATTTACTAAAACTTTAAATTTCTTTTCATATTCCTTTAAATTAAGCTCTATCAAATCTTTTAATATTGAGGTCAAATCATTTCCAATTACTTTATTTCTAAACCAATCTCTTACTATTCCTTTAAAAAGTTCTTTTATCTCATAGTTTGGTATTTTTACTTTGTAAATTCCTTCAGATATATTTACTGTTTCAACAACTTTTAAATATCCTGTCTGAAGCATTAGTCCCCAAATATTTTCTTCCTTATCTTCTATTCCTACGATTATTGTTTCAAGATTAATTTGTACTTCTACAGCTTCATCATTTAATAATCTTTCAATTTTTTCCTTTACCGTAGTAGAATTTTTTAATGTCATTTTTATTAAATCATTTGAACTTGTGTTTACCCAATATGGAATTAGTTCTTTTCTGCTCAAATAATTTAAAATATTCCGTTGTAATTTTTTAATAAAAAAATTGAGTATTAAAATTCCATAAAACATTTTATGATTTTTGTTATTCAATAATTGCTCTAAAAACCTCACTAAGATTTTTACTAGTGAGGTTTTTACTTCTGCTTTTATGTTTTTATAAGACTTTCCAATATCCACTATTTCTATTTCCTACTCTATCAATTTTATTATCATCCTTTAATTTTTTTATATTTCTTTTAATTTGATCTCTACTCACGCCTAATATCTTTGCCATCTCTACCTGAGTTATTTTATTATTTTCTTTAATTAATTCAATTATTCCTGCTTTGACATTTTTATTAATTGTTTGGGCGAAGTTTGGGCGAAGTTTGGGCGAAGTTTGGACAATAGAACTATTTTCACCATTCATCGCCTTTAAATAGCTATCAGATGCTTTACATTTAACAGCCACTCCTCCAGCCTCATTAACAATTTCAGGGATTGGAGAACCGTATTCTTTACAAGCATCTGTTATCCTTTTTATGCCACTACCCCAATATTCTACAAATCCAGCTCTAAAAAATGTTTGTGAAATTTTTAGATTTCTAGGCATTGATGGATGAGGTTTAAATAGAATATCTTTTACTTCATTTGGTATTTCTCCAGGATTCCAAAAATAAAGATAGTCTTCATATACTTTTATTTGTGTTGGAATTGCTATATTATA
>CAMMFK010000031.1 GCA_946496115.1 uncultured Clostridium sp.
TTTAAAGCTTTTTTTAATTCATATTTTTTATTTTTTCTTCTTTTTAACTCTTCTTCTGATAGTCCCAAGTCATAAAGGTTTACTTTTGTTATTTCATCCATTCTTTTCTTAACAAAATTCATCATCATATCTAAAGTGTATGTTTTATCATCAACAACAACTTGTTCTTCTGCTTTAGCATCTTGATTTTTCTTTATGTATCTTAGCACTAAGTAACCTGCTAAAACTATAATTGCTAAAATTAATATTATATTAAGAAACATAGCTTGCTCCTTCCTTTATTCTATCATTAGATTTCTTATAATAAGCCATTCATTTTTTCTTGCATTTTATATTCTAAACTATTACTTGTTTGTCTTAATTGTTTTATAAAATATGTGTCCTTATTATCATAACCGACTAATCTTTGAACTTTAAGAAAATAATCTATTATCTTTCCTTCTGAGCAATCATCAGCTAGCAATATATTGTATGGAACCACAATTGGTATATTTTTCTCTTTCAAATATCTAGCAACATTTTTGTTTGAGTACTTAGAATTAGGATTATACTTTCCAAGCATAATTATAACATTATTTTTTGTATAAAACTCATTAGTAGTTTTAAGTTTCAAAAAATTATTTATTGACATCATATTTTGATTTAAACTTAAAACTATTAAATCTGAGATATTGAGTATCTTATCTTTACTTTCTTTTGGCATTTTTTTGCTTAAATCCACTAGGACAATGTCATAAGTTTGATTTGCTAAATCAATTATCTGTGAGAAATAATTTGAAATATTCATATACTCTTTAAAATCTACAGTCTTTGGTCCTTGTAAAATGTCTAATCTATCTTTTAATACCGGCTTAGTATAACTTCTTATAGTGTCTCCTGATGCTCTATTACTAGCACAAGTTCTAACTAACCCCTCTAGTCCGTTTGATACATCCATAACATTCGCTTTAGCAAAAAGACCTGTATTTCTGTTATTAGAATTCCAAAAACAATTTTCTAAAGTTTTGTCTATAAACTCTGTTGAAAAAAGCAATATTTTATAATTATGCTCAATAGCCATAGCTGTCGCTATGGCTGAAACAGATATAGATTGTCCCGTTTCTTTCATTTCCTCACTTATAAATGTAATTATAGACATTTCATTACCTTTCTATTTTTTTCTAATAACTTTTCTAATATCACTTTGTAAAACGTTTCCCTCTAAAATCAATGAAACTAAATATTCCATACTATCTTTGTAGGTTGAAGAATAATTTTTTACATTGACTTGTTTAATAAGTTGATTGGTAAGAGTTGCATTTCTATCTTGATCTGTATCAGGAAATTCAACCTTTTCTTCGCTCCATCTGACTGGAAAAGTTTCTAATAGATGATTTAAATATTCATCATGTTTGTTATTTATATCTGATGAAAAAATCATTTTTGTCATATTAACTTCTCCTCTTAATGTAGCTAATATTTCTATACTTTTTTGTAATTCAAATTCATCATAAGACGTACAATAAAATACTTTTTTCGAATTTGGTACCATAAAAGTATTAAATGTTTGAGGATTATCAGTATCAATAATTACATAGTCATAATTTAAGTTTGGCGTTCTTAGATAATTACAAATTTGCATTAAATTCATAAAACCTATTGCAACATCTATTCCATCATACTCACTAACATATATAGGAGTAGATGATACCTTTGGTACAATATATCTAAGTCTTTGCATTATTGTACTATCTACTAATAATACACTTCTGTTAAGTTTTGTAATGATTTTTGCTACATTTAGTAACAAATCCTTTTTATCATTTACTCCTATAAAGCCTATTTGTTCCACAGTATGTTTCCTTTCATCTTATTTTCATATTTTTATTGCATAGAGTCTAAATAGCTTTGTCTAGCATCTTGTGCATTACTTGCTTCTTCTGTAGTTCCTGACGCTACTGAATCTGCCCTATCATCTGGCTCTATTGAATTTAATTCATTGTTAACATTATCTCTATTTGTTCTATATGCATTATTATTAAATCTATTAATTAATTCTTGTTTAGCTTCTGCAACAACATTTGGATCATTATTAATTAAGTTTTGTACTTCCCCATTAGGAACGTATGTTGTAATAGCTCCAGATTGCATTCCTGGTTCCACATATTCAGTTAAATATAGTATACTTCCTTCCATAATATACGCTTCAACAATTGCATTACTCATCATTAATATCTCCGATTCTGAAAGTTCTAATGATATAGTATTTAATGATGGAATTCCTCCTTGGTCAAGTACTGTCACTTTTTTCTTTGAAACTACAATATAGTTTGTCCCATCCGGCATTCTCAATCTAACATCAACAGTATCTCCAGTTTCTATGTCTGCTGGTAATGTAATCATGTTATATTGTTCTATTCTAACATCATCTGTATTAATATTATCAGATGTAGTCACCATATTTGTAGTTAATATCGTGTTTGCATTAATATCTATTTTGGCAACTATCTCATGTTCGTTTCCCTCTTCATCATATAATAACGAGTTAAATGCTGAAGCTGTTAAAGCATCACTTGGTGCAACATTTGCATCTGCTCCTACAGTAGTAAACATTTGTTGGGTAAGTACTGTGCCTGACTGTACAGTTGTATTTAATACGTAAACATCTTTTTGAGCATCTAGCCTTGCTTGCTCTTCTCCTCTCATTCTCATTAAAATCACTATTAAAACAATTATTCCTATTAAGCCAATTAACCCAGCTATGACTAATCCTTTTATAAAAGAATTTCGTGCTTTTCTTTCCAACGGATTCATTGTTGCCATTGATAATTCCTCCTTAATATCATATTCTTTATAATTTTATAACAATCCTCTTTCAAAAACAATATTCTGCAATATTATTACTTTTTTTTAATCTTTTTGTAATATTTGTAATATTTATTGTTCTAGCTTATATGGATTATCCGATTTTCCTTCTCCGGAAATAATTTGTATATTTCTGCTTATTGTAACAACAGGTAATAGAGCATGAGTCTCACTATATCTTGTTTGATCAGAATCAAATAATTTGCTTCCTCCTATAATAGCATTATTTTCCACATCTAGCGTTGAAATATAGTAAGATATTCCATTTTCATTATTAGAAATTGCTCTAGAAGCCAACCAAAAAGTTTGATTTGGTAATAATTCTTTGTAAATATCATCTAATTCTAGATTACCTTGATAAAAAGAATTTGTTGTTTCTATTCTATTTGCTAAACTGCTTCCCATAAAGAGTTCAATTTGACTACTGTTAGATATATTCTGTGTTACTATATTAGGATAATAAACCCCTTCATACATTTTTTTACTAGCATAATTATCTCCTCTTAAGCTTCCTATGTTATTTGTTATTTTTTGAATATCTTCAATATTAAGTGCTCTAGCACTCGCTTTATAATCTTCATTAGAAAATAATGTGTCGGCAATATCATTTAAAATTTTTACTGCATTATTGTAACCATTTTCGCCCTCAAGAGTAAGCATATATGTTGATAAATTTTCAGGTATTATAGCAATTTCATTTTTTATCTCATCAACATAAAAAACTCTCCACTTTATTTCATCACCACTAAAAACTGAATAAATTGCTCTTTCACCTGTTCCAGTATATTTTCCATCTGAAATATACTGGCTTGTCTCAACATTATATGCCACATAGTCTCCAACTTTTAAGCCTGCATTTTTAGCATCCATGTTCCAAATATTTGAAACTTTTATTTCGTATCCTCCTTTAGTCGTTTGTAGTACAGCCTTTTCAATATTTTCTTCATCTATTACTTGTCCGAAATTTTTTAAAATTCCTATTAGTTGTTCATAATTCTGTGGTGGGTTTTCTGATAATTGATTTTTAATTTCTTCTTCGATTGATAGCTGTTCTGTTTCTGCCTTTTTATCTCTTGCCAAATTTAGAGCATCATTATCTTTTTCGTTTATTCCTATAAAAACGACCGAAAAAATCATTAAAACTACGACAGTAATAACAAGCGATGTCAATGTAATACCATTTTCTTTATATACTTTTTTCATATTTCCTCCTATGTTCGGTTTTATTTTATATCAATTTTATTTTTTTTTCAATTATTATTTTATTTTTTTATATAATTTTTTATTTTAACAATTTAACTTTTTATTATTCTTGGTCATTTCATACATTTTTATAATAAGTAATACAATTAATATTCCAAATACAACTCCTAAAGTGTCTATAGCAACATCATTTATGCTAGCATGTCTTTCAAAAGAAAAACTTTGATGAAATTCATCAGTGATTGCGTATACAATTCCCCATATTGTTGTTATGACAACTTGCCACTTTAGTTTCATTTTAAAAGTAAGAAGAAATGAAATAGACCATATTCCTAGTAAAGAATATATACCAAAATGAGCTAGTTTTCTTATTATTCTTTCACCTACATCTATAAAATTTTCTTTATTTTTTTGTATATTAAATACATCTGCAATTTTTATAATTATACTTTTACTTAAGTTTCCAGATTCTTCACCATTTTGTGATGAAAACCCAAAAATCATTAACGAATTAATTATTATTAAAATTAAAAATATTATTCTTAATATATTTGTTTTCATTTTTTACCTCAAATAAAGTTACTATTCACTGATTAAATAATTTACTCAACTTCAATATACATTCTTTCACATTTCGCTTCGCGGGTCGCTATACGCTCCAACTCGCACGTTACGCTCCGCTCCTACGTCGCCTCTGCTCACTTGAAATGCTCAAGAACATATATTGAAGTTAAGAATTAAAACAGAACAGTGAATAGTAACATTATAATTGATACAAATTCAACTTTCAATAGCAAAACTCTTTATTTTTTAAGTTTTTTATGCTATAATTATATTAGCGTTATGATTAATGCAAAATCATAATAATTTTAGGAGGTTTTTATGTGGATTTTAATCATACTACTAATTATTCTAATAGTTTTAGCTATAATGAGTATTAAAATTGTTAGACAATCTGAGGTGTATATTATAGAAAGACTTGGTAAATTTCATAAGATAGCTGATGCTGGTCTTACTATTATAATACCATTTATTGATCATGTACGTAGTATTGTTAGTTTAAAGCAACAAACTATGGATATTCCACCTCAAGATGTAATTACTAAAGATAATGTTACTATTACTATAGATACAGTCGTTTTTTACAGAATTTTAGAACCTGCTAAGGCAGTATATGAAATTCAAAGTTTAAAAAAAGGTATTGAATATCTTTCTGTTACAACAATTCGTGATATTGTTGGTAAAATGGATTTAGATTCAACCTTTACTTCTAGAGATGCAATCAATGACAAATTGAGAGCTATACTTGACGAAGCAACTGATAGATGGGGATGTAAAATAGACAGAGTTGAAATTCAAGATATTACTCCTCCACCAGATGTAAAAGATGCTATGGAAAAACAAATGAATGCAGAAAGAAATAAAAGAGCTTCTATTCTTGAAGCTGAAGGTGAAAGACAAGCCGCAGTTTTAAAAGCTCAAGGTGAAAAAGAAGCTGCAATTCTTCAAGCAGAAGCTGATAAAGAAGCCAAAATAAGAAGAGCTGCTGGTGAAGCTGAAGCCATAAGAAAAGTAGCAGAGGCTAAAGCTGATGAAGTAAAACTTGTTTATGGTGCTATGATGAAGGCTAACCCTGATGAAAAATTAGTTCAATTAAAATCTTTAGAAGCTTTAAAAGATGTATCTAAAGGTGAAGCTAACAAAGTCTTCATACCTTTTGAAGCAACAGGGGCCCTTAGTGCAATTGGTGCAGCAGCTGATATGCTTAATGAAAAAAGTGAAAATAAGCATGAGGATCAAAAATAAGTAATTATTAATTACTAAAACCACAATATACATTCTAGAACATATATTGTGGTTTTAGCTTTATATATTAATTAGATTGCAACTACTTTTTTTGATAATTACTTGTATCTACATTTTCATCAGGAATATAATATTTTGTTCCTAACATTTTATCAGGCAAGTATTGTTGTTCCACATAATGTCCTGGATAATCGTGTGGATATTTGTAGCCAACATGGTATCCTTCTTTTTTCATATCTTCTACTGGTGCATTTCTTATATGCATTGGTATAGTTCCAGTATCTTTATTTTTTACATCTTCTAAAGCTGAATTTATTGCATTATATGATGCATTAGATTTTTTAGATGTTGCGACATATACAGCGGCTTCAGCTAATATTATTCGTGCTTCAGGCATTCCTATCATATGTACTGCTTGCATTGCTGAATTTGCAACAACTAGTGCCATTGGATTTGCCATACCTACATCTTCTGATGCACAAATTACTATTCTTCTTGCTAAAAACATAGGATCTTCCCCAGCATTTAATGCTCTTGCTAGATAGAATATTGCAGCATCTGGGTCAGTTCCCCTCATTGATTTTATAAAAGCACTTATATTGTCATAATGTGAATCTCCACTTTTATCAAACACCGCTTTTCTTGTTTGAACACATTCTTTTGCCACTTCATCTGTAATGTGTATAAATCCATCGGTGTCAAACGGTGTTGTAAGTACTGCTACCTCTAAGCCATTTAGTGCAGTTCTTACATCTCCATTAGCTGTTTCTGCAATTTTTTCTAATGTTGAATCTTCTATTTTTATATTATATTTTTTTAAGCCTTTTTCACTGTCTATAGCTCTTTTTAAAATAGTAAATACATTTTCTATTGTAAGTTCATGTAATCTAAATACCATACTTCTGGAAATCAAAGCCTTATTTACTTCAAAATATGGATTTTCCGTTGTAGCACCAATAAGTATAACTGTGCCTTTTTCTACATATGGTAAAAGTGCATCTTGTTGAAGTTTGTTAAATCTATGAATTTCATCTATGAATAATATACATTTTCCACTAGGGTTAAGAAGCATATTTTGTGCTTCTGTTATTGCATCTTTTATATCCCCCACACCTGCTGTCACTGCATTTAGCTTTATAAATTTATATTTTGTTGTATTACTTATAACTCTTGCTAAAGAAGTTTTTCCACAACCAGGTGGTCCCCAAAGTATTATTGAGCTTAGCCTATCTGCTTTTATTGTTCTATATAGTATTTTATCTTTTCCCAATATGTCTTCTTGACCAACATATTCATCTAAAGTTTGTGGCATCATTCTATATGCCAATGGTTCAAGCATATCCATATCCTACTCCTTTTTAGTATTTTTTAATTAATCATACATATGTTTTTTTTATATTTACTTTTATTTATATTTTCAAGCTTTATCTGCCTAAAAACTTTAGTCCTTGTTTTATTATTTCTTCTACACTAATTTTACTTGTATCTATTTTCGATATAACAATTTCCACATCTTTTCTCGCATAACCTAGCACGCAAAGTGCCTCTAAAGCATCATTTGCTTTATTATCTAATATTATTGCCTCTTTGATTTGTTCATTATTGCCTTTTTCTATGCTTTGCTCAGTTTTCATTTTATCTTTCAGCTCTAGTATAATTCTAGCAGCTGTTTTAGCACCTATACCAGGTAACTTTTTTAAAGTATTTACATCATTTGTAATCACAGCTAAAGCAAATTTAGATGGAGTAATGTTGCTAAGTATAGTTATTGCACTTTTAGCACCAACACCACCCACACTAATAAGTAATTCAAATGTCATAAGTTCTTCGTTATTTAAAAATCCATATAAACTTATATCATCTTCTCTAACTTTCATATAAGTAAATATTTTTACTTCTCTGCCTTTTTCTAATTCTTTTATTACTGTTTCTGACATAAATATTTTATATCCAATTCCTCCAACATCAACTACAATATAATCTTTTGATTTTATTTCTAGTCTTCCTTTTATATATGAAATCATTTTATTTTTCCTTTCTAAACATATCTAGAAATTATTTTAACACAAATTTATAGTTTTGTGCATATTTTTTTAAAACTTGGAAATTATATACATAGAATTTATTTTAGGAGGTTATTATGGGAATCGAAAAACATATACAAGTAACAGGAAGATCAACAGTTTCATGGAAGGATGCGACTGTAAAAACTTTGGAAGAAGTTGCAAAAACACTTAACTATATTACTAGCTTGAAAATTTTAGATCAAAGAGCAAAGGTTACCGTAAATAAATTAACTGAGTATTATGTCGATTTAGATATTACTTTTATGGTTGACCAAAATAATTAAATAATATTGTAAAAAGGAGTGATTATATGAATCCAATTGAAACACCAAAAGAATATAATAAATATGTGGAAGCTAAAGCTCCTAAGTCTCCGATTTTAAAGGACTGCTTTAATGCATTTTGGGTTGGTGGTCTTATATGTTGTTTAGGACAAGTTATACTTGAATTTTGTTTATACAAAGGTTTAGATCAAACATCTAGTAGTACAATAGTTTCAATAAGTTTAATTGGATTATCTGCGCTTTTAACAGCCCTAAATGTTTTTAATAAGCTTGGTAAATTTGCTGGAGCAGGCACTCTTGTTCCTATAACTGGTTTTGCAAATTCTATTGTTTCACCAGCCATTGAATATAAATCTGAAGGATACATTATGGGAGTTGGAGCAAAAATGTTTACAGTAGCAGGCCCCGTACTTGTTTTTGGTATATCTGCTTCTGTTATTGTTGGAATAATTGCATGTTTTTTTGTTTAGAAAGGAGTGGGTTAAAAATGAAAAAATTAGGTAATCAGACTTTAAAATTAGATCATCCACCTACAATATTAAATACAGCTTCTATTGTAGGACCAAAAGAAGCTGATGGTCCCCTTGCTCAATATTTTGATAAATGCCTAGAAGATGAATTTTGGGGAGAAAAGACTTGGGAAAAAGCTGAAACTAAAATTTTTAAAGAAACTGTAAATACATTACTTGCAAAGTCTGGTTTATCTGCTAAAGATATTGATTATTCATTTGCAGGTGACCTACTTAATCAATGCATTTCATCAAACTTTGGTATGAGAGATTCTAATATTCCGTTTTTTGGACTATTTGGAGCTTGCTCTACCTTTGTTGAAAGTTTATGTATAGGTTCAGTTTTTATGGATAGCCTTGCTTGCAGAAATGTACTTTGTGCTACATCCAGTCATTTTTGTAGTGCTGAAAAGCAATTTAGATTTCCTCTAGAACTTGGAAATCAACGTACTCCAACAAGTCAATGGACTGTAACTGGTTCAGGTGCTGCAATTCTTTCAAAAAAAGGTTTTGGTCCATATATTACACACATAACTCCAGGAGTAATAACCGATTTAGGCATTAAGGATGCTAATAATATGGGGGCAGCAATGGCTCCAGCAGCATTATCTACTTTACTTGCACATTTTGAAGATACTGGTAGAACTCCCGATTATTACGATGCTATTATTACAGGTGATTTAGGTCATTTAGGAAAATCTATATTAATTGATTTAGGTAAATCTAAAGGTATTGATTTATCTGAAAATTATGATGATTGTGGTGTGCTTATGTTTAATAAAAATAAACAAGATACTCACTCTGGTGGAAGTGGCTGTGCTTGTATTGCAACTGTATTTTCTGGTTATTTATATAAACTTTTAAAACAGGGTCATATGAGTAAACTTTTGCTAATTGCAACTGGTGCTCTTATGAATTCAACAACCTCTCAACAAGGGGAGTCTATTCCAGGAATAGCTCATGCAGTATCTATTGAAATGGAAAAAGAGTAAATATTTTTATGAATAATAAAAATCAATTTTTTGCTAAAAAATTGACGAAAAAAATTTACACAGTATTCTTTACAAGCCCGACGGAAACTAAAAAATTAATTTGAAAGGAGTAATCGTCAAAAACGATAATTAATTATGGAATTTTTACAAAGTATAGATTGGGGATTAATGCTTAGATGCTTTTTAGTTGGAGGATTAATCTGTATAATTGGTCAAATATTATTAGATAAAACAAAACTTACATCTGCTAGAATTTTAGTTATATTTGTAACTGTAGGTGCATTTTTAGGCGGACTTGGAATTTATCAATATATAATTGACTTTGCTGGTTGTGGTGCTACTGTTCCCCTTTTTGGATTTGGAGCAAATTTAGCTAAAGGTGCAATAGAAGCTGTGCAAACTCAAGGATTACTAGGTGCATTTATTGGTGGGGTAAAAGCTGCAAGTGGTGGCATAGCTGCTGCAATATTCTTTGGCTACATTGCTTCGCTTTTAGCTAAACCTAAGATTAAGAAACAATAGTTACAGCTCTAGTATCAAATACCAATATACATTCTTCCACATTTACTTCGAGGTTTCGCTATTTGCGAAAACTCTCGCACGCTCCGTCTGCGCTTCTAAGATAAAGACTTTATGTTATCGCGCCCTTAAGTCAGCTCCGCTCGCTAAAAGCTACAGAACATATATTGGTCTTTTAATTTAAACTTTATTAATTTATGTAATTACAGCTTGACAAAATAGCGTTACTTTTGTTAATAATAAGTAGAAAGGTGAAACGTTAATGATAAATGATATACTAATGATAATACTCGGATTTGTACTTTTAGTTGTTGGAGCAGATATGTTAGTTAAAGGTGCTAGCAATATAGCTAAAAAGTTTCATATCCCTGAAATGTTAATCGGATTAACTATTGTAGCTATTGGTACATCTGCTCCAGAGCTTATTATAACAATTACATCCACTCAAAGTTCTAGCACTGATTTAATAATTGGTAATGCTATTGGAAGTAATTTGTGCAATCTTTTATTTATTCTAGGTCTTATAACTGTTATAAGACCTGTTAAGATTGATAAAGAAGCCAGAATTTTTCATATTCCAATGGCATTTTTGGCAAGCACAGTTATTCTTTTAATGGGTTTAGGCATATTAGGAAATAGTACTCAATATATAAATCAAATAGAAGGCTTTTTCTTGATTATATTGTTTATAGTATATTTTTCTTATCCTATCATAAAAGAATTTGAGGATATAATCAATTCTTATAAAAAAGAAAAATTGGAAAGGCAAAATTCTAGTAATAAAAATTCTAAAAAGAGAAAAATTAATATTCCATTTTCTCTATTATTAATAGTTGTAGGAGTGTTTTTATTAAAATATGGTGGAGATTTTGTTGTAGATTCTGCTACAAACATAGCTTTATATTTTAATATATCTGAAAGAGTAATTGGTTTAACAGTTGTTGCTATTGGTACTGCTCTTCCTGAACTTGTCACATCTATTTTTGCTGTAATACGCAAAGATACTGATATAGCAGTTGGCAATTTAGTAGGTTCTTGTGTTCTTAATTTATTTTTAATTTTAGGAATTGGAGCAATGATTACTCCACTTGAATTTACTCCAGACTTTATACAAAACTTAATTTTACTTTGTAGTATGACTATTGTTTTGTGGTTATTTAATTTTATGGGCAAAAAAAATACTATAACTAGACCTAAAGGATTGGTTTTGTTAGGTGTATTTGCTCTTTATATGATTAGTTTATTTGTTTAAAATACTATCATTTTTTATTTTATGGAATCTTGAAGATAAATAACATTAAAAATAAAAGAATTTTGTAAAAAAATCTTAAATATGCACAAAAACCTCAGAGTATAATAACTCTGAGGTTTTTTGTATATTTTTTAAAAATATTATCTCTTACTAAATTGTGGAGCTTTGCGAGCTTTTTTAAGACCATATTTCTTTCTTTCTTTCATACGTGGGTCTCTTGTTAGGAATCCGTTTGCTTTTAATACTGGTCTATATTCCG
This sequence comes from uncultured Clostridium sp., assembly GCA_946496115.1. Taxonomy (GTDB): domain Bacteria; phylum Bacillota; class Clostridia; order TANB77; family CAG-508; genus CAG-793. The sequence goes on from CAMMFK010000031.1 coordinate 11,735, forward strand.
CATTCGCTTCATTAAGAGCTCTTGCTATACCATGACGTACAGCCCCAGCTTGACCGCTGAATCCTCCACCTTGAACTTTAGCTATTACATCATATTTTGATAATGTATTTGTAACTGTTAAAGGTTGTTTTACTATTACTCTTAATGTTTCTTCTCCAAAATATTCGTTTATATCTTTTCCGTTTACAGTTATACTTCCTTTTCCTTCTACAAGTCTAACTCTAGCAATTGAGCTTTTTCTTCTACCTGTACCTAAGAATACAACTTTTTCTGATTTTGCCATTTTCTATTCCTCCTAATTAAAATTTCCATAATTCAGGTTTTTGTGCTGCATTTTCATGCTCTTGACCTGCATATACTCTTAATTTTGTCAACATTTGTCTTCCTAAGCTGTTATGTGGAAGCATACCTTTTACAGCTATCATCATAGCTTTTTCTGGTTTCTGTTCCATCATATCTTTTGCTAAAGTTTTTCTCATATTTCCAATATATCCTGTAAAATGAGTGTAAACTTTTTGATTTAATTTCTTTCCTGTTAAAACTGCTTTCGCACAATTAATTATAATTACATGATCGCCATTATCCATATTTGGTGTAAATGTTGGCTTATGTTTTCCTCTTAATAATTTTGCTGCTTCTGCTGCAACTCTACCTAAAGATTTGCCTTCGGCATCAATTATATACCATTTTCTTTCAATTTCACTTTTCTTAACACTGTATGTAGTATTGTTCATGGTAAAATTATCCTCCATTCAAAATTAATAATATATATGAAACCATATAAAGCCAACCGGGGAATTGCTTTATAGGACATATTCAAATTCGCTATATTATTTTATTACATTTTCGTTTAAAAGTCAAGCAATTTTCAAAAAAATGTTACTATCAATGCTATTAAATATAATAAGTAATATTATTAAAAAAAGCTCAATTAGTACTATTAAATTTTTCTTTTTTGTACAAAATAACAGCAAAAGGACACTAACGTATCAGGTAAAATTTTGGTAAAAACTCTAACTAAACTAATATACCATGAAGTAAAAATCATTTTTCTTCCCTTAAGCATTTTTTCTACTGCTTTTCTTGCTACAACAGAACTTTCTGCTTCTGGTGAATTAAATTTTACATCTGCAATTTTTTGAAAATTTGTTTTTACAGGTCCCGGGCATAGTACACTTAGTTTTACATTTGATTTTTGAAATTTTAATTCTTTTTGAACAGCTTGCGTAATTCTTACTACATAAGCCTTACTTGCATAATAAGTTGCCATTAAAGGTCCTGGCATAAATCCTGCAATTGATGCAACATTCATTATATATCCTTTATTTTTAGTACACATATCTTTCAAAAACAGCTTCATAAGAATGTGCAAAGCTGTAACATTTGTATCAATTATTTGTTCTTCTTTTTCTAAGCTCGTATCTGTAAATCTTCCGCAAGTTCCAAGTCCTGCATTATTTATTAACACATCTATATTTTTAAATTCTTCTTTAACTTCATTATATAATTTTAAGCAATTATCTTTATCTGATAAATCTACTATTTTCGCATATACTTTTACTTTATATTCTTTTTCTAATTCTTCTTTTAATTCTTGCAAAGCCTTTTCATTTCTTGCAACTGTTATTACATCATACTTTCTTTTTGCAAGTTCTCTTGCAATATCTCTTCCTATTCCTGAAGAAGCTCCTGTAACTAAAGCAATCATTTTTTTACATCTCCACAATCTTTTCCCAAGGCAAATTTTCTTTTCCAAAGTGACCATAGTTTGTTGTCAATTTATATATTGGTCTTTGTAAATCTAAATAATTTATAATTCCCCTAGGTGTTAAATCAAATTTTTCTACCTTGCTAATTATTTCAGTAGATGGTATTGTTTCAGTTCCAAATGTATCTACAAATATTGAAACTGGTCTTGCAACACCTATTGCATAAGATAACTGTATTTCACATTTTTTTGCATATCCATTTGCTACAATATTTTTTGCTAAAAATCTTGCCATATATGATGCACTTCTATCTACTTTTGTTGGATCTTTTCCTGAAAAAGCTCCTCCACCATGACGGGCATATCCACCATAAGTATCTACAATTATTTTTCTTCCAGTAAGTCCGCTATCTCCAAGTGGTCCACCAATTACAAACCTTCCTGTAGGATTAATATAGTATTTTGTATTTTCATCTATCAAATTTTCTGGTATTACTTTAAAAATGATTTTTTCTTTAATTTCTTTTCTAAGTTCATCTATATTTTTATCATTTATGTGCTGAGTTGAAAGTACAACTGTATCTACTCTTAGAGGTTTACCATTATCATATTCGACTGTGACTTGAACTTTACCATCTGGTCTTAGTCCTTCTATTTTTTCTTTTTTTCTAACTTCTGTTAATTTTTTTGCAAGTCTATGAGATAAGCTGATTGGAAGAGGCATAAGTTCATCAGTTTCATCACATGCAAATCCAAACATTATACCCTGATCCCCTGCACCTTCTGAGTGAGCATTCTCACCTTCTTTATCTTCTAAACTTTTATCAACACCCATTGCTATATCTGATGATTGCTTAGAAATATTTACTGTTATTTTACAAGTTTTGTAATCTATATCTAAGTTTGCATTATCATATCCTATTTCTTTAATAGTATTTCTTGCAATTTGCTCTATATCTACATTTGCTTTTGACGTTATTTCTCCTGTAATGTATACTTCTCCTTTGCTCGCTAAAGTCTCACAAGCAACTCTTGAATTTTTATCTTGTTTTAGACATTCATCTAAAACACTATCTGAAATATAATCACATAGCTTATCTGGATGTCCTTCTGTAACACTTTCTGATGTAAATAAATATTTCATAATTTTAAATAAAGCTCCTTTCTTTTCGTTTTTATATTATAAGTTATCCACATTTTATTACAGCTTTGTGGATAATATTACAAAAATGTAATATTAGAATAATATTTGTTATTATTTGTCGAAAAGTAAATTTACACTTATTATTATTATTACTAAAAACTGTTTAATCATACTTTGTCATTAAAATTTATCTTCCATCTGGCTCTTCACTAGGAAAAGGAATTGTTCTTTTTAGTTTTTCCAAAACTTTTGTAAAATTGCCTACACTTGACGCAATCCAGTTCATACTTGTTCCAAGCACACCTTTTGTTTTTAAGCTTCTTTCATATTCTAGCATTTTTTTCAAAACTGCATCCACATTTGCAGACTCCGAAAAATCTGTTTTTAAAAACCTATTTCCTTCTACTAAAGTCAAGATTTGAGGTTCATTTTCTTCCTGCAATTTTAAATTTATTCTACTAAACTCCTGCATGCATTTAATAATTCCATCAACTTGTATTTCAGGCATTTCTTCTGGGCAAAAAATAGCTGATACATTTCTATCTGTTTTATATAATTTTATAACTACTAAACCATAATCTTTAGCAAGCTTTTCCGCCTCTGCTTCTTTGTCATCTACTTTATATCCAATATCATTTTCAATCATCTCTATAGCTTCATATTTATGTTGTTCTTTTTTCTTTGTTGATGTATATATTTTACCCTTTGATGATATTAATATTACACCTTCATTTTTATGTGAAAGAGCTCTTTCTTTAGTATTTGCTAAAAGTACATCCTGCAAATCAAAGTTAAGGTATTTGTCTATAATTCTTGCTTCTTCAGCTGATAGTCTTCCTGTTTTATAATTTAAAAAGATATCTAAAGCTTCATTATGTAATGAACCTTTTTCATTTTTTCCATTATAATAATATTTTTTTCCATCAGACACATAAATTTGTTTAAAATATTCTACAGTTGGATTTTCTTGCTCTATACTTGTATAACATTTAAAAAAATTATCTGCATCTTCTGCTTTTATCTTGTTCGAAATAATTGCAGTTAAAGCTCTTTTTTCATTTTGTTCTTTTCCCTCTTTTATTTGAGGCATATCTCTGATTATAGAAAAACCTTGTTCAGTTAGTTTTTTATAAAATTTAGCATTAAATATGGAACCTTCTTCTATTTGTGTGCCTAAAAGATTAGAGAGAAATTTTGCTTCTTCTCTAGAAATATAATTTTGTTTTACTTTTGAAATTAAATCATCTAAGTTTGAAAACGAAAGTGGTAATTCAAGTTTTTTTCCGTGATTAAAAAATACTATACTTCCTACCTGTAATTTACTCATTTTAAAATACATCCCTTCACAATAACTTTTAATACTATAAAGTGAAATTTTATAATTAGTATCTCACCTGTACTTTTCATACCACTAACTCTATTAAATTTGAACCTATTATATTGAACTAGAGCTTTTTAGTCAATAGAAATTAAAAAAATTGAAAAAACATTTGACTTAAGCTTTTTTCTATTGTATAATAGATTTTGTTATGGCCCCTTGGTCAAGCGGTTAAGACGCAGCCCTCTCAAGGCTGAATCATGGGTTCGATTCCCGTAGGGGTCACCA
>CAMMFK010000032.1 GCA_946496115.1 uncultured Clostridium sp.
CCGCAATTTTATTGGTTTCTCAAAAGATTCATTGTTTACTTTTCAATGTACTTTGTGTTCCTGACCGGAACGTATTTTATTATACTATCTTGAATCTCAAAAGTCAACACTTTTTTCAAAATTTTTTCAAGTTTTTTTCATATTTTTTTCACAAAGCTAATTTTGGCGTATTTTTGAACCTATATCTCAGCATTTTTTTATACTTTGAGCTTTTTTGTTTTTTGTTTTATCTTTTAATTTTACTACTCTTTTCATTTTATTTTTATCTATTTTTTTATTTATATTCATTTTTATTGTTTTATGTTTACTTTTTTATCTTTCATTAGTGTCTTTTATATTATCATATTATTCAAATAGTGGGTCCAAATTTATTCCTATTGATGCTCCTTGTGATATATACACAGAATTTATTTGATTTTTAACAGTAGTTAGGAATTCATTTAAGTAATCTTGATCATAGTCATTAATTACTGCTACTTTTCCATCTTGCATATTTTTAAATTTACCCACATCATTTGTGAAGTTAATTGTATCATTATATTCAAAACTTACTGATTTTATTCCATCTACCAAATTTATTGTCATATGATTTTGAACATTATTTTCTGCAACTGTTCCTGTCATATTATAAATGATTTCTATACTGTCAATAATTCCGTCATCATCTTTTTGTAATTTTATTGTATAAGTATTATTGTTATTTTCTATTTTTAAATCTATAGTAGGCTCCGCTTCCTCTTCAATCTTAATTGTCACAAACTTATCTTCATCATTATTTATATTTGAAATTGTTATAGTTTGCGTTCCTATTTGTATTTTGGTTTGAATATTCTTTTGTCTATATTCATATACAGTAATAGAAAAGTCTCCTGCGATTTTTGGATTGTTTTGCAATTCTTCTATTCTTTGTTTCATTATGCTATTTAATGTGTTTATATTTGTGTAATCATTATTTAAATTAAGTAGTCTGCATTTTGATGTAATAAAATTCATCATTATACTATCTTGTACCAATTCATTCAAAATTGATATTTGTAAATTACTATTTTGTTCAGAATTTAAACTTAATGTATAAGAAGTTGTATCATATTTTTGTCCTTCTATTTCAATTCTTTCTTTTACATTTTTACTATATGATGTATCAGGAGCCTGATTTCTAATCATTTTTACATATTGCTCTATATGCTTTTCTTCGATTCTAGATACTTTTAAAATTTCATCTTTATTAAAGAATGTTATTTGGTCAGGTAAATTTTCTGCATTTTCTATATTCATTTTTGTAGCTAAGTCAGTCAAATTATCATTTCTAAAAACTATATATCCATCAGCTATTTGTTCAGAATAAAAACCATATAAATCCTTATCCCTTGCAACCGTCATATTAAAAAGCTCATTATTATTACTTCTTATTGATATATCATAATTTGATTTCTCTGCTTTATAATCTGTTTTTCCAAACACAGTCATATTTACTTTATTTAAGATACTTTGATCTGCAATATTCTCTGAACTGGTAATTCTCATTTCACCTGTAGTTGTGTATGTATTATTTTGTTTTGTTTTTTGAAATGTTTTATATTCATCACTTGTTTCTAGCACATCAAAAATTTCTGGTATTTGCAAAGCATACCTAAAAAAAGCATCTCTCTTTGTTCTAAATATATCAGTTGTCATATATAGGACAAATATTGTTGCCACAAGTAATATTGTTACAGTAATTATAATAATTAAATTTCTTTTTAATTTATTTGGTTTCATTTAGTTTTAGCATAATAACAATTTTTCTTTTTTAGATTTTTTCTAATATCCTAAATATAATTGATATTATGCGTTCCTCCTTTGTTTCATAATTTCATACATTACTATTCCTGCTGAAACTGATGCATTAAGTGAATTTATGTGGCCTTCCATTGGGATTTTTATTAAGAAATCGCAATTTTCTTTTACTAATCTACTCATTCCAAAGCCTTCACTTCCTATAACAACGCCAACTCCTCCAGAATAATTTTGCTCATCGTAATAGCTTGCACCATCCATATCTGTGCCATAAATCCAAATATTTCTTTCTTTTAAATAATTTATTGTTTCGTTCAAATTATTTACTCTTGCTATTTTCATATACTGTACTGCACCTGCTGATGTTTTATTTACAGTACTATTTACTGAAGCAGACCTTCTCTTTGGAATAATTATTCCATGTACTCCGCTACATTCAGCTGTTCTTATTATTGAGCCTAAATTATGTGGGTCTTCTATTCCATCAAGTATAAATATTACTGGGTCCTCTTTTTTATTTTTGGCATATTCTAGTATATCATCTACATCGCAATATTCATAAGGCGGAACAACAGCAATTACTCCCTGATGATTGTGTGTTTCACTCATCTTGTCCAATTTAATTTTGTCAACTTCTTGAATTATTACTTTGTTTTGTTTTGCAAGTTTAAGTATTTCTGTTATTGAACCATGCCTTTCACCTTTTTGAATATATAGCTTATTAATATCTTTCCCAGATTTCAATAATTCTATTACACTATTTCTTCCTTCTATTAAATCCTGATTTTCTTCCACAAATGCCTCCTATATTTTCTCATCTATATACTTATTTACATAATTTCTTATCTTTTCCATCTCTGGTGTTTTGGTTCTATTTATTATTTTATTTATATAATCTTTTTCTTTTAAAATTTTAAAACTAGGTTTAAAATTAATATCATATATGTAACCAATATTAGAAGCCCAATCGTCCATAGCCGTTTTTTGATCTTTTCTTTCAACTTGTTTACCTTCAAGCATTGCATTTAAAACTTTTTCTGTTATAGGTTCATCTATAATTTCTTTCTTTTTGTATAATGTTTCAAAAGTTTCAAACACTAAAAGATTAAGTATATCAATCTTATCTGCATCTCTTATAATTTTAGATTGTAACAAGGTTTCGTCGTCAAGTCCATCTTCTATCTTATATTTATTATGATTTAAAATTGCTGTATATATTATATCATAATATTTTTCATCATTACAAAATTCTTTAATAAAATCGTTCTCTTTTAAAACTTTTACTCCCATTTCTGCATGATTGACTGATTCGCGGTCTTTGAAAGTATCATATATTCTTAGTTGTTCAAATCTTCCTATATCATGCAATAGACCTATAAGTTCTGCTAACTCTACTTGTTCTTGTGATAGTTTTAACTCTGTTGCTATTTGTTTTGCCACATCTGCAACTCTATAGATATGTGCTGCTTTTAATTTTATTCTTGGATTTGAAAAGTCGTACTTTTCTATATATTTTTTTAATACCTGTCTTGCTTTTAAATTATCTATCATCTGTGCCTCCTTTTTACAAAAAGGACCGTCCCCATCGTAAAATTATTTTCCTTCATCATTTCCACCTTTTAGTACATTTAAAAATGCTTCTTGCGGAATTTCTACATTTCCGAATTCTCTCATACGCTTTTTACCACGTTTTTGTTTTTCTAGTAGTTTTTTCTTTCTTGTAATATCTCCACCATAGCATTTTGCTAATACATCTTTTCTAAGTGCAGATATTGTTTCTCTTGCTATTATTTGTCCACCTATTGCTGCTTGAATTGGTATTGCAAATAATTGTCTTGGAATTTCTTGTTTTAATCTTTCTACTAAATTTCTACCCTTGTTATATGCATTTGATTTATGAACTATAAATGATAAAGCATCCACCTTTTCATTATTTACATATATGTCCAGCTTTACTAGTTCTGACTCTTTATAATCTTTTAGATAATAATCTAGTGATGCATATCCTTTGGTTCTTGATTTTAGTGAGTCAAAAAAGTCATATATTATTTCATTAAGAGGTAATTCGTATTTTAATGTTACTCTATTTTCGTCTAAATATTGCATGTCAACATATATGCCTCTTCTATCTTGGCAAAGTGTCATTACATTTCCAACAAAGTCTTTTGGCACCATTATACTTGCATCTACATATGGTTCTTCTATTTTATTTATTTGTGTTTGAGGTGGCAGATCGCTTGGATTGTATATTTCTTCAATCTCTCCATCTGTTTTATATACTTTATATATTACTGATGGTGCTGTTGTAATTAAGCTTAAATCAAATTCTCTATCTAGCCTTTCTTCTATTATTTCTAAATGTAATAAACCTAAAAAGCCACATCTAAATCCTGAACCTAAAGCGCTTGATGTTTCTGGTTCATATTCTAATGCTGCATCATTTAATTGTAGCTTTTCTAATGCTACTTTTAAATTTTCGTAATCGCTTCCATCCATTGGGTAAAGTCCACAATATACCATTGGATTCACTTTTTTGTATCCTGGTAATGGCTCCTTTGCAGGATTTTCATTATTTGTTATTGTATCACCAACCCTAATATCTGAAAGACTTTTTATGCTTGCAGCTATATATCCAACTTCGCCTGCTGTAAGTTCATCAGTTGGTTCATATTTTCCCGGTTCAAAATATCCTACTTCTGTAACAGTAAAATGTTTATTTGTTGACATTAATCTTATTTCATCGCCAATTTTTACTGTTCCGTCTTTTATTCTTACATATGCTAGTGCACCTTTGTAGTCATTATATATTGAGTCAAATATAAGTGCTTTAAGAGGTGCTATTTCATCCCCATTTGGTGCAGGAATATCTGTTACTATTTTTTCTAATACATCTTCAACATTTAAACCTGTTTTGGCAGAAATGCATGGTGCATCTTCTGCGGGAATTCCTATTATATTTTCGATTTCATTTTTTACTTCATCAGGTCTTGCACTTGGCAAGTCTATTTTATTTATTACTGGCACAATTTCTAAGTTATTATCTAATGCTAAATATACATTTGCCAAAGTTTGAGCTTCAACGCCTTGTGTGCTATCTACTACTAAAACAGCTCCTTCGCAAGCAGCCAAACTTCTTGACACTTCATAATTAAAGTCTACATGTCCAGGAGTGTCTATTAAATTAAGTTCATAAGTATGACCATCTTTAGCGTTGTATTTCATTCTAATTGCTTGAGATTTTATTGTTATTCCTCTTTCTTTTTCTATGTCCATGTTATCTAAAACTTGTTCTGACATCTCTCTTTTTGAAAGAACTCCTGTCATCTCAATTAATCTATCTGCTAAAGTTGATTTTCCATGATCTATATGTGCAATTATGCTAAAATTTCTGATGTATCTTTTATCTTTCATTGTAATCCTTTCCTTATTACTTATATTATTGCTGATGAAATATGAAAAACTTTTACTTTGTTTCCTAATAATTTTTGCGTTTCTTTTAAAACTTTATGGTCATCATCAAGCAAAATTTCGAAATCATATATAGGCAATTTTTCCTGCATTTTAAGAGCTTTAATAAAATCTCTGTTTTCTTTATTATATTCACCTAATTCTTTAGTAATAATAATCCAATTTTTTTCTTGTATAAAATTAACATATTTTTTTAGCCATTTAATTTTTTCTTCGCTTATTTGAATAGTTTTAGATAATGTAAGAATGTACAAATCAATATTTTCTATTTTACTTAATTCTTTTAAAATATTAATGATGTAATTTACTGGCTCTATTTTACTATACTCTTCTTCCATAGCTTTGGCAACATTTTCTTCTTGATAAACTGGATATTCAGCAATTGTTCCGTCCATATCAACAAATATTGCTATTTTACCATTTTTCTTTTTTATTTCTTTTACTCTTTCTAAAAATTTGCTCATAGATCTTCACCTTTCTATTTTTTAAATAGGTTCCTACTTATCACTCACAAAACTATTAAAATCAATATTATTGTACTTTTCTCCAAAAGTTTCTATATTAAGTATTCGTTCTTCTGGGTTATTATCGTTTTTTTCAAAAGATATTTTTATATAATCATTTGGCAAAATATCTTCGATTAATTCTCCCCACTCGAATATACATATTCCTTTTGAAAAATATTCTTCTCCGCCTATATTTTCAAATTCATATATGTCTCCAAGTCTATATAAATCAAAATGGTAAATACTTATTTCATCATTTTTATATTCATTTACTATTGTAAAAGTGGGGCTAGATATTTCATCTTGCATACCAAAATGAGCCAAAATTCCTTCTACAAATTTTGTTTTTCCAGCTCCTAGTTCGCCTGAAAGAACAAGTACATCACCTTTTTTTAATATTTCTGCTAAATTTTTTGCATATTCTTTTGTTTTAAATTCACTTTGGCAAATTATTTGGTACATAAAACTCCGCCCTTTCTTTTAAATCTACATTTTTATTCTTGGTTTTCGTCAATATCATTATCTAATTCATCATCATCTTCTCCAAAGCCTTTTTTCCTTTTACAAGCCATTATCATTTTCTTCCAAGGTAATTTTAGTAATAGTCCTTCAATTAGACAGATTGTAAGTATTACCGCTATAAATTGTGGTATTGTAAACGTTATTAAAGTTTGTTTTTTATCCTCTGATTCTAACACTGCATCACTTACAGTTTCTACTGTTTCTTCACTCTCTTTTTTATTTACTTTTATTGTGTAAGTTAAACTCATATCATCTTTTTGCATAGTGATTTTTATAATATTCTCACCTGCGTTAAAGCTTTCTGGCTTTTCAACTTTTACATAATCGTTATATTCTCCCGCTTCTGTCAAAACCTCTACATCTACTATATTGCTTTCTATTTCGGCTGTATATTCATATGTATCGATATTAAATGTAGGATTAAATGCAATTTCTTGCTTTTCACCATTTTCATTTACTGCATTTAGCATAAGTGAATTCATTCCAAATTGTGGTGTAGCTTCTTCTTCTTGTTCTGTTTCTTTTACATCTTTAACAGCCTCTTTGTTTGTGTTTGGCTTGTTACTAGCACTGGTTTTTGAACCCGAACTACTTGAATTTGTTTTCCCAGAGTTACCCGAATTTGAATTGCTATTTCCTATATTATTTGAACTACCTGATGTTTCACCTGAGCCACTGCTTGTTTCTTTAGCTTTGACATTTATTGTTACAGACTTTGTCTTACCTGTCAAATCAACTGGTGGATCATCTTTAGTAGCTAAATCCTCCGCATAAACAGTTAAAGTTGCTTTGCCAACTCCTACGGCCTTAGCTGTTATTGTTGTAGAATCATACGCAATTGATATTGATTTTGTACTCACAGATATAATGCTTTGATCTGATGATTCTACTCTAACTCTACCTCCAACACCACTTCCAATAGTTAATGTTATACTATCTCCAACAGTTGGTGCACTATTTGAAGGAGTTAATGTTAGTCCATTGGCTCCTTTTACTATATTTGGTATAGTCATAAGGATTACAATTATTAATATTATCATTGATACTTTTTTTCTCATTTTATTTTTCCATAATTATGCTTATAAATTTTATATTTATTATAAACATCCCTTTCTTTAATATTTTTATAATCTTAAATTTTAGATTTATCTTGTCTCTAATTTTTTCACATCCATTATATCATTCATAATATACATATAATCTACTGCTGATATTTTTTTGTCTGAATTAATATCTGCAACATCTTTTTCTATATCGCCTGTTATCTCTTTGACATCCATTATTTTATTCATAATGTACATATAATCTACCGCCGAAATCTTACCATCTCCATTTACATCTCCATAAAGTTTACAAATAAAAGTTTGCAAACATTTATCTCCTCTGTAAACTTGGGCTTTTGTTCCGCTTCCCACAAAATTTTCAGTATTTACTTTAACTTTTAAATTTCCAGTTACTTCTATATGTTTTGCAAAATCTGTTTCATTTGTTTCTCTTGTAAAATTAGATATAACTCCATTGGTTTCTTTGTAATTTTCTATCTTAATTGTTTCATCTTCATTTAACTTGGTTACTGTTATTTCTATGCTATCTGTTTTTTTATACTCTTCATAATTTGCAGTTATCTTAGCTGTTCCTTCTTTTATTCCTGTAACTAAACCATTGCTATCAACTTTTAAAATATTTTCATCAGATGATTTAAAAGTTACCTTACTATCTAGCACCCCTGTGCCTGTAAACAATTGCATTTTTGATCCTTCAATCATACTTGCTTTTTCTCCATTTTGAATAGTAACATATGGGTCAATTACTGTAACTTCTATTTTACTAGACACTTTGTCATTGCCATCAGCTGTGGCTGTAATTGTTGCAGTTCCTTCTCCTACTGCTGTAATGTTACCATTACTATCTACAGTTGCTACTTTGTTATTGCTAACCTTCCAATTTATTTTTTTGTTCACAGCCGTACTTGGATTTATGGTATAATCTATTTTTGTTTTATCTCCCACAATCATGTCCACACTTGTTTTGTCTAATATTAGTTCTGCTACAACATCTTTTTTTAGTTTTAATCCATAATGCTCTACAATGGCTTGTCCATCTGCCTGAGCCAATTTTTGAAGTTTTGCATCTGTATTTATAAACTGAACGTCGCTACCAGATATAAAACAATGTTCTATTAAAATTGATGTTATTCCTGCACCGCTTGTTATATCTAAGCCTCTATCTTCTGCATTGCCCTTTATTGCATACCTTATAATTCCATAATAGTCGGCCTTTGTTCCATCTGAATATTCCCATTTAGGACCTGTGTCTTGGCAAAGTCTAGTTTTTACTCCTCTATTATACAGACCTAAATTTGATAAATTTCTTAAAATTAAATTTCCTATCTCTGTTGATTCCTGATTGTATTTATAACATGATTTATTTGCAGTAACATATACTTCTGCTCCATTCCATGAATTTCCTGTTGGTGCAGAATTGTAGTGCAAACATAAAAGTAAATCTGCATTGTTATTTCTTGCTACCATACCTCTATCTACTATGGACATTTCTGTATTACTGTCTAAGCCATCATGAGTCATTATTATTTGCACACCATAATAATCTTGTAAGTAATCTCTTAAATATCTTGCTGTTTTTAAGTTTATATCCTTTTCCATTATGCCATCTGAATAATTGATGGCTCCTGTTTCGTGTCCTCCATGACCTGGGTCTATAACAATTTTCATTGTTTTTACTGTTTCTGCATTGCTTTCATTAAAGCTAAATGTGATGTATGAAATTAATAATATTAGTAATATGGTGAGCAGTTTAAATATTTTCTTTTTCATTTATATATCCCCTCGTATTTAAAAATTATTTATTATTCTAATAATTTTCTCATAGATGTATTTCCACTTTATTTTATAATAAGTTTATATTTTTTTCAATAATTTTAGGAATTAAAAAAGAAGTTTGCCAAACGGGACGATTCTAAATGACACAAAATAGTGTCATTTAGAACCGTCCCATTTGACAACACTCAATTATTCTTTTATTAGCTCTTTTAGTTCTTCCTTTGTTATGTTTAAAATTTGACATATTTGCTCTTTTGCATATTTTCTAGACAAGGAACATTTAAAATTAAATGCTGTAAGACCTAAGGCCTTACAAGCCGCTTTTTACTCTACACACGCTACTGTATAATCTGGTAGGCTGTTCCTGCTGTCTTTCCATCTCCTGTGCCAAGTCGGATATTAGATTTTAGGGAAACTACGGGGCGCAAACGATTGCCGTTGTCGTACGTGCTGAAGTTCGAGATGAACAAGCTGTCTCCGCGTAAGATGCTGAGGTTCACATAGCGAAGACCGAAGATTGCACGAGGCGAGTAAGCATAGACATAGCGCGACGCAAGCCAATATGGACTTCCAGAATGTACCAAATTGTAAAATGTGCTGTTTTTGTAATAGCTACTATTCATTGTTCTATAGTAATATGTTTGCGTTACTGTTAGAGATGAATTTGCATGACTATATGTCTCTGTTGTTGGACTATCATAATAACTATCACTTTGGTTTATTCCATCTGTTTTTATTGTGTCTGTATCTATTCCTGAGCCGTTTTCTTGTGCATACAAGTTTGGATAATATCTATAACTACTGCTTGTATATGTTTTTGTATCTCCTACTGTTGCATCCCCATCGTTGTAGCTGTGCACATAATCTAAACCACTCTCATTCATTCCTGCTTCAATATCTTCTGTTGTTAAGCTTCTCGCTGTTGCACCTAAGCTCTTATTACTATATAAACTTGCTGCTACATCATTTAGCATGTATACTCCATTGTTATATCCTGTTGCTCCGCTCAAGTAAATATTTTGACTTGTTGGAGTTGCACTTATTAAATCTACTGTACCATCATCATTTATATTTAGTACTCTCCAACTTAAGCTCTCTTGAGTAAATGAGTCATCTGTTGTTGTTGAACTACCTGTATTTGCCTGTGTTAATCCTGTATATGGTCCCGCACTATCTGGCGTATATGCTACATAGTCTCCTATCTGCAAGTCATCAATATATTTTGGTGCTGGGTCTACTGCTCCTAGGAACACTGCTACTCTAAAGCCTACTGCTTGGTCAGATGTATTTGATGAGCTAAATCTTCCTATAACAGGTTCATCTGTTGAAGTAAATCCATAGAAGCCACCTCTTGAAACCTTAGTTGCTTCTGGGTTTGAGTAACGCTCTGTTGTCCATTCATATACGTTACCACCCATATCATATAAGTGTTTAACTGCTGTTGTTCTACCTGTTTCAATCAATGTGCTTGCATTTGTTTGTGTTTTTCCTCCAAATCTTGTATTGTAGTAGTTACCTTGTGATGAATTTGTTAGGTAAGATGAGTTACCTGTTAATCTTAAGAATTCTAATGCTGTATCCCATGCATAACTACTTGGCAAACTACTTGTAAAGTTTGCACTTGAGTACATACCTTCTGCTAAAGATCTTGCTTCACTTTGTGTTACATAATTGTATACATTTTTATTAGCTTGTGAAAGAACTGTTGCTGAAGTTCCTGAGCTTGCTGTTCTTGCTGATGTACTACTTACACCTGCCTCATATCTACCTAAGTAGAATCCCCCATTGCTTTCTGCACTTTGTTTTTCACTTGAGTTTAGTGCCTCTAAGAAGTATTCACTCTCACTTGAAGTTGTTTTTATTTGTGCTTGATTTGTAGTTGTATCTGTTCCACTCTTATACCAATTTGAATATGCATATCTATTGTAGTTAATTGTTACGCTACTTCCTGATGACGTCTTTATTGTTCCTACTGGTATCCATACAAATTGGTTTCCTGAAGGATCTTGTATAACTACACCGTCATCTACTGTTGTATTTCCATCTCCATCATCTGGTAATGGTTTAAATCCTTCTGGTATTGTAATATCATTTCCATTATCATCTGTTACTGGAGTATTTTCATCTACTATTTCATCTCTTTTTATTAGTACCTCTAAGTCTGATAATGTTTTATCTATATTCGTTATTGGTTTACTTGTTGATGTACCTACATTAGATGTTGTATTTCTTTGATCCCATAGTCTTGCATATACTGTTGTATTACTACTTATTGTTACAGGGCTTGTATAATTTGTCCATGCTCCTGTTCCAATCCTGTATTGTAATGTATATCCTGAAACTGTAGTAGATATAGTTACTGTTATATTTTTATTTGTAATTTTGGTTTCACTTAACTTAAATGTTGTATTTGAACTATTCAATGCTGGTACTTGAACTGTAGATTGTGTTGCTGTTGCACTTCCAGGGTTTGAGGCATTATCTGTAAATGTTACTCTTACAGTATATGATGTGTTATGGTCAAGGTTTGTAAATTGATAACTTGTATTTGGACCTGAATAACTTGCAGTTGTTGGATAAGTTGATGCAGAGGCTTTCTTAATAAAGTAGTTATATGTTCTTGTTGTTGGCATTCCTGAACCTACATCATTTACGTTACTTATTTGTGCTGTTAATGTTTTTGATGTTCTAGCTGTAATAGATACTGTAGCAGTTGGATTTGTGTTATCAAAATTATATGGTCCAAAATGTGCCACTGCATTTGTATTTGTAGCTCTATCTTTTATGCTTCCCGCTTGTATCCATAAGTAGTAAGTTCCTGTTAATCCACTACCACTTACTGTAAAGTTTGCTGATGTCGCACCAGCAGAATTTGATCCTGATACTGTGCTAAAGCTTGATGGAGCTGTTGTACTTGATGTTGACCATGCATATTTTAAGCTTTGACTTGCTGCTAATCCTGATGTTCCAGTATCTTTTGCTGTTACTGTTACTGACTTTGTTTTTGTATATGAACTAGCCGATGATGGATTTGCACTTACTGTTGGAGCATTTTTATCTATCCATGTAACTGATTGTGATTTTGTTGAACCTACGTTACTTGTGTTGTTTGGATCTACCAATCTCGCTTGTATTGTGTTATTTGCTGTTAATGTAAATGGCGCTGTGTAATTAGTCCAATTACCACTTGTTCCTATTCTATATTGTAACGTATAACTGCTTGCACTTGATGCTTTAGACATTGTTACAGTTATATTATTCTTTGTCCAAGTATTTGGATTTAAACTTATAGTAATAGCTGAGCTTCCTGCTGGTACAGTTCCTGTTGTTATTGTTCCAGTTTCCTTTGTTGTAGAGTTACCTGCCCTATCTGTAACAATTACTCTAACTGTATATTGTGTTCCTTGTGTTAATCCTGTGAATGTATGTGTAGAATCATCTGTTACTGCTGTTCCATAACTTCCGCTACCTTTTCTTATAGCATAACTATATGTGTTTACTCCAGATTGACTATCTGTTGCAGTTGTTGTTATTGCTATAGTGCTTGTTGTTCCTGAATTAGATATCGAAACATTTGGTCCAGTATTATCTAAATAGAATGCATTTGACCTTGTTATTATTTCATTTCCTGCGCTATCTCTTGCACGTATCCATAAATAATAATTATTAGCTGTTCCTGTATTTCTTGATATTGTTTCTCCACTTGAGAATGATGTTCCACTAGTATCAAATGAACTTGATGTTGGAGCTGAAGTACTTTGTATCCATTGATATTTTAGTGATCCTGTATTTACTCCTGAATTACTATCTGATACTGTAACTTTGGTTGATTGTGATTTTGCATATGTTGTATTTCCATTTGGACTAAAGGTAACTGTAGGATCCGTGTTGTCTATATAGAATGCATTTGATCTTGTTATTGTAGTATTTCCAACTCTATCTTTTACCATTACCCACAAGTACCAATTATTACCTGTTCCGTTATTTTTTGTAATATTATCTCCTGTACCAAATGCTGTTCCACTTGAATTAAATGTTGATTCTGTTGGTTGTGTTGTACTTGTTGACCATATATATTTGAATGTACTTTCATTAATACCAGAGTTTGCATCTGTTACATTTACTACGGTTCCCTTTGATTGTGCATATGATGAACTTCCATTTGTTACAAATGTTACTCCTGGTGCTGTATTATCTATATAAAATGCATTTGATCTAGTTGTTGAACTATTACCTGCACTATCTACTGCATATATCCATAAATGCCAATTATTGCCTGACCCTGTATTTTTCATTATAGAATCTCCACTATTAAATGATGTTCCACTTGTAGCAATGTTACTTGGAGCTATTGTACTCTGTGTCCACATATATTTTCTTGTAGTTGCACCTGATACTGTAACTGTTGTTGCTTGCGATTTGGCATATGTTTTATTTCCATTCGGACTAAATGTTGGTGTTGGTGCTGTATTATCAAAATTATATGGACCATAATGTGCTACTGCATTTGAGTTTCCTGCTCTATCTGATATACTTCCTGCTTGTATCCACAAATATTGATTTCCATTTAGTCCACTACCAGTTACTGTAAAGCTTGTTGATGTTGCACCCGCTGAATTAGTTCCAGAGACCGATGTAAAACTTGTAGGTGCTGTTGAACTTGATGTAGACCAAGCATATTCTAGACTTTGGTTTGCTGCAAATCCTGATGTTCCAGTATCTGTTGCTGTTACTCTTACTGATTTTGTTTTTGTTCCTGTACTATCTGATGCTGGACTAGCAGACAAAGTTGGAGCATTTTTGTCTATCCATGTAACTGATTGTGATTTTGTTGAACCTACGTTACTTGTGTTGTTTGGATCTACCAATCTCGCTTGTATTGTGTTATTTGCTGTTAATGTAAATGGCGCTGTGTAATTAGTCCAATTACCACTTGTTCCTATTCTATATTGTAACGTATAACTGCTTGCACTTGATGCTTTAGACATTGTTACAGTTATATTATTTTTTGTCCAAGTATTTGGATTTAAACTTATAGTAATATTACTATCTCCAGATGGCACTGTTCCAGTTTGTATTGCTGAAGTTTCTCTTGTTGTTGAGTTTCCGGCTTTATCTGTTACAATTACTCTTATTGTATATGTTGATCCTTGGGTTAATCCACTAAATGTATGTGAACTTCCATCTGTTACGGCACTTCCATAATTTCCACTACCTTGTTTTATTGCATAACTATATGTGTTTACTCCTGAGTTTGTGTCTGATGCTGTTGCGGTTACTGTTATTGAACTTGTTGTTCCTGTATTTGATAATGACACCGTTGGTGCTGTGTTATCTAGATAGAATGCATTTGATTTTGTTATTGTTTGGTTTCCTGCACTGTCTTGTGCTAATATCCATAAAAACCAATTATTACCTGTTCCATCACTCTTCTTTATTGTTCCTCCATTTGTAAATGTTGAACTAAATGAGCTTGCACTTGGTGCCGAACTACTTTGTGTCCATTGATATTTAAGTGATCCTGTATTTACTCCTGAGTTACTATCTGATACTGTAACTTTGGTTGATTGTGATTTTGCATATGTTGTATTTCCATTTGGTGCAAATGCTACTGTTGGCAATGTATTATCTAAATAGAATACATTTGATTTCGTTATTACTGTATTTCCTGCATTATCTTTTACCATTACCCACAAATACCAGTTATTACCTGTTCCTGTGCTCTTTGTTATTGTTGCATTACTACTAAATCCTGTTCCACTTGTATTAAAGTTTTCCTCTGTTGGTGGTGTTATACTTTGTGTCCACATGTATTTTGCTGAACTTGTATTTATATTAGAGTTCACATCTGTTACAGTAACTACAGTGCTTTGAGATTTTTTATATGTTGTACTTCCATTTGTTCCAAAACTTACTGTTGGATTTGTATTATCTAAATAGAATGGATTTGTTCTTGTTGTAGAGCTATTTCCTGCACTGTCTACCGCATATATCCACAAATACCAATTATTACCCGTTACTGAATCTTTAGTTATTGTTTCTCCGCTCTCAAAAGTTGTTCCATTTGTAGCAATATCACTTGGAGCTGTTGTATTTTGTGTCCACATATATTTTAATGTAGTTGCATCAGAAGCAGTTACGGTTGTTGAATGTGATTGTCTCCACGTTGTACTACCATTTGTTCCAAAAGAAGGAGTTGGTGCTGTATTGTCAAAAATGTATGGTCCATAATGTGCTACTGCTGTTTTGTTTCCTGCTCTATCTGCTAAACTTCCCGCTTGTATCCACAAATAATATGTTCCATTAAGATCTCTGCCAGGTACTGTAAAGTTAAGAGATGTTACTCCTGCTGTATTTGTTCCAGGAATTGTTGTAAAACTTGTTGGAGCTGTCGTGCTTGAAGTTGACCATGCATATTTTAGGCTTTGGTTTGCTGCAAATCCTGATGTTCCTGTATCTGAGCCCGTTACTCTTACTGATACTTCTTGTGAAGACGAACTTTGTGATGATGGACTAGCTGATAGTGTTGGTGCATTTTTGTCTATCCATGTAAATGTTATTGTTTTTGCTCCGCCAGAGTTTCCTGCAACATCTATTAGTCTTGCATATATTGTTGTGTTATCTGAACGTACAAGTGGAGCTGTATAATTTGTCCATGTTCCTCCTGTACCTATTCTATATTGTAATGTATAGTTATTTGGATTTTGCAAGCTTGAACTCTTTGCTAATGTTACTGTAACATTTCCATTTGTCCATGTATTTGGACTTAAACTACTTGTTATATAATCATTTCCCGATGGCACTGTTCCAGTTTGTATTGCTGAAGTTTCTCTTGTTGTTGAATTTCCAGCTTTATCTGTTACAATTACTCTTATTGTATATGTTGTTCCTTGGGTTAATCCACTAAATGTATGTGATCTTCCATCTGTTACGGCACTTCCATAATTTCCACTACCTTGTTTTATTGCATAAC
>CAMMFK010000033.1 GCA_946496115.1 uncultured Clostridium sp.
TGCTCATTTTACATTTCGGATGGTTTTTTGAAAATAATTTCTAATTGGAATGCTTTTTTTGGCCAATTTTTTTAAATTTATTTATTTCGATACTTGCAATAGGTATAAGTACAACTATGTAAGGAATTATATATCTTGATTTTGCTTCCCATATGATATGGAATGCAAATCCTCCCATGAAGATTAATAGTAAATAGATTACATTTACTGAAAGATTTTTTCTATTTTGTATAAGTACAATTATTGAACATACACACATAAGTATTAGTAAAGCCTTTTGGTAAAATGTTAAAGGTTCCTTAATTACATTCAAATAGTCATCCTCACTTTCATGCAACAGATTAAGTCTTACAGCAGAATATGTATTTTCAGACCACATAGAAGCTAGTTTCATTATATAAAATCTGAATGTATAACCCATATTTTTTGAAAAATATGTAAGCCTATCTTTTATTTTATCAGCATACTCCTCTTTACTACTTTCTGGATTTTTAAGTGCTGGCTCACCTATATCTTCATTATACCAACCGTTTCCTCTCCAGCTTTCACTCATTCCCATTAAAATATAGCTTATATTCGGATACTCCTTACTCTTGTCTAAATTATATTTGTTTATGTAATAATCGTTCACAATTTGTGCTGGCACAATTGACACTACAATAAAAATAACTATTAATAGAGCATTTATAATATTTTCTTTTACAGTTTTACTTGTTATTTTTGTAAATAAATTAAATAGCAAATAAATTACGGTTGCAATTACAAATATTAAACTATTCATTCTAAACATATATGCAATCATTGAAAAAATTGTAGCAAGAGTAAAGTATTTCAATTTATTATAATCCACAAATTTCATCATATAATAAACATTAAGCAAAGCAAATGCCAAACTTGGTATATCTCCATACACAAAAGTTGAAAGCATTGGTAATGATAAAAATGTCAAGAACAATACCATTAGCCTTACCTTATTTACTTTATGTTTTTTTGAAATCATATTACCTATTTTATATATTGCTACAAGTATTATAATAATTGCTATAACATTTAACGCTCTAGGAGTTCCGAATTCATCAATATGAATAAGCCTAAAAAATAAACTATATAAAAATGCTTGTGGTATTTGTTGATTATATGCTTGAATATATTCTCCAAGTGGAATTCCTGCATATGTATCACTATTAATTATTTCCTCATCGTATCCCCTGTAAAATAGCTGGCCCATTGAATTTACATGAACTTGGTCACCAACTATTGGAGCTCTTACAAAAATCGTCCAAAGTATATCTGCTATTATATAAATACTTATTGCAGATATAAAAAGTATTTTTCTTAGTTTTTTCTTTTTTTCATCTTTATATAAATATTTATTCAAAATATTTAAAACAAAATAGATTATTAAGCCTATAACTATCAATCCTATAATGTAAAAAATATTATTATAGCTTATTGTTATATGCTCTGAAGCATCTAAATCTGCTGTAAAAATCAGGTTCAAAGCTATAACTATCACTAAAAATATTATTCCAATTATACTGAAAAATCTTTTCACTTCTATCTCCCCTTGTATTTTTTATTGTAAATATTTTTTCAAAATTTTATTTTTAAGTTACTATACCATATTTTCAGGTGATTATCAATAATTTGTTTTTCTTTTAATAACATAGTTTTCAATCAGGGATGGACTGGTGTGCAATGCTTTTATTGTATAGGAAAAACGATTGAGGCTTGACCCCAATCGTTCTTTTTAAATATATTCTTTTAATTTTTTACTTCTACTTGGATGTCTTAATTTCCTTAAAGCTTTAGCTTCTATTTGTCTAATTCTTTCACGTGTTACTTGGAACTCTCTACCAACTTCTTCAAGCGTTCTTGCTTTCCCATCATCTAGACCAAACCTTAATCTTAATACTTTAGCTTCTCTTGGAGTTAAAGTTGACATTACTTCGTCAAGTTGTTCTCTAAGCATTGTGTAAGATGCCGCATCTTGTGGTGATGGGGAATCATCATCTTGTATAAAATCCCCTAAATGACTATCATCTTCTTCACCTATTGGAGTTTCCAGTGATACTGGATCTTGAGCTATTTTTTGTATTTCCAAAACTCTTTCTACAGACACATCCATCTCTTTTGCAATTTCTTCTGGGGTTGGCTCTCTTCCATTTTGTTGTAATAGTTGTCTTGATGTTCTAATAAGTCTATTTATTGTTTCTACCATGTGAACTGGTATTCTTATTGTTCTTGCTTGATCAGCTATTGCTCTAGTAATAGCTTGTCTAATCCACCAAGTCGCATAAGTACTAAATTTATATCCTTTGGTATAGTCAAACTTTTCTACAGCTTTTATTAATCCCATATTTCCTTCTTGGATAAGGTCTAAAAATAGCATACCTCTACCAACGTACTTTTTAGCTATACTTACAACCAACCTTAAGTTTGACTCTGCTAACTTTTGTTTTGCAGTTTCATCACCTTTTAGAATTTTTTTAGCCAAGTCTAGTTCTTGATCATATGTCAAAAGTGGAATTTTTCCTATTTCACGCAAATACATCCTAACTGGATCATCTATACTTACTCCTTCTAAATTGTCCACATCTATGTCATTAACATCTATGTCTTCAACTTCTGCTAAGTCTTCTTCATCCGGTTCTATATCTTCAATATCATCTTTTAATACATCAATTCCACTGTTTTCAATGGCATTAAACACTTCATCTATTTGCTCTGCACTAGCATTACCTAGTTTAGTAGCTAATTCCCCATAAGTTATTTTTCCCTTAGTTTTAACATCTTCAATTATTTTTTGTAATTCTTCTGGACTCTTTCCTTTCCTAGGTCTAGCTTGTCTTTTAACTTTGTTAGTTTTTTCTGCTTCTTTTTTTTCTTTATGAGCCATTCTTGCACTATCAATTAAGTTAATAGCAATTTTTATATCTTTCTTTTTTTCTTTTTTTACTACTTTTTTCTTTTTTGATTTATTAGCCATAATAAAATCTTTCCTTCCCAAAATAAAGTTAATATTTTAACTATAATTGCAATTTTTATCAAAACATGTTAGAAATTAATTATTTCCAGTTCTATTTAATTTTTGCTAAATTTATGATAACATCATTTAATTCTTTGCCTAAATTTGATGCTTCTTCTTTTGAAATTGTTTGATCATTTAGTTTATTAACAATTTCATTTCTTTTCATAATTAAATTATGCTTTTTGTATGTTTTTTCTATATCTTCTATTCCCTTTTCTACATCTGATATTTCAAAATCATATGCTAAAATTCCGCTAATGTAGTTAATAGTATCACTGTCTTCAAACCAGTTTAAGACATTATCTATACTTTCATTTGGAGATAATTTGTCATATAAAACTTGGATTATATTTTTATTCTTCTCAGATTTGATACTTTCTATGCTAACTATTTGTTTTATTCGCTCAAATGCTTCTTGGGGATAGTTAATTAAAAGATATATTACCATTTGTTCTCGTCTTGATGTTTGTTCATCAACTTTTTCTTCTTGTTTTGGTCTAACTATATTTGGTTTAGCCTCTAATGTTTTAGAGCTTGCACCTTTGCTTCCATATAATCGTTTATTGATTTCTGCATAAATTGCTTCTTTTGAAATATTGTATGTTTGTGCAATTTTGTCAACATATACTTCTCTTTCCATACTGTTGCTTACTTCTGAAAGTATTTTAGCAATTGCATTTAAGAATTTAATTTTATCACTTACATTGTCTATGTTAAGCTCTTTTTTTAGATTTTTAACTTTGTATTCTACTACAGATATTGCATCATCCATACATTTTCTAAATTTGTCTGGACCATATTTTACAACAAATTCATCTGGGTCTTTTGCTCCACTTATTTGTAAAACTCTAATATCACAACCCATACTTTGAAGTATTTCCATACCTCTAACTATTGCTTGTTGTCCTGCACCATCTGCATCATAACCAAGTATAACTTGCTCTGTAGACTTACGTAAAAGTCTTCCTTGTGCGTCTGTAAGTGCTGTTCCAAGTGATGCTACAACATTTGTAATACCTCTTTGAAATAATGAAATTGCATCCATATATCCTTCAACAATAAGCAATCTTTTCATAACACCTGGATTGAATCTTTTAGCTACATTTAATCCAAATAAATTACGCCCCTTGCTATAAACAATGTTTTCTGGTGAGTTTATGTACTTAGGTTTACTGTCATCTAAAACTCTGCCACCAAAGGCAATTACTCTGTTTCTTACATCTTGTATTGGAAACATTACTCTATTACGATATCTATCAATGTACATTCCTTTTTCGCTTTTATTTACTAAGCCCGAAGCTAAAATTTCTTCATCTTCAAATCCTTCTTTTCGCAAAGCTTTATATAATTCATCAAATTGACCCGAATAACCTATCATAAATGACTTTAATGTATTATTGTCTAATTTACGCTTTTTTATGTATTCTTGTCCTGGTTTTGATTCTGGTCTGTATAAGTTTTTGTGATAAAACTCTGCTGTGAACTTGTTTACATCATAAACCTTAGCTTTAAGTTTAGCTCCTTTTTCATCTTCATAACTTGCATATGTAGGTAACTTAATTCCTACCCTGTCTGCAAGTATTTGCACACTTTCAACAAAGCTAATATTTTCTATTTTTTGTATGAAGTGAAAAACATTTCCACCGACACCACAACCAAAGCAATGAAAAATTTGCTTGTCTGGCGAAACTGAAAATGATGGTGACTTTTCATTGTGAAATGGGCATAAACCAAAATAGTTTCTTCCACTTCTTTTTAATGTAACATATTGTGATATAACATCTATGATATCATTACGACTTCTAATTTCTTCTAATAATTCATCACTATATCTCACTTTAAACAATCCTTCTTTATACTCATACTATTATTATTCGACATATGTAAACTAAATCCTTCTTAAAATTACAAAAGTATACATTTTATGTAAAGAACTGCATATTTACATAATATTTATCAAGGTTCAAAATATTAGTGGACTTATTGTTTTGAAGTCCACCTATATAGTCTGTTTTTAGTTTAATTCATTTTAATTATATTTTTTAAAAGCTGTGTAATAATTATAATTGTGTAATTTAGTCATACTAAATTTTTAATTATTTAAGCATTTGCTGCTCCATTAAATGGTATAAATTTGTTTACAGCATTTTGTTGTAAGTCTATTTTTGCTTCTGTTGGAACTCTGTATTCTTTGTATGACATATCTATTTTGTTGTCTATTAGTTTTTCTATTTCTTCTTTAGAAGAATGTTCTGCTAAAACTAATTCACTAACAAGAATTTGTTTTGCATTAAGTAACATTTTTTTCTCCCCAGTTGATAAAGTTCCTTTTTCTTTTTGTTTAAAACTTAAATTTCTAACAACATCTGCTACTTCGTAAATGTCACCTGTTTTCATTTTGTCTAGGTTTTCTCTGTAACGTTTATTCCAATTATTAGACATTTCTGTTTCATCTTTTTCTAAAACTTGAAGTACACTATTCGCACTTTTTTCGTCTATAACATTCCTAACGCCCATAGCTTCTGCTTTTGCTGTTGGAACCATTACCATTACTTCGCCCGGCATTTTTATTATATAGTATTGTTGTTTTTCTCCTAAAACTTCTTTTTCTTCTATTGATGATATTGTACCTGCACCGTGCATTGGGTATACGATATTATCTCCTATATTAAACAATTGTAGTCAGCTCCTTTCCAACATTTGTGTGCTCTTATAGGTTATAATTCCCTCTTTTTAACACATATTTATTATAGCACATTTTTGAAAATAAGTAAAGGAAATTTTTTAAATTTTATGAGTCTATTTTTCGTTAACTCTTGCAATTTACTACTTCGCAACTTTTCCTGTTAAATCAAATAATTCATTCATTTTTGTTTTTCCTCCGTTTTAAATTTATTTTTTTATTATGTCTTTTATTTCTCCATCTTCTGCATATTTGAAGAAATTCTCTTTAAATTGATTTGTGTTTATTGTTTCATATAAAAATTCTTGGTCAATTTCTTTTAAAATTGTAGGCATATCTTTATCGGAAAACTATTTAAAGCAAGCATAGCCCCCTCGCCAGTTCCACAGCCAGTAACTATAAAATCTACTGCTTTACTATTAATAAGTATTGCTACTAATAATCCCACTTGTACATATGACAAATTTTATACCTTTTTGAAAATTTATTTTACCATATGATTAAATTACATTTTTTCTACAATCTCATTTTGATTCTTATAAATACTATTAGGTTTTACCACACCTCTAACTGATGAAAGTGGATATATATTAGTATTTTTTCCGATTATTGTTCCCGGATTTAGCACACTTCCGCATCCAACTTCAACATTGTCACCAACCATTGCTCCGATTTTTTTCATACCTGTTTCTATTTTTTGTTTTCCATTTTTAATAATAATTGGCTTTTTATCTGATTTTATATTTGAGGTTATCGAGCCAGCTCCCATATGAGACTTAAACCCTAATATTGAATCTCCTACATAATTGTAATGTGGCACTTGAACATTATTAAACAAAATAACATTCTTAAGTTCTGTAGAATTTCCTACTACTGCATTTTTTCCTATAATTGCATTTTTTCTAATAAATGCACAATGTCTTACCTCTGCACCTTCACATATAATGCAATTTTCTCCTATATATGCTGATTTATACACGTTTGCTGACTTATGTATCCACACATTTTCCCCTATTTGTTCATATTCGCCTTTATTTAGACTTTTTCCTAGTTCTAAAATAAACTCTTCAATATGTGGTAATACATCCCAAGGGTAAGTATATTTTTCTAGCAATGGTTTTGCTATGGTTTCATCTAAATTATATAAATTTGAAATTTTACAATCTTCCATTTTTGAAATCCTTTCTAACTAAAATTTTAACAAATTAATATTTTAAATACAGTGTCAATAAATGTTTTTCCACTTTTACTTCGCGGTTCGCTTCGCTCAGCGCTCGCACGCTCACTTCGACAGTTCTACTCAGTTATTATCAAAGTACTTACGCTGTCTCAGGTCGCTAAAAGCTTAAAACATATATTGCCACTTTTTATAAAATAATTTAACTTTAATTATACATTCCAATAATTATTATACAATTCAACTGCAGTTGTTGGACTGTCTGGTCCTTCTGCATTTTTTACTGGTGCAAAATCTTCATTTCTTCTACCTCTTAGAATTGAAATATTGTCGAAATACGCAAATCCGTCAAATATAAAGGCTTCATACTTATATGCATTAGGCTTTGTGACCTTAACAAATTCTCCTTTTTCATTCATGTAAGGTGCTTTTTTATGAGCACTATGATAAGGTAATTTTTCTTTGCTTATTTTATCTAAAGCGTCAATACTGTATAAATTACACATAATATGTGACTCACCAAAAAGTAGCTCACCTTCTTCATCTACTTCATGAGCCATTTCTGTTGGAAGTTCAGTATATTCAATTACACCAGGTTTACCATTTCTTTTGCAAAATACGCCAACAGGTTCTTCTGGGCTTCTTTTTACAACTGATTTTGAGCCAATTTGATTTCCATCGCATGAAGTTAAACCAAGTAATATTGGATCAACCATATTAAGTAAAGCATTATCTACTGCTCCAATAAATACCCACTTAATGCCTTTTTGCTTCATATCATCAAGTACACCGTCTAGTCTCATAGATTTATAAATGCAACCATTTCCATCTGCCGCATATTTAATATGTAAGTTTTCATCAACCAAAAGCTTGCCATCTTCACTAATTAAAGGCAAATTGCCTTGTTTAAAGAATTTAATTTTATCTTTTGGATAAGCAAAATAATTATGCTCTTCGAAAAATTCTTCTGTTTTTTTATTATTCTCTGTACTTGTCATTATGTACCAATTTAAAGTAACTCCATACTTTTCATTTGCTCTTTTTATTCCATCTGCCAATATTTCAAATAAATACTTTGGCTTAGGCTTAACATCAAGTAAAAAAGTGCCTTTAGGGCCATTATGTCCAAGTCTTGTTCCTTGACCTCCTGCCATTGTAACTACTGCATATTCTCCATTTTTAATAATCTTCTCTCCTGCCTCTTTGTATTTATTAAAATCATCTTCATTCATTTTATATTTATCTACAAATTTAATATGTTCAATTAATTGACTTTCTAATGCCTTTTCTTTATCTTTTTTACTTATCTTATATAATTCTTTTAATTCATCGAAATTAATATTTTCAATTTCTTTAATTAATTCTTTTTTCCCGTTTTCATTTGCCATTTTTAAATAGTTTAATAAGTGTTCTTGATTATTAGCTTTTAAAATTTCAATGTAATTAGCCATATTTCTCAATTCCTTTCAAATGTAATATTCTTAATTCAAATTATTTTCCTTAGTCAATATGCTTAATGTGAGTAAATATCTTTGCTCACCACGCACATTTTATCACATTTGTATATAATATGCAAATTAAAATTTTTTGTTTTGTCATAAGTTTTAGTTTTGTCTAATATACTTTAATAAAGTTTTGTACAAATCTTCTTTAGGAGGTAAAAATGGAGGACAATTTAAAATTATATCAGGATATAGCAAATCGTACTGATGGAGATATTTATATAGGTGTAGTAGGTCCTGTAAGAACTGGAAAATCAACATTTATAAAGAATTTTATGGATTTATTAGTTATACCTAATATAGATAACTCTTACAAAAGAGAAAGAGCTTTGGATGAATTGCCACAAAGTGCTTCAGGCAGAACAATAATGACAACTGAGCCTAAATTTGTTCCAAATGAAGCTGTAGAAATTACGCTTGATGGAAATGTTAAATTTAAAGCAAGATTAGTTGATTGTGTGGGCTATTTAGTAAATAATGCAATTGGATATTTAGAAGATGACATTCCTCGAATGGTTAAAACACCTTGGTCTGATGAAGAAATGCCATTTGGCGAAGCTGCTGAAATAGGTACTAAAAAAGTTATTCAAGACCATTCAACTATTGGTATTTTAGTTACAACAGATGGAAGTTTTTCAGGCATTTCTAGAGATGATTACATTTTAGCAGAAGAAAGAGTTGTTAAAGAATTAAAAGAAATAAATAAGCCTTTTGTAATTGTACTTAATACAGTTGCGCCATACTCAGATTACTCAAGAGATTTAGCAAATTCTTTGGAAGAAAAATATAACTGCCCTGTTATTCCAACTGATTGCTCTAACCTTTCTTTATATGATATTAATGAAATTTTTAGCAAAGTATTGTATGAATTTCCAATTGAAAGAATAAACATTTCATATCCAAAATGGGTGGACGGCTTAGAGAATACTCACTGGTTAAAGCAAGAATTAAATAAAGAAATTAAAGATACTTTTGGTGGTGTTAGCATAATTAAGCAAGCAAATTTTGCAGTTGGTAACTTGCAAAATACAGATATAATTAACTCAACAACCATTGATGAAATAAGCCTTGGAACTGGTGCTATATCTATAACAATTTCACTAAAAGACGACTTATTTTATAAAGTACTTACTGAAATTTCTGGAGAAACTATCAATAATGAATTTGATTTATTCTCTGCATTTTACAGTTTTGCTAAAATCAAAGGTGAATATGACAGAATAGCACCTGCTATGGAAGAAGTTAAGTCTAAAGGTTATGGCATAATTACTCCTTCAATGGATGAACTTATTTTAGATGAACCTGAAATAGTAAAACAAGGCTCTAAGTTTGGAATCAAACTACGTGCAAAAGCTCCAAGCATACATATGATAATGACAAATGTTGAAACTGAGGTATCTCCTCTTGTTGGAAGTGAAAAGCAATCAGAAGAGTTAGTAAAATATTTGTTAGAAGAGTTTGAAAATGACCCTAAGAAAATTTGGGAATCTAATATTTTTGGAAAGAATTTACATGAACTTGTTAATGAAGGTTTGCAAAACAAACTCGAAAGAATGCCTGAGGATGCACAAATAAAACTTCAAGAGACCCTTGAAAGGATTGTAAATGAAGGCGGTGGCGGATTGATTTGCATTATACTATAATTTACAAAGTGGTGGGGCACCTGCCCCACCATGTTTTTTTCTTTTATTTTATTATATCACTTTTGCAATTATTATTTATTTAATTACTTTTTAAACAATCTTCTTATAAATTGTTTTATCTTTACCCACAAACTAATCTTTTTATCATTTACAACTTGAAGATCCTTCTCACTACTTATATCTATAATCTTCTTTGTATTTTTAACATTTTCAAATACATTACTATTATACTTTTTGGCTTTTAACTCATCTTGTTTTTGCATTTCAAATCTATCATATTCTTGCCACTTTTTTCTTTCTTCTGGCGAACATAAATAGTCACTATATATTACAGAAAGCAATGATTTTGTTTCTGGTAATAGTGTTTGCTCAGTTAAACTTTTTCTTTTATCATAATTAAAAATATAATTTTTATCTTTCGCTAATTCTATAGCTTTAATAGTCTTATAAGGTATTTTATTTTTCAAATTATCATTCATATTGTTAATTATTTCATTTAACTCTACAAATGCTTTTGAATAAACTTCATTTTTCTCTTGTACCATAACTTACCTCTAATCATTCTTATACATAATTTGCTTTGTATATAACATATCATTTATAGAAATATCTAATTTTCCTTCTAAGTTTGGACTAACATTTACAAAAACATTTTTAGACCTTATTAATTTCAAAAATTTATTAGCATTTTCTCCATTATTAGTAAAAATGCTACTTCCAAATCCTGCAGAATTTATATTGATATCTCTAATACATTCTTCAACATTTTCTACTTCTGTGTAGTCATCTATATCAAATTCTTGAGTAAATTTTTCAAGAATATTTTTATGTATATATACGTTAAATTTAGCATTTTTAATATTTAAAATTTTTCTTATTAATTCTATATCTAATAAATTCTCAATGTATAAATCATAATTTCCATATCCACTAACAGTAACCTGGATTTTTGAATTACAAATTACTTTGTCTTGTAAATCTTTATCCCCTACAACTATTATCTTTCTTAAAATATTATTATGATTGTACATTTCTAAATAATCTGTACTATTTATAACTTGTACCAACTCTTCATTGTATCCATTTTGTTTTAAAGCTTGTTTTAAATACAAAATAATTAGATTAGTTAATGCATACATTTTATTATTTGTGCAAAATATTATTGCATTTTTGCTTAAAATTGCTTCTAAAGCTAGATTTACTGTTGCATAAGGATTACCTTCAAATATTACACCTATTACGCCTATACTTTCCTTATATTTTGCAACAATAAAGGCATCTTCTCTTTTTCTTTGTTCTAATTCATATTTTCGTTTAGTTTTTATTCTTAAATTTTCTAGTACTTTAGAAACATCTTCCACAATATTATTATTTTTTTCTTCGATTTCACAAATTTTAAGTATATCATTAGAATTATTTTTTATTATTTTGAAAAAATCATCCACAATTTTTCCACTCATTTCTTCTTTAAAACAAGTTTCGTTATATGCGATTTGAGCCCTTTCAAATTCATTTAAACTCAATTTTAAATACCTCCTTAAATTTCTATACTATTTTCTTCTAACCATTTTTCGATATTTTGTAAAGCTGCTCTTGCCTCTTCTCTATCTTGCGCATATTTTATTGCTGTTTTAATATCTTCTAAATCAATAGTAGCATTATCTTGCTCATCTTCTTCATAGTCGTATTCATCGTAGTCATCTTCATAGTCCCAGTCATCATCTAGTTCATCATCTACATTTATTTCCGATGTGTCAACATCTATTAATTTACTAGAATTTTCGTTATCTGAATACATTGCAACTGTCTTTTCTTCATTCTCTTTATGTGCAATGCTTGTATCTTCATATAGTATTAATTGTGTTCTTGAGTCATGTATGTAATCTACATGTTCCTCTGGATATTTATTTTCATTGTCTGTCTTTAATCCACTAAGGTCTACATCCGTATAGCCAATTCCAACGGTAACTTTAGTTAATTGTTGACCTTCTACTGTTCTCCTTACTCGATCTTTCTCTTGAGAATATTTTTGCTCATCTATTTTTCCACTTTTTCTTTCTTCTTCTAGTTCCTTTAGCTTTGCTTCTTGCCATTTTTGCATCTCAATTTTATCTGTTTCTACAAAATCTTTTGCAGCGCCTTTTATAACAGAAAGCAAATTTGAGCTTATAATCTTTTTATTATTTGAGTCTTTTGCTACAGCTTCTATATTATCAAAACAAAGGGTATTTTTATTTCTCCAAATCCAGCTCTGCGATAAAATTTTTCCATTTTCGTCTTGCACAACTAAAACTCTTCCATTTGGTGAAGTAACACTATGTTTCATACAACTTTCACCAACATCACCCAACGCTTGGCAACAATCTGTTAATTCTCCTACAAAAATTGCAGTCGGGTCATCTAATCTTAGCACTTTATATGTATACCCTGTTTTTTCGTCTTTCTTTTCAATTTGAGGAATACTACTTTTTGTCCTCTCTTTTTGTGCTCTAAAAATTGCTTGAACTTTCTCAAAATCTTCTTGAGAGTAACCACAATTAGAAGATAGCTTAGCTATTTCTAATTCATCTTCAGCTACATTTTCATATTTATGATTATAAATATATGATTCACATTTTTCAAAATTAATTTTTTGTCCTAAATTTGCTTCCGCAATTTTATCCCACTGTCTTTGAATTTTACTTAGCTCTGATTGTTTTTTTTCATCTCCTAAAATCTGCTCATAATTGTCTTTAAAAAACTCATAAAATCCTGCTTTGTACTTCATGTCCATTCCATCAAAAATTCTATGCAATTTTTGTGGTGACATTATTAATTTAGAGTCATGTTCATAATAAAATTTTCTTATTTTATCTTCAAGAATATTTCCTACTTTTTTGTCTCTTATTTTTTCTTGTTGTATATCTTTAGCTAATTTTACTAAATAACCTTTTTGCTCTTCAATCTTATCATAACCATTTTTATAAATATATGACATGACCTTTTTATAATTATCATCTATTTGCTCATCTGTTTCAAGCAAATTTATTGCTTGTTTCATTTCTTCATCTGAATATCTATCTGCTAAGCCTTCAATTAGCAACTCTGCCTGCTCTTTACTACCAAATAAATTAATAATATTTGTATCACTAAGTAATTTCTTTCTATCAATATGGTAAGTAGCTTCAGTTACCTCTTTTACGACCTTAAAATTTTCTTTAGTAAATTCATCTAACTTTTCAACATATAAACTTTCTTCTTTAGGAATATATGTTGCCATTCTTTGTAAAAGCCCTATTCTTTCTAATTGTGTAAAATCTTTTTCAAAGGCTCCAAATGATAAAATTGCTTCAACTAAAGCACATTTAGTATCTATATTTGTATTAAATAGGCCATTTCTAGCTAAACTAAACCAAATCTTTTTGTTAAATTTTTCAATTTGTTCTTCTGGATATTTTTTTAAAACATAGAAACTTGGTATAAAGTGACAAACATCATTAAATTTATCTGCTTTTTTTGCTAAGTTATATAACTCCGTTAAGGTTAATCCAGATTTAGAGCAACTTTCTATGCACATTTCTAATGTTCTCATTTCTTCTGGTACATATTTAATAGAATTATAATCATTTCTAAGTGCTTCCAAACACATTTCCGGCGTTTTCATGTCTTCCGGAACATATTCAAGACATTGACCATGATTTTTAACTGCTTCCAAACATATTTCTGGTGTTTTCATTTCTTTTGGTACATACTGAAGTAGTAGTCCAGTATTTTTAACTGCCTCGGCACATATCTCTGGTGTTTTCATTTCTTTTGGTACATAATGAAGTGCTAGTCCTGCATTTTTAACTGCCTCTAAACACATTTCCGGTGTTTTCATTTCTTCCGGAACAAATTCAAGAGTTTGACCTATATTTTTAACTGCTTTTAAACATATTTCCGGTGTTTTCATTTCTTTTGGAACATACATAAGAGCTTCTCCCTTACTTTTAACTGCTTCCCAACACATTTCTGCCGTTTTCATATCTTCCGGAACATCATAAAGAGCCGAGCCATCATTTTTGACTGCCTCTAAACACATTTTTAGTGTTCTCATTCTTCTTGGAATATGTCTAAGAGATTGACCTGCATTTTTAACTGCTTCCAAGCACATTTCTGGTGTTCTCATTTTCTCCGGAACATCGCAAAGGGCTTCTCCATTACTTTTAACTGCCTCTAAACACATTTCTTGTGTTCTCATTTCTTCAGGAACATATGCAAGAGCCGGAACTGACCAATATTCTTCATCATTTTTAACTGCCTCGGCACATATTTCTTGTGTTTTCATTTCTTTTGGAATATATCTAAGAGCTTGACTTGCATTTTTAACCGCTTCCAAGCACATTTCTTGTGTTTTCATTTCTTCTGGCACATAATAAATAGCTTCTCCATTATTTTTAACCACTTCCAAACACATTTCATATGTTAATATTTCTTTTGGGACTGAACGAAGAGCTTCTGCATTATTTTTTGATGCTTCCAAACATATTTCTGGTGTTCTCATTTCTTTTGGAATATATTCAAGGGTTTCTCCATGTTTTTTTACAACTTCTATCAAAAATTCCGGAGTTTCTAATTCTTTAGGAATTGTATCATTTTCCGAAATTCTTTTTTTTATTATATTTTGTTTAAGTTGCTCTATATAACTCATATTCTCTCCTATAATTAATATATAACAATTTTCATTTGCTTAACATCAAAATCATTTTCTTTATTAAAAATGTAAATTACTTTTCTATACTTATAGTCTTTTGTGGCTTCATTTAGTTTTATTACCACTTTATTAGACAAATCCATTCCAATTGGCAAAGTTTTGTTTTGATTATCAAAAAATACAATATTAGATAAGTACAAAGCATGTTCTTCGTTGCTCAAATCTATTTTAACAATCTCTATTTCTTGTTTATTTGTTTTATCTTTTTCTGCCTTTGCTCCATTTTTTAAATTAACGTCTCTTTCTTCTATTATATTTTTTGAACTCTTATCATCAATCAAATTTTCTGGATTAATATCTCCTAAAATAAACTCATTTTGAACATCACTTTTTTTGATATATACTGGCATACTTGTTATAGCATAAATTTTATTATATGCACTTTCAAGTGATTTTTTGAAATGGTTAATTCTATCTTCAAATTCTTCGACTGTAGTATTTTCATTAATTCTTAATATAGCAATTTCATTTCTTTCATTTTCTCTATGCTCTTTTGAATTTATCTTTTTCACAGTTGTGTAATCATTTATAAGATTGTCAAGTGACCTTTTGGAAGTTTTATTTTTCAAGCCCTCTAATATATCTTTTTCAATTTTTTTAGTATCCTCATTTTCATTTTTCGCATAAGTTTTACTTATGCGATTGAAGATTTTTGGCATCACATAAAATAAGTACAAAGCATTTATTTCTTCGTCACTTAATTTTTGTCTTTGCAAACTGTCAGCTCTTGCTCCAAGTAAATCTTTATTTAAGTTAGCGTTGTTTTTTGTTTCATTGCTCTCGCTACTTTCTCCCTCACTAAGTGCAGGAAGTTCATCTTTATTACTAAATTTCCAAAATTCAAATATGCTCTTTTTATGACTTTCT
>CAMMFK010000034.1 GCA_946496115.1 uncultured Clostridium sp.
TAATAAGTATAAAACATGATAAAAGAGCAACAAAGGAATCTAATGAAAAAGTTGATAAGAAAGATGATAAAAATGATGAAATTAAAGAAGTAAATGATTCAAACATAAAAAATAGTAAAGTCATAGAAAACAAAGAAAATGGTGTAAAAGAAGAAAAAAATGAAATTACGGTAGAAATAAAAGCTCAAGAAAATATAGAAAATGAACAAAAAGAAAATAAAAAAGAGGAAAATAAGGAAGAATATAATACTAAAGAAGAAAAAGAAGAAACTTCCAAAAATACAGCCAAAGTAACTTCAAAACCTAAAAAAGGAAATAAAACCAAAGCAAAAAAGTCTAGTAAAAAGAAATAGAGGAAATAATGAAAAAGAGATTATCTAAGAATATAGAATGGTCAATTTTAATTTGCACAGTCCTATTGATTGTAATAGGGCTAATTGCACTCTTTTCTGCTACACAAAATACAGAATATGATGAATTTAAAAAACAAATTTTATGGATTTGTATTAGTATACCATTTATTATTGCATTTACTCTAGTAGACTATGAAACAATTGCAAAAATATCGCCAATAATTTATGCAGTATTAATTATACTGCTTATAGGAGTATTATTTACAGAACCTATTAATGGAGCAACGAGTTGGTATTCATTTGGATCGTTTACACTACAACCAGCAGAGTTTTCTAAAATATTTGTTATAATGGTATTAGCCTTAACAATGTCAAAAATGGTAGTAAAGAGTAAAAAAGAGATAAGTAGACCTACAAGGTTATTAATTTTACTATTAATTATTGGTGCACCAGTACTATTAATAGTAAAACAACCAGATTATGGCACAGCAATGGCATTTTGTGTAGCTTTTATACTTATGTTGTTTGTTGCTGGAATAGATAAAAAATATATTATAGCTGGCTTTTTAGTAGTGGCTATAACGTTACCGCTTTTATACTTTTTTGTATTACCAGACCATGCAAAAAGAAGAATAGAAGTGTTTTTAAATCAAGATTTAGACCCTAGAGGTGCAGGATATAATTTGACTCAATCAAAGCTTGCAATAGGGGCTGGAGAACTTTTTGGAATGGGATTATTAAAAGGCAATCAGACACAATTAGGATATTTAAGTCCTAAGACTACAGATTTCATATTTTCAGTTATAGGAGAAGAAATGGGATTTCTAGTTGCAACAACAATAGTTATAGTATATGTTGTCCTGATTACAAAAGCAATGTATGTTGCAAAAACAGCAAAAGATAATCTAGGATCATTTATAGCAATGGGAATAGCAGGTATATTTTTATTTCACATGACAGAAAATATAGGAATGACAATTGGTTTATTGCCTATAACTGGAGTACCATTACCATTTGTAAGCTATGGAGGAAGTTCACTATTAAGTAATCTTATAATGATAGCAATTTTGTTAAATATTAGTGGCAGAAGACAAAAAGCAATTTTTATAGAATAAATAATTTTAGAAAAGTAAAATGATTAAAATGTTAAAGAAATTAAAGATAGGAAATGTAGAATTACAAAACAATATAATACTAGCTCCAATGGCAGGTATAACAGACCTGCCTTTTCGAATTATATGTGAAAAGTACAATCCTGGGCTAGTTGTAACCGAAATGGTAAGTAGCAAAGCATTATACTACAATGATGAGAAAACAAAACAACTGTTAAAAACGGAAGGGGAAAAACGACCTGTTTCTGTACAAATTTTTGGCAGTGATATAGACTCTATGGCATATGCAGCAAAATACGTTAGTAAAATAGCAGATATAGTAGACATTAATATGGGGTGTCCAGCACCAAAAGTTGTAAAAAATGGTGATGGGAGTAAATTGCTTTTAGATTTAGATAAAGTATATGAAATTGTAAAAATAGTTGTGAAGAACTCAGAAGTTCCAGTAACAGTGAAGATGAGAAAGGGTTGGGATAATGAGCACATTGTAGCCATAGAAGCTGCAAAAGCGGTTGAAAGAGCAGGTGCTTCAGCAGTCACAATTCATGGAAGAACAAGGAGTGAATATTATACAGGAAAAGCGGATTGGAACATAATAAAAAAAGTTAAAGAAAATGTTAGTATACCAGTAATAGGTAATGGAGATATAAAATCCCCAGAAGACGCAAAAAGAATTTTTGAGCAAACTAATTGTGATGGAATAATGATAGGGAGAGCCACACTTGGTAGGCCTTGGATATTGGAAATAATTAAATCATATTTGGAGAAAGGAACAGTACGAAAAATTGAAAAAAAAGAAATATTAGAAACAATATTAAAACATATAGAATTAGAAATAAAAGAGAAGGGTGAGTATACAGGAATAAGAGAAATGAGAAAGCATATTTGCTATTATTTAAAAGGCTTGCCAGGAGCGTCAGCAGTTCGTGATAAAATTAATCATTTGGAAAGCAAAGAAGAAGTAGAAAAAGAATTAGTTGATTATTTTTCATATATTATAATATAGGTGAATAAAATAATATTGAATTACTAAAATATTAAAAATGTAATTTCAATATTATTTTTTTGAAAGGCGAAAATATGGGAAAATGGTTTAAAATTATTGCTTTTATAATTCTTATAATTGTGCTCTTATTAATTTGTAATTTTTTTATAAAAACTAATTATAAAACTCAGCAAAATGGAAATAATAAAAGTGTAAAAGAGATTGAAAAATATTTTCTAAATGTATCATCATATAAAGCAAGAGTAAAAGTGAGTATTAAAAGTAATAAAAATTCAAATTTTTATGAGTTTGAACAAGAGGTAAAAGGACAAAGCTATAGTAGACAATATACTTTATCGCCAGATAGTTTAGCTGGTATGGAAATAATATATGAAAATGGAATAATAACTTTAAAAAATACAAAATATAATTTAAGTCAGATTTATAATAATTATCCATATGTAGTTACAAATTCATTATTTCTTACTTCGTTCATAGAAGGTTATAGAAATTCTGAAACGAAAAGTGCAATTGAAATAGATGGTAAAATACAAATGAGTTATATATCAGAAATAAATAAGTATAATAATAAACAGATTCTCTACATAGATAAAAGCAGTTTAGAACCAACAAATTTGCAAATATTTGATATTAACAATGAAATAAAAGTAGACATAATATATAATGAGATAGAATTAAACATTTAGAAATATATAATCATCTCAATTTTATTATTGGGAGAGTAAATATGAATATAAAAAGAGGAGATATGTTTTATGCAGATTTAAGTCCAGTAGTAGGTTCAGAACAAGGAGGAATTAGACCTGTTATAATTATACAAAATGATTTGGGGAATAAACATAGTCCAACAGTAATTGCAGCAGCAATAACATCACAAATGGGAAAAACTAAACTTCCTACTCATATAGAGATAGGAACACAAAATGGCGATTTAAAAGCTGATTCAGTCATTTTAGCCGAACAGGTAAGAACAATAGATAAAAGTAGATTAAAAGAGAAAATAGGACATATAGATGATAAAAACTTAATGCATCAGATAAACAATGCTTTAGGCGTAAGTATTGGGCTAGAATAAAATTCACATTTAAAATTTTTTATAAAAGTTGCAATATATATTTTGAGCTTTTAGCGAGATGTAGCTTATAACAATGTCATATAACATATATATTGCAACTAGAAAGAAAAGAATTAATGTGAATTTTATTTTTGTCGAAAAATGTCGGATAATGTCAATATTTGACGAACGATTTTTCTTTACATTTAGGAAAATAAATAGTATAATAGACATAATTAAATTATTCAATTTAATTTTTATCAAATAATTTAAGTCTTAAATTATTCACAATTAATCCCAATTTATTTATTAAGTAAAAGCTCGGGATGGCTTTTATTTATAGAAGGAGTTCTATGAGAAAAAGAATTAAATTTTTTATTATATTCTTTTTATTTGTTTTAACATGCTATTTACATACAAAAAGCATGGCTGCTATGGATTGCCAATCAGTTTCAAATGATGATGTTATGTATGTGAATGCAACATTAACAGACTTCAACTTTGAAGAGTATAATGAATACCAAAGAGGAATGAATGCAAAAGAATACTATTCAAAATCATGGGAAGAAAGATACGTAATAGATAAAAATGCAATGCTTTTTGGATCAATAGATGCAAAATGTGAAGGAGGTATGCAAAACGGTTATTTAAATGAAAATGTTTATGGTAGTTATTTTGGAGTATTGCAAGGATTAGCAAAAGACAAACTAGTAAATGGAAATTTATGCATAGTAGAGGATTATACTAATGGGACAAGTTTTTTTCCTACAGCTAGAACAAATCCTTACATATATAATGAAGTTCTTTCAAACTGGAAATTTC
Source organism: uncultured Clostridium sp. (assembly GCA_946496115.1). Taxonomy (GTDB): domain Bacteria; phylum Bacillota; class Clostridia; order TANB77; family CAG-508; genus CAG-793. The sequence continues at coordinate 4,348 of CAMMFK010000034.1, forward strand.
CCTTTATAAAAGAATCAAGTGGATATTATACATTCAATAGTGATAATTACCATGTTTATAGAGACTATGATACTAAAACTTTTCAATTACATAAAGGAAAAAGAAATGGTTTTTTCCCATTTAACAATTGTGATGATAACACTTTTATGGCAATGAATAGGAATTTAGCATTTTCAGCAAAAATAGAAATCCCATTTACTATGACATTAGATGGAAAAATAATAAATAAAGACACTAATGAAAAAGAAGATATGATATTTAACTTTTCGGGTGATGATGACGTATGGGTTTATGTAGATGATAAACTAATTCTTGATTTAGGTGGTTGTCATAACAAAATGAGTGGCAGTATAAATTTTGCCAAAAATCAAGTTTACTATGAAAGAATATATCAAAGTGATCAAGATAATAATGAATTTGATGTATACAAAACTGCATTTAAAAATGGAATGCTTTCTAAAGGTGAACATACATTAAGTGTATTTTACATAGAAAGATCTGGAGGAGAAGCTAATTTAGCTATATCGTTTAACTTACAAAAAGGAAGTGTAGAAGCACAATATGTTGATAAAAATACAAATGAAATATTAAGTAAAGAAACTTATAATGGACCAACGGGAAAAACAGTAACAACTAATGCAAAAAATATTGATGGATACACTTTAGTAAAGAAACCAGAGAATGAAAATTTTACAATAACAGCAAATACTCAGATAGTTAAGTATTACTATGCTAAAAATACAAAGGTTATTGCAAAATACATTGATGAAGTAACAAAAAATGAAATCTCTGACATGGTCGTTATAAATGGAAAATATGGAGACAAATATGAGAGTACTCAAAAAAATATTTCAGGCTATGACTTTACAAAAATAGAAGGCTATCCATCAGGAACAATGAAAGGAGAACCAATAAATATAATTTACTATTACAAGCATAAAGCCAAAATAATAGTTAATTATATAGATAAAAATAGTGGAAAGCTTTTGGATAAAGAAGAAGTATTCTTTCATGAAGGAGATATTTTTAGTCCAAAAATACGACTGTATGAAGAATATAAACTTATAGAAAGTCCACAAACAGAAAAAATTATCGTAAAAAGAGAAGATATCGAATTAAACTATTACTATGTATTGCTAAAATCCAATTTACAGATAGAAATGAATTTAGACAAAGCATATATTAATGGATACTATTATGGCTTAGACAATAAGGTAGAAAAAATAGAAACAGACATAATAGGAACTAACAATGATGATTCCATAAAAATTTTTTACACAATAAAAGTAACTAATAATGGAGAAAAAATAGGAAACGGATACATAACATTTATAATACCAGAAGGATTTACTATGCAAAATGTAAACTGGGTAATTGATAGTAATATAGCAAAATATAAAGTAACTGATTTAAATATAGGAGAAACCAGAGAATATCAAGTAGTAATTCAAAAAAGTAAAAAAATGAACACATCAGGAAATATAAAAGCTTTTGCTAGCATAGACTCAGATAAATTGCAAGAAATAACACTTGAAGATAATAAAGATATGAACGAACTTTCAATTATGCCTAGAACAGGAGGAAAATCTATAAATGTAATTCCAATTATATTGATACTTACAGCAATAGCTATTCTAATAGCAATAAAAATAAAATGTAATAAGAGTAAAAGAAAGGAGCTTTATGAGAAAGAGAATTAAAATTTTTGTTATAGCCTTTTTATTTATAATATCATGGGCTTTACACACAAAAGCTATGGCAGCAACAACAAAATGTCAAAGTGTGCCAGAAAATAATATAAGATATGTAAATGCAACATTTGCAAATATTAATTATGAAGAATACAATGCTTTACAAAGAGGAGTAGGAACAAAAGAATATTATGATGAATTAACTTTAGAAGAAAAATATGCATTAGATAGCAATTATATGCTTATGTATTCAACAGAAAACAAATGCACAGGAGGAATACAAAACGGATTCATAAAATTAGGGCAATATGGAAATTCATCAGGAGTGGTTCAAGGACTAATTAAAAACAAATTGGTAAATGGTAATGTAGCATTAGCAGATAAATACAAAAATAAAACTACATTTTTTCCAACATCAAATATAAATTCTACAGTATTTAGTGAAGTGCTTACAAATTGGAAGTTCCCATTTATTAAAGAAAGCAATGGATACTATACTTTTGATAGTGACAAATATCATGTGTATAAAGACTACAGCACCAAAACTTTTAAAATGCACCAAGGAGACAAAAGTGGATTCTTTCCATTTAATGATTGCAATGATGACACATCTGTACCAAGTAACAGAGAACTAATATTTTCAGGAAAAATAGAAATACCATTTGTAATGACAAGTGATGGTAAAATTATAAATAAAGAAACAAAACAATATGAAGACATGGTATTTGACTTTTCCGGTGATGATGATGTATGGGTATTTGTAGATGATGAATTAGTATTAGATTTGGGCGGTTGCCATGAAAGACTTAGAGGAAATATAAACTTTGCGAAAAATCAAGTATATTATGAAAGTATATATAATCCTACAACTAACAAAGATGAAAAGAATGTATATAAAACTGCCTTCAATAATGGAAAGCTTTCTCAAGGTAAACATACTCTTACAATTTTCTATATGGAAAGAGCAGGTGGAGGTTCAAACTTAATTGCATCTTTCAACCTACAAAGTGGTGGTGTAAAAGCCAATTATATAGACATAGACACAAATAAAGTTTTAGACACAGATAGCCAAAGCGGACCAGTTGGAGAAAAAGTAACAACACAGGCTAAAAATATTTCTGGATACACTTTAGTAAAAAAGCCAGAAAAAGAAAGTTTTACATTAACAGAAGATTTACAAACAGTAAATTACTATTATGCAAAAAACACAACAGTCACTGCAAAATATGTGGATGAAGTAACAAATGAAGAAATAGCAGAAAAAGTTACAATTAATGGCAAATCAGGAGACAAATACACCACAAGCCAAAAAACAATAGAAAACTATGATTTTACAAAAGTAGAAGGAAACACATCTGGCACAATGAAAAGTGAAGCAATAAATGTAATCTATTATTATAGACATAAATCAAAGGTTACAGTAAACTACATAGATAAGGACACCGGAGAATTAATAGATAGTGAAAAAAAAGAAGTACATGAAGGTGATACATTTACTTCTGAAGAGAGAAGATATGAAGATTATAAATTGGTAGAAAAGCCAGATAGTGAAACTGTTACTATCAAAAAAGAAGACATTACATTAAATTATTATTATCAATGGCTAAAATTCAATCTACAAATAGAAATGAATTTAGAAAAAGCATATATTAATGGTAAATACTATGGACTAAATGGTAAAGTGGGAAAAATAGAAACAGAAATAAGGGACGCAAACAAAAACTCTTCACTGCAAATATATTACAATGTAAAAGTTACGAACAATGAAGAAAGGATGGGAAGCGGATACATAACATTTAAAGTACCAGAAGGATTTACTATGCAAAATGCGGATTGGAAAATTGATAACAATATTGCTAAATACAAAGTAATAGATTTAGACATAGGAGAAACTAGAGAATATCAAATAATATTACAAAAAAATGAAGGTATAGATATTGCAGGGGATTTCAAAGCTTATATTAGGATAGACTCAGAAAAATTACAAGAAACAACGTTTGAAGATAATGAGGATACGAATATACTTGCTATTATGCCAAGAACAGGAGCAATTGTTTTAAATGTAATGCCAGCAATATTGACTCTTACAGCTTTTGCAATTGTGCTAATAATAAAAATTAAATCATCAAAGAAAGAAAATAATGACTAAAAACAAAAGTGAAATATGAACTAATAAAAATGGATAAAATCATAGAAATACAAAAGCAAGAAAATAATAAAATAAAAAATTAAAATATAAAACTAGACTAATCAAAAAAAGCCACAATATGCTGTGGCTTTTTTTAAACTTTTAACTTTTTTATAATTTTTATTTCATCATATAGTTTATCAATTCTGTCTTGCCTAATAACTAATGCATTTTCATATTCTGCAAGAACTTGAGTATAATTTTCAGCATTCTCTCCTTGTTCAAAAAGAAGTTGCATACCAGCTTTGTAATAATCCTTTGTTTGAGCTTTTTTTGTTGTATTCATTTTATGCTCATATTTTTTTACAGTTTTTAATCTTTTAATTTGGTCTTTAATATAATTAACATAGTTCATAACACAACTAATTTCATATAAAGTATCATCAATTACAACCTTAAACAATGCTTTAAGAGGCTTTGGGTTTATTTTTCCAAGACGTTCATTTTGCTTTAATTGATCTAAAGCAATAACGTCGCTACTTGGCAAAGCATCTTGAATTAGCTCTTTTAAAGTTTGAGAAATATTAACGTGAGTAGTATATTGTCTCTTAGTTACTATAGCATCATATTCGTCAGCAACACGAATAATTTGGGCAGAATAAGGAATATCAGGTTTTCTAAGTCCCCTAGGATAACCAGTACCATTAAGAGCTTCATGATGATACCATGGTCCATCTGAATATGGTCTTAGAGCCAAATCATCCATACAATATTGGTAACCAAGAGTTGTGTGAGTTTTCATTATTTCGTATTCTTCATCAGTAAGCTTTCCAGGTTTGTTTGTAATTTCTTTAGGAATAAATAATTTTCCTATATCATGCAAATAACCTGCAATAACACAATGTATAGTAAATTGACTATTACAATGCATATACTCACAGATTCTGCCTACTAAATTCGCAACATTCTCACTATGCTTTTTAGTAAAAGAATCTAGACTTTCCATAACTACTAGATGATCCTTAATGGTTGTATCTAATTCATGAATTTTAATATTTGATGGACTATAAAAGTCATACTTTTCTTCCAACATTTACTACTCCTTAAATGTATATTTTAATTATTATATTAAAATAAAAAAGGAAAAACAATAAAAAATGTAAAAAACAATATTAAATTTTGATGACAAATAAAACTTTTTGTGATAATATGATAAAAACGCCGAAGGAAGGGCTAAAAAATGAAAAATATACTAATACATTGTGCAATGAAAAAAGAAGGGGAGCAAATCGCAAGATTGCTTAATCTAGTAGAAAAAAAGAAAAAAGAAGATGAATTTAATAATATAATTACAACATTTGAAGGTAAACAAAATGAAACAAAAATCCTATTACTTATTACAGGTATTGGCAAACAAAAAACAGCAATTGGGCTTACAAAATATTTATGCGAAAACGATAAGCCAAATTTAATAATAAACATTGGCTATGCAGGTTCAACGTTTGCAAAAATAGGAAGTTGGGTTTCAATAAATAAATCATACAACTTAGAATGGGACATAACAGGAGAGCAAAAATATAGTATGGACGATTTAGGAGGACAAGACTTAGTCACAATAGAGGAATTAGAACAATTACCATGCTATTCAGCAGAATGTTTTGTAAATAACACGGATATTAAAGAAAATGTAATTTTTGATATGGAACTTCATTCAGTGTCACTTTTAGCAGATTTATATAATATTCCACTTATATCACTTAAAAAAGTAAGTGACAATTTAAACATGGACGACTATTACAATACAGTAGAAGATAATAGACTAATGGAGCTTGAAAGTTCTGTAAAATATATTGAAAAGTTTTTAAAAGATAAATAGATACAATTTGCAGTGTCAAAAAGGAGCGTCCATATTGACACAAAATATAAAAAACGAAAGGTAAAAACTATGTACTTAAAGAAATTAGAAATGCAAGGATTTAAGTCTTTTGCAGATAAAACAGTATTTGAATTTAAAAAAGGAATAACAGCAGTAATAGGTCCAAATGGTTCAGGAAAAAGTAATATTTCAGATGCCATTAGATGGGTCCTTGGAGAGCAAAGTATGAAGTCTCTTAGAGGTTCTAAATCTGAGGACATTATTTTTGCTGGAACACAAAGTAGAAAATCTTTAGGTTTTGCAGAAGTAAATATGGTAATAGATAATAGTGATGGAGCTTTACCTGTTGAATTTTCAGAAGTAACTGTTACAAGAAGACTATATAGAACAGGAGAAACAGGATACTTTATAAATAAAGTACCTTGCAGACTTAAAGACATTTTAGAGCTATTTATGGATACTGGTATAGGAAAAGATGGTTATTCAATAATAGGACAGGGAAAAATAGATGAAATTTTAAGTAATAAATCAGAAGATAGAAGAAAAATATTTGAAGAAGCTTCAGGAATAGTAAAGTATAGAACTAGAAGAGAAGAATCTGAAAAAAAGCTTGAACAAACAAAACTAAACCTAGTAAGAATCAATGATATTTTATCTGAAATAGAAGCTAATATAGAACCACTTAAATTACAATCAGAAAAAGCTAGAAAATTTTTAGATTTAAGAGAAGAATTAAAAAACATAGAAGTAGGTTTATTTGTATTGAAAATAAATACATTCAAAGAGAAACTTCAAGACTTAGAAAAGAACAAAGATATTTTTGAAAATCAAAGTCTTGAAGAAAATAACAAACTCGAAGATATGCAAGAATTAAAACAAGACTTAAAAAATCAAATTGAAGAAATTTCTTCTGAAATGGAAAGACTTCAAACACTTGGATTTGAAAGTGAAAACAAAATAGAAAGAATAAACTCAGAAATAAATGTTAGCAAAGAAAAAATATCTAATAATAGTGAAAATAAAAACAGACTAGAAAATGAAATAACTGGAAGTAATATCACTATTTCAGACTTAGAAGAAGAGAAAAAAGGCAAGCTATCTAAAAAAGAAAATTTAAAAGAAAACAAAGAAAAATTTGCAAAAGAGTTAGAAGAAAAAGAAGAAGAATTAAGAAAACTAAATCAAAAACTATCTAGTAAAGAATTAGAAATAGAAGAAAAGAAAAAACAAGTAGAAGATTTAAAAGAAAATAAATACAGCTTAGAAAATGAAATAACAGAACAAGATGTAAATTATGAGAACTTTGAAAACAGAAAAAAACAAGCAGAAAAAGAGCTATCAGGAGTTATATCAGAATTAGATGAAAAGAGAATGAGTAAAAATGATATAAATTCTAATTTTACAAAAATAGAGAATGAGAAAAAACAAATTGAAGAAGCTGTTCAAAAAGATAAATTTGAAAAGGAAGCTTTGGACAAACAAATAAAAGACATAGAAATAAAAATAAATAATGCAGTAGATGAACAAAGATTAAAAAAGAGTAAATATAATTTCTTAGTAGAAACAGAAAAAGAAAAAGAAGGATACACTAAATCAGTAAAAGAGTTGTTAATTGCATGTGATAACAATCCAGCCTTAAAAAAAGGTATACATGGTGTACTTGCAAATATAGTTTCAACTGATGAAAAATATAGTACAGCAATTGAAATGTGTTTAGGTGCGAGTATGCAAAATATTGTTACAGAAAATGAAGGAGATGCCAAGAAGCTAGTAGAGTACCTAAGAGTAAATAAATTAGGAAGAGCATCATTTTTACCAATGTCTACAGTTCATGGTAAAAAACTAGAAAATATTAAAAATATAGAAGGAGTTATTGGTGTAGCATCAGACTTAGTAAAATATAAAAAAGAGTATGAAGGAATTGTTATTAACCTGCTAGGAAGAACAATTATTACAGACAATATGGATACAGCAATAAAGCTAGCAAAAGAAAATAAATACTCTTTCAGAATTGTAACATTAGATGGAGACATTATAAACCCATCAGGAGCAATTACAGGTGGATTTGTAAATAAGAAAACGGCCAATATCCTAGGTAGAAGCGAAGAAATAAAGAAATTAGAAAAAGAAATAAAAAAATTAGATGAAAAAATAGAGGATTTAAACCAAGAAAAAGAAAAAATAACATTAGATAGTAAAACAACAGAAATAGAAGAAAACACAAGAAAACTTCAAGAAATAGAAATAACCTATGCTAGGGAAAAAGAAAAAATTGTTCAACTTGAAGAAAGCATTAACTCTATTGTATCTAGAAAAGAAAAATTAAATGAAGAATTAAAAGAAATAGAAAACAAAAAACAGGACGCAATAAGTAAAAAGCAAGAACTACAAGAAAATGTAAAAAGCATAGAAGAACAAATAGAGACTATTTCTAAAGAGATAGAAGAATTTGCAAACCTAAATAAAGACAATCAAAAATACATAGATGACTTAAACTTGGACATAACAAACTTAAAAATTTCAGTATCATCATTTGATGAAAGTAGTACATCTATGGATGAATTAATTGAAAGAATAGATCAAAGCATAGAAAGCGAAAAGCAATCTATTGAAAACAAGAAGATTCAAATAGAAAAAATGGAAGAACAAAATTCATCTATAAGAAACAATATTTTAGAATTACAAAATAATATTGAAAAAATAAAAGCAGAAGTAGACGGAAGTTCTAACAAAATTGAAGAATTAAAAAATAGCAAAAATACAAAAAATAACAAGCTAGATGAATTAGAGAAGAACATTGAAAAACAATTTGCTATAATTCAAGACGTAAAAGAACAATTAGTTAAAATAGGAATTAAGAAAACAAACACAGAGCAAGATATATCTGATACCATAAATGAATTATGGAATGAATATGAAATAACTCCAAATAATGCTGGAGAATTTGCTATTCCTACAAATGTTCAAGAAACTCAAAAAAGAGTAAATGAATTGCATAATCAAATAAAAGAACTAGGAAGTGTCAATGTTGATAGCATAGAAGAATATAAGAAAACAAAAGAAAGATATGAGACTATGTGCGAACAAAGACTAGACCTAGAAAATACAATGGCTAAATTAAGAGACATCATAACAGAAATGACAAAAACTATGAAAGAACAATTTAGCGAGAAGTTTAAACAAATAAACAAAAACTTTAATGAAGTATTTAGAGAACTATTTGGTGGTGGAAAAGCCGAATTAGTATTAGAAGATGAAAATAACATACTAGAATGTGGTATAGACATAAAAGCACAGCCAACAGGTAAAAAGCTTCAAAATATGATGCTTCTATCTGGTGGAGAAAAAGCACTAACTGCAATTGCATTACTATTTGCAATACTAGAAATAAATCCAGCACCATTCTGCATACTAGATGAAATAGAAGCAGCACTTGATGATGTAAATGTATATAGATTTGCAGAGTTCTTAAAGAAATTTAGTAGTACAACACAATTCTTAGTTATTACACACAGAAAAGGTACTATGGAATCAGCAGACACAGTTTATGGTATTACAATGGAGGAAAATGGAATTAGTAAGCTATTATCTATTAGACTAAAAGAGGAATCTGCTTAACTAAACAATTTACTTTTTTATACTACTTGTTATAATTAACAAATTCATGTTTTGTCACAATATACTTCTCGACATTTCAGCGAACGGTTGCAGCGCGAGCATCTTTGACTATAACTAAGTAGGACTGCAGAGTGTAGCGGGCAAGCTGGAGCGAGGTATGAAATGCCGAAGCGACCCGCGCAGTGAAATGGGAGAGAATGTATATTGTGACAAAACAGAGTATATTAAGCTATATTAACAAGTAACATAAAAAAGTAAAATAACATACTATATATCAGTTAGAAAGGAGATATTAGTATGTTAAGTTACATAATACAAGGCAAAACTAAATTGTCGGGAAAAGTAGAAGCATCAGGCTCAAAAAATGCAGCACTTCCAATAATAGCTACAGCTATACTAAATCCAGAGCCTGTAACTTTATACAACATTCCTAACATTGAAGATACTAAGATAACATTAGAAATATTAAAGTTATTAGGTTGCACAGTCGATAACAAAAATGGTAAAATAACAATATGTAGTAAAAATATGAGTAAAACCACTATTCCAAAAGATTTAATGCACAAGCTACGCTCAACTGTTGTTCTTGCAGGAGCTATAATAGGTAGATTCAAAGAAGCTACTTTTGCATTTCCGGGAGGATGCAATATAGGAGCAAGACCAATTGACTTACACTTAGATGCATTTAAAAAGTTAGGAATAGATATTGATGAAGAGGGAGATGTTATAAGTTGCAAATGCAAGGAAATTATAGGTAGAAGGATTAAACTAAAATTTCCAAGTGTAGGTGCAACTGAAAATATTATCTTAGCATCAGTATATGCAAAAGGAGCTACACATATAACCAATGCAGCAAAAGAACCAGAAATAAAAGATTTAGCAAAATGCTTAAATTGCATGGGAGCTAAAATATATGGGGCTGGTACATCTGAAATTACAATATTTGGAGTAAAAAGCCTACATAAAACAAGTTACAAAATAATTTCAGATAGAATAGAAACAGGAACTTTACTTTGTGCTACTGCTGGAACAGGAGGAAAAATAACAGTAAAAGGAACAAATCCAGAAAATCTTTTAACTGTACTATATTCACTAAAAGAGGCAGGATGCAAAGTTACAATTAATAGAAGTACAATAAAATTAGTTGCTCCAAAAAGACTTAAAGCCATAAAACTTGCAACAGAACCATATCCGGGATTTCCAACAGATATGCAACCAATAATGGGAGCAATACTTACAAAAGCTGAAGGAAAATCAATTATAGAGGAGAATATATTTGAAAATAGATTCAAATATGCCGAAGAATTAATAAGAATGGGAGCAAACATCGAAGAAAATGGAAAAATGCTTGAAATTACAGGAGTAGATACATTATATGGAAAAGACGTAATGAGCAAAGACTTAAGAGGTGGGGCAGCGTTAGTAATTGCAGGACTTATGTCAGAAGGCGAAACTCGAGTTGAAAATGTTGAATATATACTTAGAGGTTATGAAAACTTAGATGAAAAGCTTCAAAAGCTAGGAGCTAATATAAAAAAAGAAAAGGTGGTATAAATGCCAAAGTCTAAGATGTCTAATAATAAAAAGACAAAAAAAATAAATAAAAAACTAAAGAATAAAAAGCTTAATCAAGATGCTAAAAAAGATAATGGTATTTTTAATTTTGATGAACAAGTTTCTTTAGATGTTCCAAGAAAAAAAGTAACTAAAACTGCTCAAAAAAAGAAAAAATCAAAAAATAAGAGAATATCAGGTAGAGGGTACGATAATAACATAGAGCAAGATCATTTTATTGGTGAAGATGAAATAAAACATATTGATAAGAAAAAATTAGAAAAAATAAAGAAGAAAAAATTAAAAGAAAAAAGAACAAAAGAAAAAGAACTTTATAAAGAACAGAAGAAACAAGACAAGCTTAGGAGAAAAAGGGCCAATGAAACAAAGAAAGCAAGAATGACGGAAGAACAAAGTA
>CAMMFK010000035.1 GCA_946496115.1 uncultured Clostridium sp.
ATATACTGTTAAGCAGTTTTTGATTAAGATAAGAAATAAAAAGCAAAATAGCTCCTGTATAATTAGTGAAAAAGAAAGTACACCCAATATTAATGAAAAAGAAAATGAAAAGATAGAAAATATTAACAAAAAAGAAATAAAATCTTTAATTAAGAAAATAGACACATTAATTTACCAAACAGATTTCAGCAAATTGTATGATTACAAAATAGGACTATTTTCAATAGGATATAACCTAGAAACAAACACTCTTGTAAATTCATACTATGATTTACTTGCATCTGAAGCAAGACAAACCAGCATTATAGCAATTGCAAAAAGAGATGTGCCAAGTAAACATTGGAATAATTGTTCAAGGCTTTTAACAACTATGGGGCTATATAAAGGATTAATTTCGTGGGGCGGAACAGCTTTTGAATACCTAATGCCAACAGCAAATATACCATCATATGAAACCTCCTTGCTAGATGAATCTTGTAGATTTTCTATATTAAGCCAAAGAAAATATGCAAAAAAACTAGGAATACCTTGGGGCATTTCAGAATCAGCATATAATACTAAAGATTTTAAAGGCAATTATCAGTATAAAACCTTTGGAGTACCATGGCTTGGACTAAAAAGAGATTTGGATGACGAAGTGGTAATAAGTCCTTATGCTACTGCTATGGCACTAACATTTTATCCAAATGAGTCAATAGAAAATTTAAAAACAATAGATAAAAATTTAGGTACAGGAAAATATGGATTTTATGAATCTATAGATTATAAGCCTAAAAAAGCAGTAAATAAAACATTTATGGCACATCATCAAGGCTTAATTCTAACATCAATAAATAACTTGTTAAATGATAACATATTTCAAAAAAGATTTATGAAAAATGCAGAAATTGAAGGCACAGAAATTTTGTTAGAAGAAAAAATGCCAAAAGACATGATTACAACTAAGGAGAGAAAAGAAAAAGTGGAGAAAATCAAATATAAAGATTATGAAGAATATACAGAAAGAACTTCTGGAATAAATGTGCTCGCAAATGAAAAATATTCTATTGTAATGAAAGATGATGGAAGCAGTTATAACAAATTTGGAAATGATATTATAAGCAATAATATTCATATTTATATTAAAGATGTAAATTCAAGAAAAATCTATGATACAGTATTTGAAACAAATAGCAAAGAAGGTAATAGCTCCAATAAGCAAAATATAAACCAAGCAAGTCATTTAAAAGCTATAAATAACACGAATAATCAGGTCATATTTACAACATCAGAAGACAAAGTAATTATTCAAGATGGTAATTTAATGATAACAATGAAAGTCACAATTGCTCCAAATTTACCAATAGAAATTAGAAAAATAAGTATTAAAAATACAGGCATGTCACCTTTAACACTAGAAGTAACAAGTTATATGGATATACTGCTTGCAGATTTTAAAGGATTTTATGCTCACCCAACTTTTAATAAAATGTTTATAGACTATGAGAAACTTGATGAAGGAATATTACTAACTAGAAGACGTAGAGAGGAAAAAAGACAAAAAACCTTTATAGCTACAAATTTAGTTTATGATGAAGGTGATTTAGAATTTGAAATAGATAAAGAAAAATTTGTAGAAAGAGGAAATTTTGAGACAGAAAATAAAGTTTTAATTAGTAATTACGAAGATAAAATAAATAAAGATTTTAAAAATATGAATTCAAATATTCCTGAAATAGTACAAAAATCAATAGGTCTTTCTAAAAAAATAGGTCAAACAATCAATCCTATTGTAGCAATGAGAAGGCTTGTAAATATAGATCCAGATGAAGTCAAAGATGTATATTTAATAAATTCAGCAGGAGATAGCAAGGAAGAAGCAATAAATAATTTACAAGAATATACGAAATCTGAAAGATTAAATACAATTTTTGACTTGTCGAAAAATCACAGTTTTGCAGAAGCAAGATTTTTGGATGTTAAAGGAAAAGACATAGATATTTATCAAAAAATAATTGAAAAATTACTATTTCCAGACCATAAAGAATACGCTATTAGTTTAGATCTATCTAATGAAAAACTATGGAAATATGGTATTTCAGGAGATAGTCCAATATTATTAGTCAAAGTAAGAGATAATAATGATACCTATTTATTAAATGAAATATCAAAAGTAAAAGAATATTTAGATATGAAAAATATTGTAGCAGATATCGTTGTTTTGTCCAAAAATGAAATTACAAGTAAATTCAAAACATTAATTAACATTCCAACTGAAGACAAAAGAGTGTTAGAAGCAAGAGCAAATTTAATACTAGACTCAAAGTTGGGCTCTATATCTATTCAAATGAAAAATAAAAATAATAATGATACTAAAAATATTGGAGCAAAATATTCAAGTAATTTAATTGAGAAAAATAACGAACAATTAAAATCAGAATCTAAAAAAGATTTTAAAGGACTAATATTAAAGCACAAAGATTCTGAAAAAAATGTCGAATTTGATACAAGTAAATTATTATTTTTTAACGGATATGGCGGATTTTCACAAGATGGTAATGAGTATCACATAATAGTAAACAAAAATAAAAAAACACCTGCTGTATGGTGCAATATAATGGCAAATGATAAGTTCGGAACAATAGTTACAGAAGGTTTGGGTGGTTACACTTGGTACAAAAATTGCAAAATAAATAGAATAACAGAGTTTTCAAATGATGCTTATTTAGACAAACCATCAGAAGTAATTATAATGCAGGAAATGAATGAAAAAAACGGAGAAGTACTTAGCTCAAATCAAATATCTATGGACGATAAAAAGCATGCAAGTCAAATAATAAATAACTCTTTTGGAATTAGTCCAAATATTTTGGCTGACACAGGAAACTACCACATAACTTATGGGTTTGGATATTCAAAATATCAACACATATATAAAGATATAGAAGAAGAACTAACTGTATTTGTTCCAATTAAAGATAGTTTAAAAATTAGCAAATTAAGCTTGAAGAACACAAGTTTAAATAAGAAAAAAATAAAAATATTTTATGATGTAGATTTTGTGCTTGGAGAAAGAAAAGATAAATTTATAAATTATTTGTATAAAGAAAATTATAATTTGTTATTTGTAAAAAACAATGTAAATCCAAAAACATACGCGTATATAACAAGTAATGAAAAAATTATATATAATGGCAATTTGGTAGAAATAAATGTTGAAATAGAATCTTTAGAAACCAAAGAAGTAACAATAATATTAGGCGCAGAAGAAACAGAAACTGCTTGTATGGAAAATGCAAGTAAATATTTACAAAAAGAGAGCAAAGCTTTAGAAGAAGTAAAAAAATATTGGATGGATAAAGTCAAAATTGTGGAAGCAAAAACACCATCAAAATCGTTTAACATTATGCAAAATGGTTGGACAATATATCAAACTATGGCATCAAGAAAGCTTGCAAAAACAGGATTTTATCAATCAGGTGGAGCAATAGGATATAGAGATCAATTGCAAGATGCAATGAACTTGAAATATATAGATAGTGATATATTAAAAAATCAAATATTATTGCATGCAAAACATCAATTTAAAGAAGGAGATGTATTGCACTGGTGGCATAACTTTAATAATTTAGGAATTAGAGCAAGATATAGTGATGACCTTTTGTGGTTGCCTTATGCAGTCGTCACATATATAGATTTTACTGGAGATTTTAGAATACTAAATGAAGAAACAGAGTATTTAGAGGGAAGAACGCTGAAAGAAAATGAGAATGATTTTATGTTTAATTTCAAAAATGGAGAGGACAAAGAAAGCATATATCATCATTGCATGAGAGCCATAAATAGATCTTTAAATTTTGAATATTTCCCAAAAATTCAAGGTGGAGACTGGAATGATGGCATGAACAAAGTGGGAATAAAAGGTAAAGGAGAGAGTGTTTGGTTAGGTTTTTTCCTATATTCAATTTTAATAAAATTTGCAGAATACTCAAAATATATAACAAGATTTGCAAATAAAGAAACAACCATAGCAATGCTTGCAGAAAAGAAAAATGTAGATGTGAAAAATATAGATACCGACGAAAAATCTGACGAATATGAAAGACTAATGGAAATAGCAGAAAAATTAAGAAAAAACTTAAATACAGTAGGTTGGGATGGCAGATGGTATAAAAGAGCTACAACAGACGATGGAAAAGTGCTTGGCAGTGCAGTAAATAGTGAATGTAAAATAGATAATATAGCACAAAGTTGGGCAGTTATATCAAATGCAGGAGATAATGATAAAAAATATATAGCAATGGAAAATATGGAAAAATATTTAATAGATAAAGAAAACAATATAGTAAAATTACTAACACCGCCTTTTGAAAATGAAGAATTTAAACCAGGATATATTGCATCATATGCACCAGGAATGAGGGAAAATGGAGGACAATATACTCACTCCGCTATTTGGGCAGCAATTGCAGAAACAATGCTAAACAAACCGGAGCAAGCTATGGAAATATACAAAATGATAAACCCAATAGAGCACAGCAAAACAGAAGAACAGGCAATCAAATACAAAGCTGAACCATATGCTGTAGAAGCGGATATATATGGCGAAAATGAATTTGCAGGCAGAGGTGGCTGGACATGGTATACAGGTTCAAGTGGCTGGATGTTTACACTTCAAACAGAATATATATTAGGACTAAAAATTTATCACGGAGAACTAAAAATAAAACCATGCCTGCCAAAAGATTGGAACGAATTTGAAGTAACTTTTAGGTGGAAGAACGCGAAGTACAATATAAAGTATGAGAGAAAGAACGAAAATGCTATCAATAATTCAAAAAAAAATGAAAATGGTAGAGAAAACAAACAAGATTTAGACTTAAGTAATGAAAATGTTCAAATGTATCTAGATGGAGAAAAAGTAGATGAAATACACTTAAAAGATGAAGGAAAATTTGAGGTAAAGGTGGAATTTTAAAAAAGCTGACACAGGAAGCCCTGTGTCAGCTTTGCGGTTAATTTTTGAGTGCTACGTCAACCATGGTACTTAAGGCAATGGCTACGCATGTACCCAAAACGATAATGACGATTTGAGCTATACTTGTTAAGCCAGCCACTGAATCAAAGTATAGGATGAAATTTGCTATTGCCAGTGTTCCATACAACACTGTGCCTGTTCCTGCTATGACTAACTTCCGCTTTTTGCATTCCTTCTTCCTTAATTCTACTATGAAGTTATAACACGAACCCGAGCAGAAAATGATAAAGCCTATACCACAAACTAACCACAATACAATTTCCAAAGTCATAATAAAACCTCCAGACTGAAATTGTTAAAAAAATCGGATACCTTTTATTATAATATAAAATTGTGTTTATGTCAAATTAAAAAAATTTTACTTTTTGATTGATAAATTCCCATATTTGTGATATAAATATAGCTATGAGAAAATTGGCTTAGTGTATGTCTTAAAATATACCTAAGACAAACCATAAAAAACTTAAAGCAAAAAAATATAATTTGCTAGAAATATAGAAAGGTGGGACTTTTGTGCAAAATACCGTAACAAACACAAATACATATGATGATTCAAAAAAGAAAATTTTAATAGTAGATGATGAGCCATCAATTCAAGATTTATTAGTATTTAACCTAGAAAAAGAAGGATACAAAACAATGACAGCAAGTGATGGAGAAGAAGGAATAACACTTGCACTTTCACAAAATCCTGATTTAATTTTACTAGATGTCATGCTTCCAAAAGCAGATGGGCTTACTGTTTGCAAAAGAATAAGACAAACAATGAGCAAAGTTCCTATAATAATGCTATCTGCAAAAGGAGAAGAAATAGACAAAATACTTGGATTGGAAATTGGTGCAGATGATTATATGACAAAGCCTTTTAGTATTAGAGAATTAATTGCTAGAGTTAAGGCAAATTTGCGCAAAATGGATCAAAGTGATGATTTGTCTCAAACAGGTATTAGAAGCAATAAAGTAGTAGTTGGTGACTTAAAATTAGACTTAGATAAGTTTGAGGTAGAAGTCAGAGGACAAAAAGTTACTGACCTTACAAGGCGTGAATTTGAGGTATTAAGATATTTAGCACAAAAACCTGGACAAGTTGTTACTAGAGAAGACTTGCTAGAAAAAGTATGGGGTTATGAATATTATGGTGATATAAGAACAGTTGATGTAACAATTAGAAGAATAAGAGAAAAAATAGAAAAAAATACAGCAAACCCAAAAATTCTTATAACAAAAAGAGGAGTAGGATATTACATAGAGTCAAAATAGCTTGAACTTGTAAGTATAAATAATTTAGTTTTGCTAATGCTAAAGCATAAATGAAAACTTAATAAAAAATTAATCGGTATATTGGAGGCATAATTTGTGAAAAATTTTCAAATGAAAATAATACTTCTACTATATATTGTTACAATAGCAATTATATGCTTTTTCACAATATATTTTTCGCGTATATTAATAAATGCGGGTGTAGGTAGTGAATATGTAGCTAACATAAAAATTGTGTCAATAACAGCTTTAATATTATTTTCTGTTTTTACAATAATTATAGCTATTGTAGAAGTAAAAAAATATATTGAACCAATGTCAAAAATGCTAAAAGGTGCAAAAAAAGCAATTTTTAGTGCAGACATAAATAACTTAGATACAGTAGCATCAAGCGATGAACTCACAGAATCATTTAATGAAATAATAGATGAACTAAAACAAAATTTAAAAGATGTAAATAGTGAGAAAAAGCAAAAAGAGACAATACTAAAGCATATGACAGATGGTGTTATAACTTTTAATATGGATGGAAAAGTAACATATATAAATCCAGCAGCTAAGCAAATGCTCGAAGTAAAAGCAGAAGATACAAATTTTAAATCTATATTTGGTAAATTTGCTGACATAAATATGGAGAAAATAATTTACCTAGATAGCTGGACATCATCAGAAAAGAAAATAGAAAATGAACAAGGCACAATGAGCTTGTTCTTTATACCATATAGAGATGACTTGGACATGCCAGCAGGTATTATGGTGGTTATACAAGATATAACAGAGCACGTAAAACTGGATAATATGCGAAAAGAATTTGTGGCAGATGTATCTCACGAGTTAAAAACTCCTATAACTTCAATAAAAGGATATTCGGAAACACTTTTAGATGGAGATTGCGACAAAGAAACTGAAAAACACTTTTTACACGTTATAGATGACAACGCTGACAGAATGGAAAAACTAGTACAAGACTTGCTTACTCTTTCAAAATACGATAACAACAGAGCAACAAATAAGCCAGTTGAATTTGATTTGGGAGAATTAGCTAAAGCCTGCAAAGAAAAGTTTGATATAGAAATAAAGCGAAAAAATCAAGATGTAAATTGCTTTGTAACAGCAGATGTTCCTAATGTTTATGCAGATAAAGATGGGATAGAGAGAGTAATATTAAATATTTTAAGTAATAGTATTAAATATACACCAGATGGTGGAAAGATAGATATATATGTAGGTTATGTACATAATGATGCATATGTAAAAATAAAAGATACAGGTATAGGAATACCAAAAAATGATTTAGAAAGAATATATGAAAGATTTTATAGAGTGGACAAAGCACGTTCTAGACAACTTGGTGGAACAGGCCTTGGCTTATCTATAGCAAAAGAAATTATTGAAAAAAATAATGGAAGTATAAATATAAAAAGTAAAGTCAACGAGGGTACAGAAGTTGTAATACAAATACCTGTAAAGAAGAAATAAATACAAGTTTTAATACGAAGTAATAACATAAATATTGTTAATTTTTGCATAAATAGCATAAAAAACACCAAATAATATAAAAAAGTTTGGAGGCAAATTTATACAATGAATGATAAAGTAAAAAATATATTGGAATGGATATATTGTATTCTTATTGCAGTAGTTATAGCAATACTAATAAAATACTTTGTAGGCACTCCAACTATTGTAAAACAATCTTCAATGTGGCCAACACTAGAACAAAATGATAGACTTATATTAAATAGATTACCTAGAACATTTGGAAAAATGCCTGAAAGAGGAGATATAATTACATTTGAAGCCCCAAGTAATAATGCTACTGGACTAAATGCGGAAGATATTGACAATCCAGTCGCAAAATATGATAATGAACCAACTTCATGGTGGGGCAAATTTATATATCATGTCTTGGAAATTGGCAAAGAAAGTTATATAAAAAGGGTAATAGCTTTACCTGGAGAACATGTAGAGATTAAAGATGGAAAAGTTTATATAAATGGCACAGAACTAGACGAACCATATTTAACAGATGATGTTATAACTGAGCCAACAGGAGTATTAACAGATTTTGTTGTACCAGAAAATACTATATTTGCAATGGGAGATAATAGAGAAGGCTCAAAAGATTGTAGAGCATTTGGATGTATACCTCTAGAAAGAATTGAAAGCAAAGTTGTTATTAGGTTTTGGCCTCTTAATAAGTTTGGAAAGGTAGAATAGATGCAATTATTTGAAAACATAGTTGGAAATAATAAAATAAAAGAATCTTTAAAAAATGCAGTAAAATCTAACAATGTATCACATAGTTATTTGTTTATAGGAAAAGCCGGAGTGGGCAAAAAGATTTTTGCAAAAGATTTAGCAAAAAAAGTAATGTGCCTTGGTAACAGTATTTTAGAATTTGACAACTGTGATTCTTGCATAAAATTTGATGCAAATAGCAATCCAGACTTTAGCATAATTGTACCAGATGGTAAAAGCATAAAAATAGAGCAAATACGTGATTTGCAAGCTAAAATTTTAGAAAAACCAATAAGTTCAAACAAAAAAGTATACATTATAGATAATGCAGATACAATGACAGAAGAAAGCCAAAATTGTTTATTAAAAACTTTAGAAGAACCACCAGAATATGCAATGATTATTCTAATTGCATCAAATGAAAATAGAATGTTGCAAACAATAAAATCCAGATGTGTTATAATAAGATTTGAAGACTTAACAAATGAAGAAATATCACAAATATTACATACAAACGACCAAGATATAATAAGACTATGTGAAGGTAGTGTTGCAAAAGCAGATACTATTTCTGAAAAAAGAGAAATGTTTGCACAGCTAAAAAATATTGCAGATTATTTAAGTAAAAACAGTTTAATAGACGTTTTAAATAATTCAGATTTGTTATATTCATCAAAAGATGATATAATGACATTGCTTGATTTTTTAAATATAATATTTTTTGAAAAAGCAAAAGAAAATATTAAATACTCAAAAGCAATAGATATTATAGAAAAAACTAAAAAGAAAATTATGGCGAATAATAATTATGACATGTGTATAGATTATATGCTAATGCATATATGCGAAGAATTACATAAATAACAGATTAACATTACAGTTTTATGCTACGTTCGCAGAAATGTTTTAAACATATATTGAATTAATAATTTATTTGATTAAACAATATTAAAAGGCAAGAAAGGAGGCTTAAGTACAATGGTAAAAGTAGTAGGAGTCAGGTTTAGAAAACCAGGAAAAATATATTTTTTCGATCCAGGTAATTTAGATGTAAGAAATGGTGATGAAGTTATCGTTGAAACTGCTTTAGGACAAGAGTATGGAACTGTAACAGTAAATTCTAGAAATTTACCTGAAGAAAAAGTAAAAAAAGATTTAAAAAGTATAATAAGAATAGCAAATAAAGAAGACCGAAAACATCAACAAGAAAACTTAAAAAATGAAAAAAAAGCATTTGATATTTGCCAAAAGAAAATAAAAGAACATAAACTAAAAATGAATTTGGTTGAAGCTAGATACTTGTTTGATAATTCAAAACTATTATTCTATTTCACAGCAGATGGAAGAATAGACTTTAGAGATTTAGTTAAAGATTTGGCAAGTGTGTTTAGAACAAGAATAGAACTTAGACAAATAGGTGTTAGAGATGAAATAAAAAGAATGGGTGGAAATGGACCTTGTGGTAGAGAGCTTTGCTGTTGTTCATTCCTTAAAAAACTAGATGTAGTAACAATAAAAATGGCAAAAGAACAAAATTTATCTCTAAATGCATCAAAAATTACAGGCTCTTGCGGAAGATTAATGTGTTGCCTAAAATATGAGCAAAATGTATATGAGGACAAATTAAAAAAATTGCCTAAACTTGGAGCAATAGTAAGCACAGATGAAGGCGAGGGTACAGTAGAAGGCATAGAAGTTTTAAATGAAATCTTAAAAGTCAAACTAAAGGACGAAGAAGACAACTTCTATTATAAAAAATATAATGCATCAGATGTAAAAGTAATAAAAGATGGCAAAAAAGAAGTAGAACAAGATGTTAACGAAGAAGATCTTAAAGAATTAGAACAAATGGAAAAAATGGATAAAATGGAAATAAACTCATCAAATGATGATGAGATGTAAAATATATGAGTATACTTATAAAAAACTTGCAATCAAAATAACATATGAGGTACAATATAAAACAAACAGTAAAAATGTTTCTTACTAAAGAAAAATAAAATTAAACATAAAATTAGAATTGAAAGGTGGTGAAATAAATGGCATACAAAATTTCAGACGCTTGTGTACAATGTGGTGCTTGTGCAGCATCTTGCCCAGTAAACTGCATATCACAAGGTGAAAACAAATATGTAATTGACAAAAGTCAATGTATAGAATGTGGAAGTTGTGCTTCTGTTTGCCCAGTTGGTGCACCAGAAATCGACAATGACTAATACATAAAATAAAATTACATGAGTGAGAAAAAATAAAAAATACCACTTGACAAATTCAAAAATGGGTGCTAGACTGATTGCAGTAAATCCTATGATATATAGAATTTACTCAAGGTTTCAAGCTTTTTCATTGGGAGGTCCTTCGGGACCTTCTTTTTTTACATAATATTTATAATATTTTCCGTCCAAAAAGTAAAATCTTCGGTCAGTTCAATTGACAACAAAACATTTTAAATATATACTAAGTGTGTACAAAAGACAAAGCAATATTAGAAAAAATAAAGGAGGCAATTAATGAAGGATTTAATTGAAATTAGATGGCACGGTAGAGGTGGCCAAGGAGCAAAAACAGCTTCATTATTATTAGCAGATGCAGCCTTCAATACTGGTAAATATATTCAAGGGTTCCCTGAATATGGACCAGAAAGAATGGGAGCACCAATGACTGCATACAACAGAATAAGTACAACACCTATCAGAGTACATAGTAATGTTTATCAACCTGATTATGTTGTAGTAGTTGACGATACACTTCTTTCAGCAGTAGATGTTACATCTGGATTAAAAGAAGATGGAGCAATATTAATTAACACAACAAAAACAATTGATGAAATAAAACCATTATTAAAAGGATATAATGGTAGTGTTTATACAATTGATGCAAGAAAAATTTCAGTAGATGCATTAGGAAAATACTTTCCAAATACACCAATGCTTGCAGCAATAGTTAAAGTTACAGGCATAATGACAGACGAAGAATTTTTAAATGATATGCAAAGTTCTTTTAAACATAAATTTGCTAAAAAACCTGAGGTTATTCCAGGAAATATGCAAGCAGTAGAAGTAGCTTTAAAAGAAGTTAAAAAGATTCAATAAAAAAGTGTAAAAGTGGAAATAATACCACTTAGAAAGGAAGAAAGCAATGGAAATAAATAACAATACACCTTGGCAAGATATGACCAAAGGTGGAACAATTTATGATGCTGGAAACTCTAAAACATTTAAAACTGGTGATTGGAGAAGTATGAAACCAGTATTTCATCCAGATAAATGCAAACAATGTGGACTATGTTTCCCTGTTTGCCCTGAGAATTCTATTCCAGTAAATAAAGAACAAAAAAGAGAAGATTTTAATTACGACTTTTGCAAAGGATGCGGAGTATGTAGCAAAGTATGCCCATTTGGGGCAATAACAATGGAAGAGGAGGGAAAATAATATGAGTATTAGAGAAAGACTAAGTGGAAATGAAGCAACAGCATTTGCAATGAAACAAATAAATCCAGATGTTGTAGCAGCTTTCCCTATAACACCTTCAACAGAAATTCCACAATATTTTTCTACATATGTAGATAATGGAGAAGTTGATACAGAATTTGTTGCAGTTGAAAGTGAGCATAGTGCAATGAGTGCTTGTATAGGTGCTGAAGCAGCAGGAGCTAGAGCCATGACAGCTACATCAGCAAATGGTTTAGAATATATGTGGGAAATGGTACAAATTGCTTCTAGTATGAGACTACCAATAGTTATGGCACTAGTAAACAGAGCAATTTCAGGACCACTTAATATACACAGTGACCATTCAGACGCAATGGCAGTAAGAGATAGTGGATGGATAATGCTATTTTCAGAAACAAACCAAGAAGCATATGATAATATGATAATGGCTCATAGAATAGCTGAAAATAAAGATGTATTACTACCACTTATGGTATGTCAAGATGGATTTATAACTTCTCATTCTATTGAAAATATAGAATTAATAGAAACAGAAGAAGTTAGAAAATTTGTAGGAACATATAAACCAGAACATTATTTATTAGATAGAAAAAATCCAATATCTATGGGACCTATGGATTTACAACCATATCTATTTGAACATAAAAGACAACAATGGGAAGCTATGAAAAATGCAAAACAAGTTATAGTAGATGTAGCAAAAGATTTTGAAAAATTAACAGGTAGAAAATATGACTTATTTGAAGAATATAAAATGGAAGATGCAGAATATGTTGTTGTTTGTATGAACTCAACAGCAGGAACTGTAAAAAATGTTATTGATAGATTAAGAGCAAATGGTGTTAAAGCAGGACTTATAAAAATAAGAGTATTTAGACCATTCCCAGGAGAAGAAATTGCAAAGGCTCTATCTAAAGCAAAAGCAGTTGCAATACTAGATAAAACACCAATCTTAAATCTAACAGGTGGACCATTATATGAAGATGTTACATCAGCTATGTACACATTAAATATGAATGTAGCAACAATAAATTATTGCTATGGTATTGGTGGTAGAGATGTAACAGAAAGTCAAATAGAAACAGTATATAGTGATTTACAAAATCTAAAAGATATGAGCAATCCTTATAGATTTTTGGGTTTAAAGAGCAAATAAAATTATATAGAAAGGAAATAAAAAACTATGTATAATGTAAAAGAAGTAGTAGCAAATAGACCATCAAGGTTTTCAGAAGGACATAGAATGTGTGCAGGTTGTGGTGCTCCACCAGTAGCAAGAATGATACTAAGAGCAGTACATCCAGAAGACCATGTAGTTGTGTCTAATGCAACAGGTTGTATGGAAGTTTCAACATGTATTTATCCATACACATCTTGGACAGATTCATATATTCATACTGCATTTGAATGTGCAGCAGCAACAGCTTCAGGTGCAGAGGCTGCATATAAATCATTAAAAAAACAAGGAAAATTACCAGAAGGTGAAAATACAAAATTCATTTGCTTTGGTGGAGATGGTGGAACATATGACATAGGTATTCAAGCTCTTTCAGGTGCAATGGAAAGAGGTCATGATATGACATATGTATGCTATGATAATGGTGCATATATGAATACAGGTATTCAACGTTCATCTGCAACACCACAATTTGCAGATACAACAACATCACCAGCAGGAACAGTTATTCCTGGAAAAATGCAAGTAAGAAAAGATTTAACAGAAATAATGGTATCTCATCATTTACCATATGTAGCTCAAACTGCAGCATATATGAATTTTAAAGATTTATATGAAAAAGCAGAAAAAGCTATATATACAAAGGGAGCAAAATTCTTAAATGTACTTGCTCCATGTCCTAGAGGTTGGGGATATCCAACAGAGGATTTAATGAAACTTAATAAATTAGCAGTAGAAACATGCTACTGGCCAATGTATGAAGTTGTAGATGGGGTATATCATATAACATATAAACCAGCTAAAAAACTACCAGTTGAGGAATTTTTAAAACCACAAAAGAGATTTAAACATATGTTTAAACCGGGTAATGAGTGGATGATAGAAAAATTCCAAGAAGAAGTAGATAAAAGATGGAATGAACTTCTTGCAAAAGAAGAAATGACAAATAAATAATTTGAAAATTGCTATTGACAACAATAGGAAAAATTTGTATAATAATTATAGCAATATTTTATCAAATTATCATAGAGGCCAAAAAAGCTAGGAGCTGCGAACTCCTAGCTTTTTCCTCTTTAGTTCTCTTCATCTTTATGTATGATAGCATACACAATAATGAGAGCAACTAATTTTATCAAACTATTCATAAATGCCTCCTTCCTACCTCCGGAGGCACTTATATTTTACCATATATTGTCATACAAGTCTATAGGTTTACACAAAATATTTGCATAATTATTTTTAAAAATCCCCTTGTGAAATCTTGAATTTTGTAGTATAATATAATACTAGTTTAAGTGACGAAAAATTGCATATTATAAACATAAAAATACACTTAAAAAAATGCAATTATTAAATAAAGATAGT
Organism: uncultured Clostridium sp.; assembly: GCA_946496115.1. Taxonomy (GTDB): domain Bacteria; phylum Bacillota; class Clostridia; order TANB77; family CAG-508; genus CAG-793. The sequence goes on from CAMMFK010000035.1 coordinate 14,514, forward strand.
CTTAGTTATTATAAAAATCATAATTCTAGTGGGGAGTAATGAAATGATTGTAAATGATGAGGTTTTACATGAACTAGAGATTTCGGCGGGAAACAAAAGAGCAGAAAAAGCAAATGATATTAAATCAAATAATAATGTTAAAATCACAAAAGTTAATTATGAAAATTCAAATAATTTTTCAATTCATGCAGAAGTTAAGGGAAAAAATGACACCTACCACACATATATAGAAGTAAAAAATGGAGAAATAGAAAATTTAAACTGTACATGTCCAGATTATGAATCAACATATGGTACATGTAAGCATATTTTAGCAACCGCTTTAGAATTCAATAGTAACCCATCATATATTCAAATTATTAAAAATCAAACAAATATAATAAAAAATACTCATAGCAAAAATCAAAATAACGAAAAATATAGAATATATAGACAAATGATAAGCTCATTTTATCTAGATGAGCAAAATGATGAAAAAGAAAATTTGGTATATTCAGAAAAAGTAAAAATTGAGCCAAGATTGATATATAAAGATAATTTAAAAACTTTTAGATTGGAAGTTAGAATAGGCAATAAGCAAATGTATAAAATAAAGGATTTAACTGAATTTTATACAAGAATGCAAAATGACGAAAGCTATAAATATGGTGCAAAACTAGAATTTATGCATATTAAGGAGAATTTTGAGGAAGAAAGTCTTCCAATTTTAGATTTTA
>CAMMFK010000036.1 GCA_946496115.1 uncultured Clostridium sp.
AACTATTTCATTATTTTCTCTACTTTTTTTTATATCTATAACTCTTTGATTAGCTGAACCTTTCCATTTTAATGTGGGATCATGTAGTTCATCTTTATATTGACCATCAACTAAAACGTCTACATACTTAAATACTTCTTCATCCTTTAAATCTTCATATTTAAATCCTGTCCACATCCACAAATTTTTATCCGGAAAATTTTCTTTAAACTTTTTAGCAAGTTTTGTTGTTCCTTCTCTATTAACAGGATTCATTGGCTCTCCTCCTAAAATTGAGAGCCCTTTAATGTGATCCTTTTTACATAGTTGTAAAACTTTTTCTATTACCTCATCATTAAATTCTTTTCCACCATTAAAATCCCACGTTTCTGGATTAAAACAATTTTTACAATGAAATTGACACCCTTGCATAAAAATAGATACTCTTACACCTGGCCCATCAGCTATATCCATTTTTCGTATTAAATTATATCTCATACTTAATCAGCCACCTTGTTATCTATATGTAGTACTCTTTCTTTTATTTCTTGAGTTCTTCCCTTATTCCAGAAATTAGTACCAATATATCCACATGTACGTCTTGCTACATTTAATGTATTATGATCTCTATTTCCACAATTTGGACAGAACCACTCGAAATTATCGTCAATTAATATTTCACCTGTATATCCACATTTTTGACAATAATCTGATTTTGTATTAAGCTCCGCATACATTATATTATCATATATAAATTTTATAACCTCAATAATTGCATCTAAATTATTTTGTAAATTTGGTGTTTCTACATAAGAAATAGCACCACCTGGACTTAATCTTTGGAATTCACTTTCTAATTTTAATTTAGAAAAAGCGTCTATTTCTTCAAATACTGGAACATGATATGAATTAGTAATATATCCTCTATCAGTTATTCCTTTTACTGTTCCAAATCTTTCTTTTAAACACTTTGCAAATTTATATGTTGTAGATTCTATTGGTGAACCATATACAGAATAATCTATGTCTTCTTCTTTTTTCCATTTTGCTGTCATATCATTTAAATGTTGCATTACTTTTAAACCAAACTCTTTACCTTCTCCATTATCTGTATGTGAATGTCCTGTCATAACCTTTACACACTCATAAAGTCCTGCATATCCAAGTGAAATTGTAGAATATCCATGATGTAATAACTCATGTATTGATTCTCCCTTATCAAGTCTTGCTAACGCTCCATTTTGCCATAAAATTGGTGCTACATCACTTGTAGCATTACTTAATCTTTTATGTCTTATTTGTAATGCTCTATGGCATAATTCTAGTCTTTCATCAAATATTTTCCAGAATTTATCCATATCTCCATCTGCTGAAAGGGCAACATCTGGTAAATTGATTGTTACAACACCTTGATTAAATCTTCCGTAATATTTACCTTTTCCTTCAACATAGTTTTTAGCATGCGCTATATTTCCTAAGCTCATTGTTCTATCTGGTGTTAAGAATGACCTACATCCCATACATGGATAGCATTCGCCATTTCCTAACTCATTTTTCTTTAGTTCTTTCATTACTTTTTCAGAGATATAGTCAGGAACCATTCTTTTTGCTGTACATTCTGCTGCAAGTTTTGTTAAATACCAGTACTTGCTATCTTCATGAATGTTGTCTTCTTCTAGAACATATAGTAGTTTTGGGAATGCTGGTGTTATGTATACACCTTTTTCATTTTTGAATCCTAATATTCTTTGTTTTAGGAATTCTTCTATTATCATTGCCAATTCTTCTTTGTATTCATCTGTCTCACCTAAGTACATACATACTGATAGGAATGGTGCTTGTCCATTTGTATTAGTCATAGAATTTACTTGATAATTGAATGTTTGAACACCATCTTCTACTTCTTTTCTTGTATCTTGCATTGCAAATTTTTCGCAATCTTTTTTACTTAAGTTTCTTGATTGATATTTTTTCAAATATTTTTCATAGCTTAATCTTACGAATGGTGCTAAGTGTGTAAGTGATACTGTTGCTCCGCCATAGCTTGATGATGTAACTGCTAATATTATTTGAGTTGCAATTGTTGCAGCAGTAATAAATCTATGTGGTTTTTCTATCATTACTCCATTTATAACAGTACCGTTTTGTAACATATCATCTAAGTTGATTAATTCGCAGTTATGCAAAGCATTTTGTGCGAAATAGTCTGCATCATGGAAGTGAATTATTCCTTTGTCATGAGCTTCTACTATATCTTCTGGAAGTAAAAATCTTCTTGTTATATCTGTACTAGTAATACCTGCTAAATAATCTCTTTGTGTTGTTACTACTTCTGCATTTTTATTAGAGTTTTCACTATTCCAGTATTCGTTTTCGCCTTCGATTAATTCTTTGATTGATTTATCTGTTGTGTTAGCTTTTCTAACTAATTCTCTAGTATATCTGTATGTGATATATTTTTTAGCTAAGGTATATTTTCCATAAGACATTAATTTTTCTTCAATTATATCTTGTATATCTTCAACTAATATTCTTTTTTTGTTTAGCTCTTCAATGTATTTGATTATTTCATCAATTTGCTCCTTTGAAACCTTTTCTTTTCCCCTTACTTCATTATTTGCTTTTCCTATTGCTATTCTGATTTTTTGTGGGTCGTAATCTACTATATGACCATCCCTTTTTACTATTTTCATTTTGCTTCCTCCTTTGTCTCTTTTGGTAATGTTTAATTTTTTATTAGTTTGTATTACCTAATATTGATATAAAATTTAATTTATAAATTTTATATCAATAATTCCGGAAATATAAAAGTTGCACTTGCACCTTTTTTATTTTTGTGCTAATATTGTTTTAGATTTTTAGTATATGCTAATATTTGCTTACGTTTAGCGGTTTGCCATATATTTATTTTGCGGTAAAAAATAACTTTTAGGGTTAGCTATTATGTATAACATACATTTTTTGTGTATTTTTCAAGGTTATTTTTTTCGTACATTTTTTTACAAATTTTTTATTACAATTTTGTAATAATTAAAATTAATTATAAAATTTAACCTTTATGCTTTGTAAAACCAACCTTTAAAAGGTCAGAAATGTGCAAAATTTATAGATTTATTGGGGAGGGTATAAAAATTTGAAAAGTCCATTTTCTAATTTATCTAAAGTTCAAATCGATAAATTATATAATTTATTAGGTGTTCATATTTATACATTTCATAAAGGCGAGGAAATTTTGCCAACAATTAAAAACGAGAATATTTATGCCATTATTTTAGAGGGCTCTGCTCAAATAATAAACAGTGACTATAATGGAAATGAAATTTTAATGGAAAATCTAAGCAAAGATAGTATTTTTGGAAGCAATATTTCTGCCACGAATAGTGAAAACTATCATATTTTTGCAAAAGAGCCTACAAAAATTTTAGTTATTGATTATAAAGAACTTATGAATCCAGAAAACTTAAAATATAAATATTTTAATGTGTTTTTTAGCAATTTATTTGATATTATAAATTCTAAATATAAAGAAACAAATGAAAGAATTAAAATTTTAGAGAAAAAACAGATTCGTGATAAATTACTTGAATATTTTGACATTGAATATAGAAAAAGTAGATTAAATTATTTTTATTTACCTTTTTCTTTTAAAGATTTAGCTGACTATCTTGCAGTTAATAGGTCTGCTATGTTTAGAGAACTTAAAAGTTTGAAAGATGAGCATTTTATTGAAATTAACGGTAGAAAAATTACTTTGTTAAATGCTAAGAGTATTAATTTGATATAGCTGTTTTGAGTACACCTCCCAAAACAACATTTTTTTAGATGTTTTTAGAAGGTGTTTTTCAAGGCGGCTTTATATCATAAATTAATAAAGTGTCATTCGTGAACCATTGTCATCATTACTCATATCAGGAGGGTTATTTGAACGGGCAGATGCTTTAGTCTGCGAATTAACAGTATTATAATAATGACCTCCGCATTTAACTCTAAAAAATGATTTGTTACATAATAAGAGTCTTTTTTCTCGTTTCTTATATTTTTCATCCATATAAGAATTTGACTCCACTGACTTCCCCACATCATGCCACTTTTTATATTTGTACTTTTTTGTAATGCTTGCTGTGAATATATTTCTTGTTGTGCATACATTCTATACCATGTTACGTTATTAATTCCTGTCTTTGTTCCTTTTACTATATTTACCTTTTCTATTGCATTATTTGAGTTAATCATATTGCTTGTTTCATATCTACCTACCCAAAATCCTCCTTTTTCTTCTACACTTTTTACCATAGCATTAAATTTAGTGTATATTCATCATCTATTTCTAAATCGTAAACTTTTCCTGTAACTTCTCCATTTTCGCTTATGTATATATCTGCTCTAAAAGTTCCATCCATAAATTTTTCAGAATATGTATATCTATTTTCTTCTTTTTTAAAACCAAATGGTATTAATTTTTCTTTATTTAATTTTAATTTTTTTAAACACTTCTGACTCTATACTATACCTCTTATTTTATAGTTTTAAGTATTTTTTCAACAAAATTTTATTTAGTTATTATATAATATCACATTTTTGGCTAAAAATAAAGGGTTAAGCGGTTTTACGTTGATTTTTCTACTTTTTTATGATATATTGAATTTGAAAGGTTGTGATTTATATGATTAAACATATTGTAATGTGGAAATTCAAAGAAGGACATGAAGAAGAAATGAATAAGTTTTTGTCTGATTTAATGAGTTTAAAAGATAAAATTGATGTTATAAGAAGTATGCAAGTTGGAGTTAATTTGAATAAAAATAGTGAATTTAATGCTGTTTTAATTTCTGAATTTGATAACTTTGATGATTTAAAAGCATACAAAGAAAATCCTGAACACGTAAAAGTATCTAACTTTTGTAAATCAATAAGAGAAAAAAGAGAAGCTATAGATTTTGAAGAATAATATTTATTTTTATAATAATATAGATTAAGTTGTTTTTTTGTTGAAATTTTTGCTGAATATGATTATAATTTTCTTATGGAAAATTTAGATATTAATTTTATAAATGATTATATAAAGAATGAAGAAGATATTAAGAATTGTACTTTCGACTCTATTAACGGAATTATTGATAATTCAAATGAAATAGAGTTTAAAAATTGTACTTTTCTTAAATCTTCTTTTGTTATGAGTAATTTAGAATCTTTTTCTTTTACGAATTGTGTATTTGAAAATACTGATTTATCTAATTGTAAATTTGATAATACTTCTTTTGTAAAAGTGAAATTTAAAAATTGCAAGTTACTTGGTTGCTCATTGCTTGAATCTGGCTTTCTATCTTGCAGTTTTGAAAGCTGTATATTAGATTATGCTAATTTTAATAGTTCAAGCTTAAAAGATTTTTCTATTATTGAATCATCTGTTAGAAATACTAACTTTGATGATTGCAGGCTTTCTCGCTTTTCTGTAAAAGATTCTTCTATGATTCTTTCTTCATTTATCAATGTTAATTTGAATAATATTGATTTTTCAAGTGATGATATTTCTGGAATTGTTGTAGATAAAGATAAATTAACAGGACTTATTGTGAGTACAGAGCAAGCTTTAGATTTGTCTAAGTTGCTTGGAATTGTAATTAAATAATAATTTTTTAATTTAGGATACCCAAACTCTTGCTTTTTTCTTCTTTTGTGTGTATAATTAATTATGTTATGCACCTGTAGTTTAGCTGGATAGAATGCAAGGCTACGAACCGTCAGTCAATAATAGCGCAAGCTATTGATATATAGGCAGTTTGGGAGTTGGTTTTTTGTTATTCCCCCAAAGCTGCCCCCATAAATGCTTGATTTTTATTTACATTATAGTTGAGATTTTATTAAAATTGTTTTATAATAATCATATATGCGGTTATAGTTTAACTGGATTGAATGCAGGCCTACGAAGTCTGAGATTGGGGGTTCAAGTCCCTCTAACCGCACCAAATCAAGCATTTGTGATTTTTTTATTTCAAGCACTTATTGGAGTAAGTGCTTTTATTTTTCGTATAATTTTCTTCCCAGTATATCCTATTCTTTTTTTCTCCTCTACACTTTTATTAATTGTAGTATTACTCTGTTTTCCATACAAATTATCACAAACTTCTTTATTGGCCCTTTCACTAGCTTTATTGAACTCCTCTTTTTTTCTTTTGTCAGAAATATAAATATAGTAAAAGTCAGTAGTTTCAAAATCAGCATGTCCCATTATTTCTCTTAATACCTCTTTATCCATACCGCTTTCACTCATCAGAGTTGCAAAAGAGTGTCTAAATCCATACACTGTCATATGTTCTAATTTATATTTTGCTATAATAGATTTTAATTTATTATTTAATCTTTCAGGTAAATATGGTGTGCCAATAGTATTTAAAAACACATATTCCTTTGAAGGGTCAAATTTTCTATGTTCTTTTTCTCTCTGTTCTTTTCTTTCATTATAAATATCTCTTAGCATTTTCTTTAGTCTATCTCCCATTGGTATCTCTCTATAACTTTCATCTGTCTTTAATCCGTCATCAATGTATTTATGTCCAATAATATTAAATTCATTATCATATATTGTAATATCTTTATGTGCATTTCCCACATAAATCATATTTTGTTCAAATATAATATTTGAGAATAATAAACCACAACCCTCTTCCGGTCTCATCCCTGTTTGCAATAGTGTTGCAAATAATTTACAAAAATTCCTGCCATCATTCTCTAGTATGTCTAGCCATATTGGTTGTCTATCTGCTGGAAGATAAACTAATTTTGTCTTTTTTGACCTTTTTTTCTTTGGAAATTTTAATTCAAAATCAGGTACTTCTTTAATCAAATTTCTTTTTTTAGCATATTGTAATATTTGTCTTATCATTAAAAATACATCTTTTGCTGCACGAGGATAGACAGTACGAAGATTCGCAATATATTCTTCTACTACATCTTTTGTCATTTCCGGAACAGTATATTGTGCAAAGTTTTCTTTAATGTGTTTTTTCAATGTGTAAGCATATGTTTCAACAGTTTTAGGACTTATTGTTTTTCCTGTACTAGGATTTACATACGACTTTTTGTAATTCAACCAAATTACTGCAAAATCATAAAAATTTATGCATGAATTAACTCCTTTATGCAGTATTACATCTTCTTTTGCATCCAGATATTCGGAAAAGCCTTTTAAGTTTTCTTCACAACCGTCAGAAAATATACTTTCTTCAATAATTTCGTAGTTTTGCTTGACAATATATGTATCTATTATTAATTGTGCCAATCTTTTTCTTGCTATCGCTTCTGTCGGCCCTGACCTTGATAATCTCGGATTTTTATCTCCTCCCTTCTTTAATTCTAATCTGATTCTAGCTTCAAAGCTGTTTCCTCTTTGTCTTATTGTTACTGTACCTCTTTCAGCTTTTACACTATTTTTACTATTTTTTATTACAACTCTACTATTTATCTTTTCCATTCTTTATTTCTCCTTTCGAATGGTTTAAGATAAAATATAAAGATTTATTATAAAACCATTTTGATTATATAATAAATCTTCTATACAAATCAACGTTATAAAATTTTAATATTTTCCATATGTACCATAGTTATTATCAAACCATTCTTGTAATTTTGCACCATTAATTATGATTTTTCTTTTAAAACGTATTGCTGGAAAACCTGGAACAGTTATTAACTTTAGCATTAGATTTCTTCCTATCCCTAGCTGTTTTCTAGCTTCGTCAACACTAATACCAAATCTTAATGTGTCACTTATACTATTTTTCATCTATATCACACTCTCTTTTGGCTTGATCCCATTTTTTTCTTGCCCAGTCTTGTGCATTGGCAATACTTTCTATAAGATTTCTAGGATATAGTTTAAAACATTGTTTCATTTCTAATCCTAATGTTGCAGGATTTATTTCGCCTTTGTATTTAGAACTCTGCATATAATCAAGCGCTACTTGTGCGTATGCAACTGCTTCCTTCTTATTCATTATTCGCACCTCCATTTACGTACATTTCAAACAAATGAACTGCACTTTCCCAATTTATAAGAGAGCCTTGTTTTAATTGCATTTCTATTTTTTCTACACAATAATATTCTTTTTTAGCTCTAATATTAATTTCTAATCTTTTACTATCATTTCCTGAATAGTGTATTTCTGCAAATACTTTGTCTTGTTTTTCATTCAGCTCATCTGCGAACTTAATAAGTTTTAGCAAATGTTTTTCCATGATTTTATACCTTTTGCAAATAGAATTTGCTTACCTTTCTTTTATGTATTTAGGTACATCATAAGAACGACCAAGTTGTTCATCAAATTCGTACCTATGTTTCGAAGGGTTATATTTAAAAGCACTTTTATTCCATTTTCTATAATTTTCATTACTAAATTTTTTTCTCTCCGATAATTCCATAGATGCTTGTATATGTTGTTCTTGTACAAAAGCATAATTATCTTCAATTCTTTTGTTTTCTCTTTTTTGCTTAACAAAATTGTTTTGGTCTTTTTTCCTTTTTTCTCTTGATTTTTCTTTTCTAAAATCTTTTTCTTTCTTATATCTTGAATCTGTTTTTATAACTTTTGTTATGTACGCAGAAGTTACATTTATTTTTTCTGCTATTTCTTTTACTTTTAAATGCTCAATATAAAAAAGATTAATTATTTTATCTTTTTGCGTTTCCATATAATATCACCTTGTAAATTTATAAGTTAATTTTTTGTCGACACTTTTTTGATATGACAAGACTATTAGAGAAACTACTTATTCTCTAATTTTTTCTTTTTTTCAGCAAAGGCATTACTTCTTTTTTTCATTTCTTTTAAATCTTTTCGTATATGATATTTGATTTTTAATTTTGGAATTAAAACATCACATGCAAAGATTATAGCTACAAGGAATATTACTACTAATAGAAATCTAATAAGCATTTTCTATATTTTCTCCTTTCTTTAATTTAGGTAAAGGACAGATAAAGAGCTAGTCCCAATCTGTCCTTTAATATAGTGCTTCCTTAAAATTTGCCCTTCAATATATATACAGTAAGTAACTTTCAAAAATTCTCCCCTAAATTTTTTAAAATTTTAAAATTTATAGTTTTTTATTCCTTCTATTAATTTTAAAATAATAAATTGATATCTATCTTCATCTCCCAAACTGTACCTTTTTATCATTTTCTTTTTTCTTTCGATAATTTCGAGCATAGCCATATCATCTCCTGATTGTGCTAGCTTTCCTAATTCATAAAGGCTTTTATTTTCCATTTTCAAAATCCTCCTTAAAATATTTTTTTAATTTATTAATTGCTCTGATTTTTATTTTGCTAACTGTTTTAGAATATATTTCTAATATTTCTGCAGCCTCGCTTTGTGTTAATTCCTCTTCAAAAAGCAAAAAAATAACTGACTGCTCAATAGCAGACAGAGATTTTAAGGCATTTTGTAATTGTAAAGAAGTGTCAACATCACTATAACTAGAAAATTTATTATCCATATTCATGAAGTCTTGTAAAAAAGCCGAGTAGTCCTCATCATCGACAATTATTTTTTCCTTATTTGCCATATTCATTTGTTTTTTGAAATATCTTCTTGATGATAAGATAATAGTTTTATTTAGGAAACTATCAAACCTTTCTTCCTTATAGTCATTACGTTCCATAAGTATTCCTCCCAAATTTTAAATTTGGGGTTATACCTATTTAAGAAGAACATAAATTGGAAAATAAAAAACCTCCTTCCTAAAAAATATACAAAAAATGGGTTATTATACCTATTTAAAATTAGAAACATAATCATTAGTATTTTAAAAATAAATACTCTTTCGTCAACCAAATATGTCTTTTTAAATAGGTACATAATCCCCATAGTAATATACTTTAAATTCATTGTAAGAGAAAAGAAAAGTGGAATATATCGGAATGTATTGGAAGTTTTTGGAAATATTTTAGAATTAATCTTTCTTTCATTATGTATTGAAAAAAATAATTTGTTATGTTATATTACTTTTGTAAAATTATAAAGGAGATGCAAAAAAAATGAACTTAAAAGCGGATTTATCATTAAAAGACCAAAAATTATTGCAAAATATAGGGATAAAAATTATAGACAAAGATTATAAACCTAATGAGATTAAAGCTTTTACTAATAATATAGGTGAATATATTTTTAGTCAAAGTTCAAAAAATGGCTGTATTGAAAGAGCAGTAGACGAATATGGTGATTTATTAAGGGTATTGATAAAAAACGAGAAATAAAAAATTGTAAATGTGATTGTATTAAAGAAATATTAACTTAGTTTTTAATTGTTATATTAATATCAGTTTTATCATTTATAATTCCTATAAAAAATAAACAAGAGGATAGGCTCTTAGCGTGTAGGATGTACCAAAATATACTGTTCCGTTTATATTGTTATTTTTATCAGAAATATTCACTTTGAAGATATCATGACATACTATAAATGAAAGATTAAAATATTGGTAAATATATACATTATTTCAATAGTATTTTTTTATGCATTAATCGATAAATATATTGAGACTAGTACTTTACAAGAGTTTTTAATTTTCATATCTTTATACTGACTTTAAGAAAAGCTATTGACATCTTTTTCCAAAGGTACTATAATGGATATGTACAATTTGTACACAAAAAAAGATGGTTCTGTCACATATGAGAACGGAGGTTCTTATGAAAGCTAAAGTCAAGCTCTTTTCCGTGTTGATGGCATTGGCTATGGTCTTCGGTCAGGCCATGCCGGTTTTCGCAGCTGAAGCTTCTGACAATTCTGCGGTCACGCAGATTGCTATTGATGAATCTGCAGTTGCGGAACCCACGTCTGCAACGGAAATCGTTCCTATGTCGCAGGGCGACGAAATCACCTTCCGTTTGGGAGATGTTGGATACATTTCAAATGCAGGTAACATGCCTAGATTTGAGATGTGGGTAACTGGCGGAAACGCCTCTACTCAGGTCAAATTTGAAATCCAATCTTCTGGCGGCACCCATTATGGACCTTATGGTCCCCTTCCGGCAGACGGTTCGCAAGGTTATTCCTTCCAAACTTTTGCCATTGTGGGAGGTGGAACGTGGTCGTTTACGGCCAGTGTTACCAGTGGTACTAACCCTGGTAATCTTATCTGCCATGTAAAACAGGTGTACTAATTCTGATGGCTTGGTTTATCAAGCTATAAGTTATTAACCTTTGACAGAACTATCTTTTTGCCTCGAGTATATATACTCGAGGTTTTTCTAAAAAATAAAAACATACTAAAATTATATGTAAAATAATTTTTAGTATGTTTAATAGATTTACTTGTTTATTTTAATTCTTGCCTTTTAAATATGAGAATTCCTAGTATATTTAGTAAAACTATTTCAAAAATACCATAGAATGGCATTTCGCTTAAATATTGTTTTACTTGATTTATTTCATACTCATCAGGTTCAATCGTTTCAGCACAAGCATTTTGTAACATAGCTGCCTGACCTGTTGGTAATAAATAATTTATTACTTTATACATTTTTATTGTTGTTTCACCAGGATAATTAGGATTTATTTCTTTATCAGAAAATTCAATTTCTCCTTTCTCATTATATTGAGTTATTTCAATATATGGTTTTTCCATTAGCTTAGTAGAAACAAACATCATGGCTACAAACATTATAATAAAGATAATAACACAAGAAACAAGAGAAACTGAAGCATCTTTACATAACATAGTAATGAAATTGTAAATTGTGCAGTAAGCAACAATAATTAAACTAGTATATGCAATAATTTGAAATAAATTTAACTTTTGTAATTCTCCAAATATTTTTGTGCCAACTAGAAAAACTATACCTATATAAATTATATTTACTATTAGTCCTACTGCTATACATATAATTAAATTTGACAAGTAGATATCCCTTCTCTTATGACCCACAACAATTTTATTTCGAATAAAGCCTTCTGTATATTCTTTACCTACATACATACTTACAAAAAAAGCAATAAAAATACCAAAATACATATATAGGTATTCTACCATAATTCTATCTAAAGTTATTATTCCAGAATTGTCAAAATATTTATATAATGTAAATAGAGCAAGTACACAAGTAATAATTATTAACAGTAAAAACACTTTGTCTTTTTTTAATCTATAAAATTCAGCTTTTAATAGTTTAATCATTGTTTATACCTCCTATTAAATTGATATAATAGTCTTCAAGTGTCTCCTCTTTTTCATGAAATTCATTGACAATACAATTTCTTTGTGAAAGTGAAATCATAATTTCAGTAATATTGACTTTACTATAAATATTAATTAAATGTTCAGAAAGTACTTCATAAGAAATGTTATTTTCCTCTAAGTATTTAATACATTCCTTCATGTTACTAATATTAATTTCTAATCTTTTTTTACAATTTTCTTTTAACTTATCACTAGTAATTTCCTGAATAATTTGACCATTATTTAAGAATCCATAATGTGTAGCGATTTTTGATAATTCATCTAAATAATGACTAGAAATCAAGAAAGTAATACCTTTTTCCTTATTTAATCTTAAAATCAATTCTCTTATCTCTATTATTCCCTCAGGGTCTAATCCATTGATAGGTTCATCTAATATAAGAAAATTTGGATTACCGATTAATGCAATAGCAATGCCTAATCTTTGTTTCATTCCTAAGGAAAACTTTTTGACTTTTTTCTTTCCTACTTTATCTAGTCCAACTAATTTTAATATTTCATTTAACTTATCTAAGTTAAATGGTAAACCAATTATTTTATATTGCTCTTTTAAGTTTTCTTCTGCTGTCATATCTAGATATGCAGATGGACTTTCTATTATGGCTCCAATTTTTTTTCTCATTTCAATTATTTTTTTATCTTCATTAGGAATACCATATATTTTATAACTACCATTACTTGGCTTTTGTAAACCACAAATTAAACGCATAAAGGTTGTTTTTCCTGAACCATTTTTTCCTATTAGTCCATAAATAGAACCTTTTTCAACATGTATACTAAGATTAGAAAGAGCTTTGAAATTTTGATATTTTTTTTCAAGATTATATGTTTCTAAAATATATTCCATAAATTACCTCCTTCGCTTATATGTTATCATAAATAAAATTATAGGTCAACAAAACATTTGTTCTAGATTATTGTAACTTGTTATTATTTAATACATTATACTCTTGATTATATATTTAAATAAAGAAGCAGTCTTGTTTTTATCTAATATTATATCATAACATAAAATCACAAACGATTAGACAACTCCAAAATATCTTTATTATGATTATCTATATATCCCCTGGTAGTTTTTATGTCTGAATGCCCTAACTGTGATGCAATTTGAATTAAACTATATCCGGCCTTGTAGTATGCAGTAGCTCCAAAATAGTGTCTGAGTAGATGAGGGTGTAAATCTTCTATTTTTACTTCAACATTATATTTATTCAATATACGATTTACAACACTTCTTGACATGGATTTGTCTTTATAAAAATTACTCTTCTTTCCCACAAATAAGTATGGATTATCTTGATTAATTTGTAATCTTTCTTTTAAATATTCTTTAAGTGCCTTATACATTTTATCATTGATGGTTACTTCCCTATATTTCTCTCCTTTTCCTATTATAGCAATGAATCTTTGCTCAAGATGAATGTGCATAAGTTTTATATTAACTATTTCTTCTGCACGAAGTCCACCATTACTTGCAAGAATTATAATACAAGTATCTCTTTTACTTGCTGCAGCCTTGTGTATTAACTTATTTATTTCTTTTTCATCTGGAGCATCTTTTTTTACAAAATTAGGCGCTATTTTTATATAATCTCTTTTGTCTATTACTATATCATTTTGTATCCCTTTATCTATTAAATATTCATTAAACTTTTTTAATGCATTTAATTTTCTATTGATGGTAACTGGTTTTTGATTTTCTAGATTTTTTAAATAAGATTTATAACTTTGTATATCAATACTATTTAATTTTTCAAAATCTTCGCCGTAACTCTCCTTATAGTACTCTATATATAATTTAACATCTAACAAATATGATTTATATGTATTTTCACTCAATTTATTTTTTATCATAAATTCTATAAAATCTTCTAACATATTTTCACCCCCATTTCAATTATGTAACATATATTTTTTATAATATTTAGCAATTATGTTACATATAATTTTATATTTGCATCATTATTTTTAGTTATATGTCACATAAGTATCATTATGTTGCATATATTTTCTTTAAAATTATTACCCTATATATAATTATATAGAGTAATAAAAGTATCTTCAGTTATCTTTTTTCTTATTATTTTCATCATACATTAATGTTACAATATACATACCTTGAAGAAATCCGCTTTTATAATACAGTACGTTTTCTCTAAAAAAATAATTAGATGTTGTCTCATTTCTTCTTTCTAGTATTCTCAGCAATTGTCTTCTACATTTTGGATGAACTCTGTTTTGTATAAAATTGTATAACTGTGCTGAAACATTTACATTTTCTTTGCGATATTGGTCTAGTTTTTTATCTTCTATGTTCAATTTGTTTGACTCCTGCATTTTATCAAATATTAAGTCAAAAAATTCGTCTTTCATAAATTCCATAACTATTCCTCCCTTCAATTTCATTTTATAAAATAAGTTTCTGTATTGGAATGCTGAAAACCTTAAATTTTTTCTCGCTTATATTCATTGATACAACTACATTAGAGAATGTTTTTCAAAAAATAATTTTAAAAATCCCTATTGAAAAATCATGAAATCATTGATATTTCAAAGAAAAATTTTTTTATTTTGTGTTTATTGAAATAAATAGAAGAACTTTGTAAAATATAAGTGTGTAAGAAGATTTATGTTATAGTTACTATCTAACTATAACTATCTATAAAGATTTTATCTTTATAGCATAACTACTAAGTTTTATAGTTAGTAGTAGTTTTTCTACATTGTAAAATAATGTAGCATAAAATGGGTATTTAG
>CAMMFK010000037.1 GCA_946496115.1 uncultured Clostridium sp.
ATTTTTTGGGGAACAATTTTTGCGATTATTGTGTTTTCAATTCCTATAATATTTTTATCTTTCAAAAAATTATTCCTCCAATTCTTTAAATACTAATTAAAGTACAAGTCATCAATCTTTTATTAAATTCTTTTTTAGTAAATTCCATATTTTCATTAAAATTTTCTATATTTCTAAATCCGTCATTGTCTAATATTTTTATTCCTTCATTTATTGCTAGTAATTCACACCAAACTTTATATGTATGTTTTTCTTGCATATTTTGTTCCATAATTTATTCTCCTTTCTCTTTTGCTTTTTTAAATGTTGTTTTATGCAATCTTTAAATTTTCTTTTCCTATATATCTAATTTTAAAATCCTCTTGATAGTTATTCCTCATTTAATAAAACTGAACAAGGACAATCAAAATCCCATTTACTTTTCTTTCCACATTTTGAACATTTAAAATATACGAAATCTGTATCTTTTATTAAGCTATTACTACTTATTAATTCATTTCCACAACTACAATAGCAAAAACAAGTTTGACCTTTTTTAAATCGTTTCTCTTCAAATTTTTGTCTTTCTGTTTTTTTAAATATACTAAACAATTAAATCACTCCTTCTTTGCTTTTCTTTTAGGTTTTGTTATTTCTAAATAATATTTATGATTATATTCCTTTCTATTTTCGATTTTAGTTTTTGCATTATATTTATCACATTCACATTCTAAGACCTTAACAAATAACTTGTATTCTTCTGATAACATAGTTATTCCTCCTCTAAAAGTTTTTTAAAATACTCTAATTTTTTCTTAGAAACAATACTCCTTGGTTCATTAAATTTTAATTCTATTACTCCTCTTTCTATTAATTCTCCTAAAACACCTATTGCTAAATAGTTATCTATATATCCTGAGCTATATCCTAATTCATGTTTAAAATTTGATACGCATTTTATTCCTTCTAATTGACTTACACTTTCTAATATTTTTGTTATTTTATTTGTATTCAATTAAATCACTCCTCTATCCAACCTAATTCTTTACGTTCTAAATTTATTGCTTTTAATTCTTTCATGTCTAAATATTTTCCAAAAGTAATTCCAGTATCAAAATTATAATTTTCAACATGAATATATTTGTCTAATTTGCAAAATCTTATTTTTTCTTGAATTTTATCTCCATTAGTAAAGCTATATATTTTGTTAAAATCTATATTATATTTATCTTCTAATTTTTTATATCCTAATTCTTTAAATAATTTGTCCGCTTCACTCATCTAATCATCTCCTAACCTAATTGATAATACATAATATAACTTGAATTAATATATTCTACTGTACCATAATTATTTATTTTTATTACTTCATTTTCTTTTATTTTATTTGCTAACTCTGTTTCATTTTCAGCGTTTAATATAAGGATATTCTCAAATGTAAAGTCCATTGTTTTCATATATTTTGCTTTCATATTTTCTCCTTTACGGTTTTTTTATAGTTGTTTACGGTTTAATATTATTTAATTTCTATCTAATTTACTCTTAAAATAAGGTTTTTCTTCTGTGTTATAACATAAACTTGAATTAGGACATTTCATTGTTTTTTTATTTATACATATATCACAGCTAAAATTTGTATTTTTCCCGTTTTTCATACTATCCCTTCTTTCTTAATTCGTCATTATATTTTTCTCTCCAATTTTTTATTGCTTGTATAAAATTATTGCATCTATATACTCCGGTAAAGCTTTCTAATTCTAACTTATTACAACCTAAGCAGTAATGACATAATTTGTTTTTTTCTATTTCTTTCATATATTCTCCTTATTCTTCATACCATTCACAATCTTGACAATCACAAAAACAATCTTCTCCAAATTCTTCTCTTAATTTTTCTAATTCTTCATAATCATCAATATAACATTTAAAATATTCACAATATCCCATAATATTAATCACTTCCTAACAATATTCTTTCTATTAGTTCATCATATTTTTTCACTTTTTCTAAATCTCCCTGTTGTTCCCAATAATTTCTTGCTTTTTTAAGTTCAGCAATATTATAATGTTTAAATTCATCGCCACTTATTAATAATGGTATTGCATTACAAATAAATTCATCATACATATTTTTCCTCCTAATCTATATGTGGTATATGATTATCATTTTCTTCAAATTCAAATATTGTATCTAAAACTTCATATCCTATTTCTATTATAGGTTCTATTATATCTCTTAACATTTTATTCCTCACTTTCTATTAAATACTTTATAAATCTATCTCTTGTATCTGGTTCTTTTTCTTCTAAATAATTCCATAAATCATCATAAGCTTTTATTAAAATTTTCATACTTTCTTTCAATTCTATCTCAGAATTATTATAATTTCCTGATATAAAATCTTTCTGCATTTTTATTGCTTCTGATACTTTCATAATGTCTCCTTTTTATTTTTTAGTATTATTCTTCATCCAAGTTTTTATTTCTTCTAAATCAAATCTAACTGAACCATTGTCAGCAGATGTTTTATAATATGGCATACCATAATCCATCATTCTTTCTACTGTTCTGATACTTATATTAAAATATTCAGCTAATTGTTTTTTATCTAACATTCTTACCTCCTTTCTGTCCATAATTGTATATAAACTTTCATAAATTGTCAATAGTTTTTATCAAAAAATATTATTTTTTTATTCATCTTTTTTTAAATGTATAATTACATAGTAACTTTTTATTCCATTTACACTTGTTTTCGTATAATTTTTGCCTTGAGAATTTTTTCCAATATATCCTTTTTTTAGCCAATCTTTCATTGTTTTTTTAAAGCTAAATCCATTTTTAGATAATAATTCTTCCAATTTATGTTTATTTATAGTTATTTCGTAATTACTTATCTGACCCCAAAATTCTCCTACTCCATTATATCCAAATTCAATTGGATTTGTACTATTACAATCTATAATTGAAAATCTTGATTTATTTAATGTACATTCATCTAATACAGTTTCATATGCTCTTTGCGATACATCTATTTCTTCTTTTGTAAACATGTATTCTTTTACATCTTCTGGTTCTAAAGGTTTCTCTTTTGTAAAAATAAACTCACATGCTAACATATCTGCAAGTAAAATTAAAGCCATGTTTAAAGCTTGCTTCTCTTCAGTATTTGATATTTTCATTAATTCTTCATATTCATTTTTATAAATTATACTTAAGCTTTTATTATCAATTGTTTTTAAATTTTCTACAAATATTTTCCCTCCAAAACCATAATTGTTTGTTATAATGTCTACAACTTCACTACCATTTTTTATAATCTTTCCGTCTGAATTTATTTCAATTAATCTGTTTAAAGTTCCACCACCAGAATTATAGTTGCTTGCAGAATGTTCACCTGTCATTATAAAGGCATTATTCCAAACTTTATTTTTTTCTATTCCACCATCTGCTCTAGCTTTTCCTCTGTCTATTCCTTCTGTTATATTCATAATCAATTTGTTTACATCTCCACGATATGTTTCTAATTCATCACAAAACATAGGAATATCTGAAAAAAAATTAGCTGTTCTATAATAAAAATTATCAGTATTATTAAGTGTAAACATTAAATCCCCTGAAGTTGGTCTGCCCCAAATAGACATTGCACTCATTCCAGCAACTGTTTTTCCATCGCCAGTAGTTCCCCATAGCATAGTGACAAATGGTTTTTTATTTAGCTTTCTTAGTAATACACTTGCAAAACTAGTAGCATGTAATATCTTTACTATTTTGTTTTTTCTTATTTCATACATTTTATTTAACCATAATTCATAATTACCTTTTTCACAAACAGAATTAAAAGAGTTCCTAAAATTATCTTCTCCATCAAATTCTACTTTTTTATCATATGGAATAAAATCTTGACCACACCAACCTAATCTACTAATTGATATTTTTTTATCTAAAATATCTCTATTTAAATTTATTGTTTCTTGTAAATACTTTACTAATAAAGAAGCATTACTTGTTGAAACATCTACACCTTTTTGAGTTAAATTAACTATTTTCCCATTGTGCATTAATGTAAGTCTATCTGCAATAAATGTTTTCCATTCTCCATCTTTTAAAAATGCACATTTTATAGTTTCTTTATCTTCTTCAATATTTTCATATATAGCAATAGGCTCTATTAATTGAGAACATACTTTTTTATTTTGCATACTATAAATATTATTTTCTTTAATATAATATTCTCCGCCTAACAATTTAGGAATTGGTGCATCTTTTCCAAAATCTAATGTATTATACTTGTTTAAATATATTTTTTTATATGTTTCATACTTTGATATAAATTTAGTCTTTTTCTTTAATTCAGTTGCTATAGTATATAATTCTTCTTCTGCTATTTGTCTTTTTTTATGATCTTCTATCTTTAATACTTTTTCAAATATTTCGGTATCTAAAATATTATTTTCATTGATTTCATGCCTATCTAAAATCATTTATTTTATCCTCCTATTCTTTTGTTTTTATAAAATATTTATTTAATAATAGGGGCACTTTTTCATGAGACAAAGGAATTCCAAAACATATACTTATTATTCCTTTAGCTGTCAATTCTGAACAATTTCTATTGCCGTTTAAGATACTACTTACAAATCCATAATTTAAACCTAAAATTTCTTTATAATATTTTGTTCTATATTTTTTTACTGTTTTTGCAAATTCTTCTGTTATCTTATACATTTTATTCCTCCTTTATATTTTTTTTAAATTTATTAATTTTATCATTTTACACCTCTTATATCCATCTTATTATTGGTTCACTTTTAAAACCTTTTTGCCAAATAAACCAACAATAACATGTTGCACTGCTCATTTTTTTACTCATTTCTCCATTTATATAACAAGCTTGTCTTGAACTATTTACATAAATATATTTTGGTGGATATTTTTTGAATAATTTTATTCTACTTTGCCCTTCTAAAAATTGTATTTTTAAAAACATAATTGTATAGTATCCATCTGCTTGTATTTCTAAAGCTTTTTCTACAAATTCTTTAGCATATTTATAAGGTGGATTTGTTAAAATATCTTTTTTTACATTTTTATCTTTTATTTTTAAAAAATCTATTCCTCCTAGTCCAAATCCTCTATCTATTAAATCATTACTTATTACATTATATCCTTTATTTAATAATACTTTACTTAGGTGTCCTTCACCACATGCACATTCCCAAATATCATTATGTAATTCAATTTTATCTTCTTTTAGTTTTTTTAAAAATATTTCTAATGAATTAGGATCAGTAGCATAATAATCATTTTTCTCTCTATCTTTTTCAGTATGATTACTTGCTCCTAATGTTACAAAAGTACTTTTTAAATTTCCATTCCAATCTTTATTCATTCTATTTTGCCTCTATTTCTATAATATTATTTTGTATTTCTTGTTGATGCTTTATTGAACTATTTATGCATAAATAACCTGCTATAAATCCGTATTAAAAATACACATATTAATATTATTGTGAGTTCTATATTATTTTCTTGCTTAAATATATCTTTATTATAAAATTTTACTTTATCTTTCATTTATATTACTCTCCTTTATTTTTCTGGCATTTCATATACTTTTGGTATATTAAATATATTAGGTTGTATATCCATTTGTCCTTGTAAAATTGCTGGTCCACCTTTTAATTCTAAATAACTACTATATTTTTTTATTATTTCTTGTAATACTTCTTTTGCTCTTTCTTCTGTATCATATTCTCCTAAAAAAGCACATATCATATTGTCTAATGTTTTTTCTGCTCTAATGCACCAACAATCTGGTTCTGTTGCAAATTCTTTTGAAATCCAAGTATCTATATATAATCTAAAAATTTCATTAAAGTTAAATATTTCTGATTTATCTTGACTTAATATTAACATATTTTATCTTTCCTCCTCAATTTCTTTTTTCCATTTTCTTTTTTCTTCTGCTCTATTATATTTTTTTCTTATTTCATCTGTTGTTTCTATAACAGGAATTTCTATAAAATTACTCATATCTATTTCAATACTTTTTTCTACAAGTGTTTGACCATTTACTATAATTCCTATATCTACTAATCTTTTATATTCTTGAAATAATTCATTCATTTGTCTTTGTGCTTTATCTGATTGCTTATTAAACCATTCATGATTTTCTACACTTAATAATGCACCATTTTCTATTGTTGCTTTTCCGCCATGTCTTTTTTCTCTTATATGATGATATGTTAGTTCTTTCATTCGTTTATATTGACTTTTGCTTTTATATCTACGAGGCTTTTTATCTTTTCTTAATTTTAATTTATCAATAAAACATTCAGCTCCATATAATTCAATTAATCTTTCTTTTGCTTTTTTATTACTACTCATATACGCCTATTCCTTTCTATGAGTTTCAATTATTAAGCTTAATTATCTTCAAAATAATCTAATATTGCATTTGCTAATTCTTTTGCCTTATCTTCTTGTATTATTATTTGTAATCCGTCAAATGTTATTATTACTTCTTCATCATTAAAATTAAATACCATCTTTATTCTCCTTCCTCTAACAATTCTAGATTTTTATATATATTTCCAATTACTTCAATAAATTTTATTTCTGTAATATCTATTTTGAAACTTCCTTGATTACTCATTATTCTAAATGCGGTAAATGTTGTTTGATACTCTATATAACCAATTAAGTCTGGAAATTCTTCCCTGTCATCTTTAAATCTGAACTTAACTATATCTCCCTCGTATATTTCTTTTCCATTTTTATCTTTTAGTCCTGTGTATTGCATTAAAATCATATCTTCTGTATCAAAATAGTCATTATACATTGTTGTCCTTATCATTGGTTGCCCATTATAACTATCCTCATAATCTAATTCTTGTACTTCTAGCATTTCTTTATTTTCAGTGTCCCAACATCTAAATTTTATATCTCTCATACTTCCTCCTAACTTGATAAACTTGTACTACTTTTTTATATTAAGTTTGTTATTTTATATTATTAAATATCATTTATCATAGTAAATTCAGTATTATCATTTAACATCTTTACAATACTTTTTATTATATCTTTTATTATTTCACTTTGTTTATGATGTGTTTCTACATAATGCAAAATATCTTTATAGTTATATTCTATTTTTAAGTCTTTCAAAAATTTATCTACTAAATTATAAGCTTCATTATTGTTTAATATCTTTACTTCATGTTGTATTGAAAATCTACGTATTAGTGCTTCGTCTATCATATCTTTTCTATTAGTAGCACCAATAACTATAATGTCATTTTCTAATAAATCAAATGCTTGCATAAGTCCTATTACTATTCTTGACATTTCCCCCAAATCTTCTTTACCTCTTTTTATTCCTATTGCATCTATTTCATCTAAAAGTAAAACGCATTTTTGCTTTGCTACATAATCAAATACTTTTTCTATATTTTTACTAGTCTGACCGTAATAAACTACTTATACATTGTGAAAAATTCAAATATGCAAATGGCATTCTTAATTTATAAGCAACATATTTGCCAAAAGTTGTTTTTCCTGTGCCACTTTCTCCATATAGTAAAGTTGTATTCAAATATCTTATTCCCATCTCGCTTAATTTATTGTTAGTATTTTTAGCCATAAAGATTTTATTAAATATATCTTTTTCTCTGTCTGTTAAATAATATCTATTTTCGTTAAATGAAGTTGAAACATCTTCCATTTTCAAAATACCTCGTATATCAAAAGGTAATTCTATGAAATTATGTTGTGCTTCTAACTTATTCTTTATTGTTTTACAGAAGTATTGATTAGATGCTGCCGTTTCATTTGATATTATTATTTTTGCGTATGTTTTTGCTTTTGATAAATCATTATCAGCTACACTTCTAATCAAGTTTTTTACATTCTCATTTAAAGACATTCTATTCTCCTTTCACTTTATAGCAATTTGCATTATATTGTTCATGTGTTAATATTGATTTTATATCTTTTCCATACTGTGAAAACGGTATATGATAGCCACTATTATCTATTCCTTTTATTTCTGTATATAATAATGTTCCTTCTTTCCCTGTAACTAATATGCCATTTACATAGTCTCCGTACTTCTATTAAGTCTATTATGTTTTTACTATGTTTTATTATATTTTCTATTTTGAATGATACTGGTAAATCGTATTTATTATTCATATCAAGATATATTACATCATTAAATATTTTTGTTACTTTTCCAACTCCAATACAATTCCTGTTATCATTATTTATTCTTATATATTCTCCTACTTTAATATCCATATTTATTTATCCTTTCTGAATTTGTTCTTGAACCATTCTTTAATTTTAGTAAAAAAACTAATATATGTATCTTCATAGTATTTAAAATATATCTCACAGTCTGCTTTACAATTGGGACACTTTATATACTTTCTTATTGCATATCCGCCAAACGTTTCTTGCTCTAAAGTGCTAGAGGTTTCAACAATCACTTCTGAATTAAAATATTGAAATTCGCAATCGCATTCCTTACATACTATTTTATTTTCTTTTGGATATTTACCCTGTTTTAATATATTCATAACTACTCCTCCGTCGAATTATCTAATATAAATTCTTTTACTGTTTGTCCATTATATTTATAAGCTCTATCATCAATATACATTTGTGCTGGTAGTTTTCTGTTAGTCACTCCTATTAAATTTGTTTCTTTCCAAAATGTTTCATTATCGTTTACTCTTACAGCTTCACACCAAAAACCTTGTTTATTCCACCAATTAATTATCTGGAATGGTTCTCTAGTAGAGCATATAAAAACTGGTATTCCAAGTTTTTGGAGAATCAACATTAAGTTTAATACTTCTTTATTATATTCATCATAAATACTTCCATCTTGCCAACCTTTGCTATATTTATGTATTACTCCATCAAAGTCAAAACATACTGCATGTCCTTTTTCTAATTTTAAATCTAATTTTTTAATTTCCATTTTCTACTCCTTTTCTACTAATCCTGCTTGAATTAAGTCGTAAGTCAAATTATAAGTTAAATTGCATAAATCTAATATTTCATAATTTTTGTTTCTAATATCAATACAAGCAAAATCGTGTTCTTCTTTTCTTAATACTAATAAATGTGTATATTCACTCTTTTTAAATCCAAACTTTTCTAATTCTTTTAATTCTACATCATCTCTAATTCTTAACATCTTCTGCTTTCCTTTCAAAATATTGTTTTATGCAATTAATACATACGTTTGTAGTTACTCCATATTCTTCATCTTTACAATGTTCTGCTACTTGATATCTGCATATATCTTCGTCAATATCTTTATTTGTTATAAATCTTGCCATTTCATTTATTATCTTATCTTTCTTTTTATTTTCTTCTTGCTGTTCTTGTAGCATAGATAACACTGTTTCTATATCTCCTTGAACTGTTTTTAATTGTTCTACATGCATTGCAAACGTATTACCATATAAAATTTCTATAGCTTTAAATCTATTTAATCTTTCTATTGCTTCTTCTTGTTCTTTACTATTTTTCATAGTCATACCTCCATATGAAGCCTCCTGCTGTTTTATTTTTCTTAGTTAAACACATTGATATTGCTGAACATAAAATTTTTGTTTGTTTACTAGCTTCAGTTATACTAAAATATTCTTTAATAAACTTATTGTCTTTTGTATATTGCCTTATTTTTTTTGACTTATAATGTTTTTTGCCTTTTACTGGATTTATCAAATTGTTTTTTACTGCATGTTGTATATTCTCTTTTGGAGTTACCCATTCTAAATTATTAACACAATTATTTTGTTTGTTTCCATCTTTATGATTTACCTCTTGTTTATTTTCATTATTTTTTATAAATACTTCTGCTACAATTCTATTTATTCTAACATGTTTTGTTTTTCCATCTTTATTTAACGAAATCTGATAATATCCTTGATTGTTTACCCCTGGCTTTAAGACTCTACCTTTTATTTTTGATTTTATAAGCTTATATCTATCTAAACTTTTTATTTTTCCTAAATTGCTGACTTGATATAAACCTTCATATCCGTGGTATATCTTTCCATATTTCTTTTGTCATATACTCACTCCTTCTTCTCATCTTTTCTAATTTCTTTTAATACTCTTTTGTATGTTTCTATTACTCCTTTTTCGTTTAAGTAATGATTTGAATTCTCGTTCAGATTATCATTAATGATTTTCGTTAAATTCAATGCTATCTCTTCATCTGTCATTGCTAGTCCTCCTTGCTTAAATCAATAACCCAAATTAACCATTTATATATAGGCGGATTACATTTTAAAGTTAATCTTTTAGGTATTAAATAATAATACCATTGACTATGTCTATACTTTGCTTTGTGTATTCCTATTTTCATTTTACTCTCCTAGCCTCCTTCCACACATTTTGCTATTTCTTTTATTCCATGCTTGTTCTCTAACTGGTATCCATTTGCAATTATTCGGCTCATAATTTCCATTAACGTCTATCCTTTCTATTGATAATACATTGCTTCTGTTGTTTTTATCCCTTTCCTCATATCCAGAACTTTTAGCCCAGTCAATAAATGTTTTTAAATCATGCCATTCTTTACATACTTTTATGCCTCTTTTGCCATAATTCCCGAATGAATTATTTTTGCTATTTTCACATCTTTGTATCATATTATTCCAGACATCAAAAAGTCTCTTGTTGTCATTATACAGTCCATGTTTTTTATTTCTAGCAATTGTTCTTTTTGTCTTAATACAACCACAACTTATAATCTGCCCTTGCAATAAATGTTCTATATTAGAGGTTTTAATTGTTCCACAATCGCATTTATAATCAACATAAATTCTATTTCTTCCACTCTTGAATAACCAATAACAGTCTATAATTACAACATTTCCAAACCTTTTACCTATATATGTTTGTGGTGTTATCTTTGCATTTTTTAAATTTCTTATTTTCTTTTCGCAATATTTACACATTTCTATTTTCTCCTTCTTTGAAATATTTACATTCTTTAAAATCGCTTATCCATATTAGTACTTCTTTCTTATCTACATTAATCTGATTTCTTTTACATTTCTGTTTGCAGTTTGTATTACTACAGAATGTTATGTCATAATTCATTCTATTTTTCTCCTTCTATTCTCCAAATTCTCTTGATACTGAGTTATATATATTCTCTAAAAAATGTATAATTTGAAAAGTATCCATATCTGAGTTTTCTTCTAATACTCTTTTGTATGCGTAAAAATCTTTTTCTGTTTGTTCATTCCAAAAATCTATATTAAAATCTATAATAGGTTTCATATTATTTATCCTCCAATAGTTCTCTTCTTTTATTTTCAATATATTCAATATCCTCATCAGGTCCATTAAGTCTTTCAAGATAATCATATATATCATCTAATGCTTCTATTACTTTTTGTTTTAATATGTAATTTTCTTTTATATATAGCACTAGTTTCACTCTGTTTCCTTCCAATACATATATCCTATTTTCTTCTTCTAGCTCTTGTATTTTCTTTTTATCTTGCTCTCGCTCTGCTAAAATGTTTTGCATTGCACGTGGTATTTCTAAATCAACTATTTCCCAATCGCCATTTTTAAAGAAATCGCTATTACTTTCTTTATATGCACTATTTTCTAAATATCTTTTCACTATCTTTACATCATCTTCTATATTTACGACATTTTTGTCGCTTGTTTCTATTTCTTTGTCGCTTTTACTTTCTATATATTCATTTAATACATCTAATATAGCCTCAAAATCTTTCTTGTCTCCTTCAAAATTTTTTAAATATTCCTTTACTCTCTCAATACTTTCTTCCATTTGTTTACACCTCTTTCATATATTTTTTTATGTGTATAATATAGTTTTTCTAATACTACTTTTTCTATATTATATTTGCCGTTTAGAAATAATCCTGTTTTTTCAATTGCCTCTTTATCATTTTCTGCATATATCGTCGTGTTCCAATACCCTCTTTTTCCTTTGTATTTAAATTTTAAATTATAATTCATAATTTTCTCCTTATAAGCCTAATTCTTTTAATGTATACTTCTTATCTATTTCCATTCCTTCATACATTGTATTTGGCTCAAAATATGGTAAACATATACTAGCGTCCCCTTTTAATTCTATAGCAATGTATTCTAATGTTTCTATTAAATTTTTTGATTTTCTAATACACATTACTTTATTTTTAAATGGTGTAATAATACCTCTTAAATATCTTCTTTCTGCTTTATCTAATATTTCATCTTCAATTTCATATACTGTTTTATATTCAGGTTCTTCTATTTTTATTATTTTACCATGAACTCCATCTGACCAATTATCTTTAAAAGTTTTTAAATCATATACAATTCTATTTGTATCATCTGCAAAGTCATCAATTCCTTCTTTCTCTTTAACTCTAAAAAATATTTTTCCATTTTCAAAAGTTATCTTTGTTCCAACAGGTGATTTCTTTAAATCTTCATAAGTATACTTTTCTTTTACTAATACTAATTCTTTTTCTCTTCCATGCCAATAACCACATATAGGAAAATCTACATAGTATTCATTATTTTCTGTTATTCCAATTATTTTTCCTATTGCTTTAAAATCTACTCCTCCTTTTCCATATTTAAAATTTCCAATTAATTTATTTAATTTTACTTTATCTCCAACTTTAAATTTACTCATTATCTTTTTCCTCCTTAAACAACTTTATTAATCTTTCTTCTCCTATTTTTTCTTTTGCTATTTCTAAAAAATTTTCATTTAAACAATATATTTGCCCTAAATTTTTAATGCCATAAGAATATTCAAAAATAAGCTTATTATCATAATAATTATAACATATATAATATTTCATTTGATTGCTATTATTCCAATCAATCTCTTCTCCTGCATTTAATTCTTCTGCTTTCTTTTTTAATTCTTCTAAAGTATTCATTGTTCTCTTCCTCTTTTAATAAATTTTTGTTCTCATAAATATTTCCTACAACTTTTATTTTGTGTTGTTTGATATTTTTTGGTGTTAATCTTTCATATTCTCCTCTTAGCCAACAACTATAACTTTCTTTCCATTGTATTTCTTTGTATGTTAGTCTATCTGAATTTACAAAATGACCTTGCTCTAAAATTATATCTCCATCATATATTTCATTTCCGCTCTATATCATATAATCCTGTAAATTGCATTAATATCATATCTTCTATATCAAAATAATCATTATATTGATCTACTCTTATAGCTAATCTGCCACCATAAAATGTATCTTCAAAATCTAATTCTTGTATTTTTAACATTTCTTTATTTTCTTTATCCCAAGCTCTAAATTTTATTATTCTTTCCATTTAAACCTCCTTTGGACTTAAAATTATTTTCTGTGAAAGCTCTTTCTTTCCTTTCCCTTTTATAAATGATTCTATAAAAATAACTTTTCCACTTTTATAATGCCTATAATGACCATGTACTTGAAAACTATGTGAATAAGTCCACCCTTTTCTTCTTTTTATAAGTCCTTCAACTTTTACTCTTTTTATTTTTTTCATATCATAAATTGGAGTTGTTATATATTTATTTCTTTTTACATTTATTATTTCTTTCTTCTCATAAAAATATTTTGGCTGATATCCTTCACGATAGTATTTTGTTGTTTTTGTTGTTGTTGCAATGTACCACAATGAAGTTGATAATAATATAAAACAACAATATGTGTATATTTCTTGAAAATTTTTATTTTCTAAAAACATTTCTCTTACTTTTTCCTCTAATTGTGGATTCGGTTTTGATTTATCAATTTCATTTAGGTCTATATTTAATTGTGTAATATTCTTTTTATTTAGATATATTTCTATAATTAAAAAATTATCTTTAAATTCAAAATATATTATTGTATTTTTAGTTAATTTTGTAAAGTCATTAAAAGCATTTTCTATTGTCCTATATGTTGTATTATATGCTTTTGCTAATGCCGAAAAATTATTTTTAAAAATATTATCTTTTTCTAATCCAAAAAAATTATTCTCTAAAGTTAAATATCCTCTTTCAAAAACTTTTGGTATTTGGTCTTGAAATCTTAAATCTTTATTATACCATTCTATTAACATTTCATTCTTATTTTCTGGTAATATTATTTCAGGAAGTTTTTTATTTATTCTTAATTCTTTCTGCTTCATTTTTCCTCCTAATTTTCTGTTCCTATTACTATTAGTCTCTTGCTCCATTTTAGCTTTCTTATTCTCTCTTGCATATAATAGTAACTTGTAAATTTCTCTATCCATGTTTTCTTTGTTTCTAAATTCATTACCTTTATTTGCATTTTCATCACCTCTATTCGTTAATATTTTAATAATTTGAAAAAATATTTCATTCTTTTATCTTCTCTTCCAGCTTTAAAAATTAATTGTATCTTTCCATCTTTTATTAATTCTGCTAATACACTTGCAGCTAAATAATCATTAATGTATTTTGCTTTATATCCTAATTCATGTTTAAAATTAGCTGTACATACTATTCCTTTTAATTCTCCTACATTATTTAATGCTTTTGCTATTTTATTTTCTATTTGCATTTTCTCCACCTCTCCTTTCTTTTATGAGCTTATATTATCATTAACCTTTTACTCTGTCAATACTTTTCTTAAAAAAATAAAAACTTTTTTTATATTGTAAAATTGCAATCTTCCTTTCCTTTACTACTTATATTTTTCCTTTATTAATTTACATAAAATAATTGTTATATTTTTTATTTTTTTGTTTTTTATTTTTGTTTTCCCCTCTTAAAAAAGGTAGGATAAGTGGGTTTTTGTTTTTTGCTTTTTTTCCTTTTTTT
>CAMMFK010000038.1 GCA_946496115.1 uncultured Clostridium sp.
CATTGATGGATGAGGTTTAAATAGAATATCTTTTACTTCATTTGGTATTTCTCCGGGATTCCAAAAGTAAAGATAGTCTTCATATACTTTTATTTGTGTCGGAATAGAAACATTATATGCTTTATGCTGTAAGAAATTATAAATTATTTCTCTCGCAGCAGTTTCTGGAATTATGTATTCGTCAATTCTTTGCATACCATTAAACGAAACATAGGCCTTTAAATATTTTGTGTATAATATCCTTGCTATTTCTTCTGCTTGGAACATAAGTGATCCATGTACTTCATCTTGGTACCTTAAATCAGCATCGTCTTTTCCAAAAAAAGCTATCCTTGTATATGCACCAGGTATCCACTTTTCAGGATCATTATGAAATAATAATATTGCAGAAGTAGTTAAATAACCATTCTCATACAATTTCAGATTTTCTAATAATCCTTTATCGTCTATTTTTACTTCATCAGCACTTAACCTTTTGTTTTCAACTGCTAGTTTTTTAAATCTTTCAATAGCATTAGTATCCAAATCTTCAACAGTTACATTTGGAACTTGCATAGCATCCCAAGTCTTTCCAAACCTTTCTAAAAGAAGTTTATCATATTCAGAAGAAGTTGCTTCGTGATTACTTCTTCCACTTCTTAAATAAAATTTCCCATGATAACTAATTGGTATTGGATATTTGTCAATTTTTATTGAAATATATGCTAAATCATTTTCTTTTTCCAATTTTACTTCTGTAAGTATTCCTAAAGAGTCTTTTATTTTTCCAGGTAACTTATCTAAAAGGCTTTGCGCTGCATTTCCTAAACCAACAACTTTTCCATTGTCATCAACACCTATATATAATACTCCTCCGGTTGTATTTGCGAATCCGCAAATCCACTCAAGCCATTCGTCTTTCCAGATTTTCTTGAACTCTACATCTTGATTTTCAATCATACTTTTTCTCCTAACAACACTATTTACTGCTTAAAAGTATATCATATTTTATATTATTTTTCTATTATTATACTTAATTTTATAAAAATATTTTTAAAATCTTAATAGAAATTAACCAGATTATTTACCATATATTAGTTTTATCGGTGCAACTCTTTATATTTGTGCTATATTACTTGTATGCTTTAGAGTATATATTATTTTTTACTAATATTTATTAGTTCAAATTATTGACATTTCTTTTTCGCTTATATAAAATTTTAATAGTAATAATTTGGAGGAATTATACTATGGATATACAAGAAGCATATGCTATGGAGCAACTAACAAAACAAGAAAGAACTTCAATAAATAGATATTTAGGATTTAGTCATACTAGCATAAATCTTTTAATAAACTTTGACCCTAAAATTTACGAAAGCTTAAGTAATACTGGTTGGCTATTACCCGAAAATCAAAAAGATATCGAAAGAAATATTGAAGATTTTGTAAATATATATTCCGCAATGTATAAAGAGTCAAGAAACCGAATAACCCCAAGCTTTTTAGTAAGAGGTACAAGCAACAAAAGAGCTCAAGAACTTAATGGAAGT
Source organism: uncultured Clostridium sp. (assembly GCA_946496115.1). Taxonomy (GTDB): domain Bacteria; phylum Bacillota; class Clostridia; order TANB77; family CAG-508; genus CAG-793. Next base: position 1,533 of record CAMMFK010000038.1, read on the forward strand.
GTTAAACAATTTTTATCAACGTCAACAGACGAAAGTATTGCCAAAACCTTTACAGAATATGGCGATGGTGCCCTTGTTTATTTTTCAGTGGATTCAAATGTTCCTTTTTTAGATACAGCACCATTTTTAAATGAATACTCTAAAAATGAACATGAGATAATTTTATCACCATTTTGTGAATCAAAGATTACTAGAGAAACACATCCAAATACTCCATATAGTTTTAGTACATATGATGTTACTATAAAAAAAGCTCCTTTAACAGAAATTAATCCAGAAGAATTAAAAGCACTAAAAGATGAAATATTAGAAGGCTTCTCTACAAATTTAAAAGACATGAAAGAAGTTCTTTATCTTGAAGGCAGACTTGCTTCTTTAGACAGAGCTTATGAACAAGCAAATGGCGATTCTCAGGAACAAGCTGAAATTTTAGAAACAAAACAACTTACTAAAATTAGATACGATTCTTACATGGCAAACACAATAGATTACAAAACTAAATTGCAGAGATTACTAGAAGGATTATGTAGAGAAAAAGAGTTAGAAATAGATAAGGCCAGAGAAATGGTTAATCAAGATAGAAAAGAGCAAAAAGAAAAAGAAGCTGAAGAAAAAAGAAAAAATACTATCTCTTCCCTTTCTCAGAAATTTTCTGAATATCCTTCTACTAGTACAAAGCTTCAAAATAATATTGAAACTACATACAATCACCTAATAAATTTTCAAAATGATATGAATGCTCTGGCAGAAAAATTTGGCATTAATTTGGATACGGAATCTCCAGTATTTATCAAAGAATTAGTTGATATAATTAATAAAAATATTCAAAGTATTTCTCAAAAAGTTTCAGAAACGACTCTTAAAGATGATTCAAGTCTAGATGACGTTATGCAAATTTCATCTAAACTTACTCCATTATTAGATGGTATAGCTTATGAGGCTGAAACATCAAGCACTTTTCCAAGTTTAGAAGCGTCATACAGAGAACAATTAGGTAATTCTTTTAAACTAAAATTATATGATAGAGTTGGACAGGTTTTACAAAATGCCAGATTGAAAAAATATTCTCAAGAAAAAGCTGAACTTCAAGGCAAGAAAATAGGCTTTATAGGAAAGCTTCTAGGCAAAGAGGATTTGAGGCAAGAACAATTAAAAAATCTCGACTTAAAAATTCAGTTAGCTAGATACCCTATACCTGCACCTCAAGGAGAACCACATATTCGAGAAATGCTAGCAGATATGTACATTTGTGCTATTCAAGATTTGGGAGGTAATTATACACCTGAAATGCAATCATTAAATGATAATATGGTCACGTATTTTGGAAATGGTAATAATGGAAAATTTACTAAAGAATATATCCAAGAAATTGCAAGACAAAAGATGTCAAGAGAAGCAAGACCGGGTTCAAATCTTCCTACAATTAAAGGTAAATCTAAAGGTTTCGGAAAAAGCAAAGCTCAAATACAAGCATTGAGGCAAGAAAATTCATTTATCGCTCAAAAATTATCTTCTATACGTAGGAACAGTGCTAATGTTTCTCCAGTAGAAAAATACAATCCCGAAAAAGATGCCTTCGCAATCTTTAGAAAAAAATTAAAAAGTATAATTGCACATATTACTCCTGACAACGATGATCATTCTCATTCTAGAGAAGAATTTGAGTTTACATTAGAAGATTTATAATATAAATTATACGAAATATATATTTAATAGAGAGTGTCACAATTATGGCACTCTCTTAGTATATATTCTACTGTTAAAGTTTCCTAGACTACATTAAGCTATTAACAATTGAATTTGCTTTAAAATAATTATGCTTCAAGATTCTTTAATATCTCATTTACTTGCCCTCTTTGTTCATCATTTAGTACCGCTTCTCCTCCTCCATTTCTTACAATATGAGTTACATCATCATATACCTCAATTCCATAAGTCATGTCTCCATTATTATATTTTATTACATAATTACTTAGACCATCACAAGTTTCGTTAGGATTAGAAAAAGTTAAACTGTCTATAAGATTAGCTAATGTATACATTTCGTCTAGTTTTAAAGTATAAGACTTAGCTGGTCTTGCTGAACTATATCCAACTTCAGAAATTACTATTAAACCAATATTCTTTTCTTCTAAATATTGCCTCTTTTCAAATTCTTCATCATAGGCTTGCTTTTCTTCATTAAAATCATCATAATTCATAAACCAAGTACCAATTTTTACATCATCAAAACCAGATAAAGTATTAAAATCAATTACTTTATATCCTAATCCCAAATATATCTTTGAGCCTCCATCATTTGCTTCATCAATTTGCACGCAAAACATTGGTTGTTCATTATTTTTAGCCCTATTATAATCAATGGCAAAAAATATAATTCCTAAAGCAATAATTATTCCTAATATAATGCCAACAATTTTTACTCTTTTTTTCATACAAACCTCCATTTTTTTATTTCTATTATTTAGACAATTTTAATGTTTGATTTAGTTGGAACATCATTAAAAATATCCTAACATAAAAAAGAAAATTATTCTACATCAATATATAAATGTAAAATAATTTTCTTTAATTTTAGATTTATTCAAACCTGTCGGAAATTCTGACCGGTTAAATGTTTCTATGCATTCTTGCCATGGCAATTCTTATATTTCAAGCCCGAACCACATGGGCATGGGTCGTTTCTACCAATTTTTGGTGTGTCATTAACTATTGTTTTATTAATTCCACCTTCTTTTGGAGAAAGTTTGCCATCAACAAGTTCAATAGCTGTTTTATCTTGTAATGTTGTATCTGTAATTTTTGCAGTTTCTTTTCTAGATACACCTTCATCTCTCTTAGTTGCGTGCATTAATAGTTTAACAACATCGAATTTAATATCTTGAACCATTTCATCAAACATATCAAATCCTTCCATTCTGTATACAACAACTGGGTCTTTTTGACCATATGCACGAAGACCTATACCATTTTTAAGTTCGTCCATATTATCAATATGCTCCATCCATTTTTGGTCAACTATTTTTAGCATTACAACTCTTTCAAGTTCTCTAAATGTTTCACCAAATTTTTCAGATTTGTCTTCATATATGCTATGAGCTTTTTCTTTGATTTCTGAAATAACATCTTCTGCTGTAACTTTGTCTTTCTTTAATGAATCTAATTCTGTTATTCCATATTCTGTTTCAACTTCTTGAAGAACACCTTCTTCATCATGGCTATTCTCATTTATATACATTGGAACTAGGCAATCAGCAACTGAGTCTATCATGTTAAGTATATTGTCTTTTAAGTTTTCGCCATCAAGAACTTCTCTTCTTTGTTTGTATATGATTTCTCTTTGTTTATTCATAACATCATCATATTGAAGAACGTTCTTTCTGATACTGAAGTTTCTACCTTCAACTTTCTTTTGAGCATTTTCGACAGCCTTAGATATAACTCTTGACTCTATTGGCATATCTTCTGATGCGCCTAATGTATTATATACTTTTGTAATGGCATTTCCACCGAAGATTTTCATTAAATCATCATCAAGTCCAATATAGAATCTTGATTCTCCAGGGTCTCCTTGACGTCCTGAACGTCCTCTTAACTGGTTATCAATACGTCTTGACTCATGTCTTTCTGTACCAATTATTTTTAAACCACCAGCTTCAACAACTTTTTTCTTTTCTTCTTCTATGCCTTTTTCATATTTATCTACTAATTCTCTATATAATTTTCTTCTAGCTATTATATCTTCATTGTCTGTTTCATTAAATGCTGCTGCTTCTTCAATTTCTTCTGAAGAATATTTCTTTCTCATTTCTTGCTTAGCTAAATATTCACTATTACCACCAAGCATAATATCTGTACCACGTCCAGCCATGTTAGTAGCAATTGTAACTGCTTTATATTTACCAGCTTGAGCAATTATTTCAGCTTCTTTTTCATGATATTTTGCGTTTAATACTTGATGTGGTATTCTTTCTTTGTTAAGCATTTTGCTAAGTTTTTCAGATTTTTCAATTGAAACTGTACCAACTAGAACTGGTTGTCCTTTTTCATAGCTTGCTTTTATGTCTCTTATAACTGCTCTAAATTTAGCATCTTCATTTTTGTAAATTATATCTGGATTGTCTTTTCTAATCATTGGTTTGTTTGTTGGTATTTCTATAACATCTAATTTGTATATTTCTTGGAATTCTTCTTCCTCTGTCATAGCAGTACCAGTCATACCAGATAATTTATCATACATTCTAAAATAGTTTTGGAATGTAATATTTGCTAAAGTTTTTGATTCATCTGCAACTTTTACGTGCTCTTTTGCTTCAATTGCTTGATGTAAACCATTGTTGTATCTTCTACCATACATTATACGTCCAGTAAATTCATCAACTATTAATACTTGTCCTTCTTTAACTATGTAATCTACATCTTTTTTCATTATTCCATTAGCTCTTAAAGCTTGGTTTACAGCATGAACCAATTCTGAGTTTTCTATATCATTGTAATTTTCTAATCCAAATTCTCTTTCAGCTTTTGCAATACCTTTTTGTGTTAATGATGCAGATTTTGCCTTTAAGTCAACAATGTAGTCATATTTTTCATTGTCTTCTGCTTGTGCTTCATCTTTAACATCTTCTTCTATAATTGTTTTAGATTCAAGTTTTGATACAAACCTATCTGCTTTTTTGTATATGTCAGAAGCTTGGTTTGCTCTACCTGAAATTATAAGAGGAGTTCTAGCTTCATCAATTAAAATACTATCAATTTCATCGACTATTGCATAGTTTAGTTTACGTTGAACTAATTGATTTGCATATACAACCATGTTATCTCTTAAATAATCAAATCCGAATTCGTTATTTGTTCCATAAGTAATATCACAATTGTATGCATGTTGTTTTTCATTTGGCTTCATTCCGCTGATTACTAAGCCAACAGATAGGCCTAAGAAATTATATAGTTTCCCCATCCATTCACTATCTCTTTTAGCTAAGTAATCGTTTACTGTAATAACATGAACGCCTTCACCTGTTAAAGCATTTAAGTATGCTGGAAGTGTAGCAACTAATGTTTTACCTTCACCAGTTTTCATTTCTGCTATTCTACCTTGGTGCAAAATAATACCACCAATTAACTGAACATCGAAATGTCTCATGCCTAAAACTCTTTTTGAAGCTTCTCTAACAACTGCAAATGCTTCTGGAAGTATATCATCTAGATTTTTTCCATCTTTTAATTCTTTTTTGAAATAATCTGTCTTTTTTCTTAGTTCTTCATCAGAAAGTTTTTCCATTTCTGGTTCTAAGCCATTTATTTTGTTTACTAATGGCATTACTCTTTTTACTTCTTTTTCACTGTATGATTTAAATAATTTCATAATATTCCTCTTTTCTCGTAAGTAATCATTTTAATACTAGTATAATATATCACGTAATTATTATTTTTGCAATAATTTGTAGGGAATTTTTTAAATTGGGGACGGACCTAAAACGGAAATTTTCCTAAAAGGACCGTCCCCAATTTTAAAAAATTTTATGCTATAGTTTCAATATTAACTACACTTCCATTTTGTTATACTCCTTACTTTTTACTTAACACAAAAAGCAGCATATAAAGGAATTGATTTTATATTATTTTCAAAGCCAAAATTTCTTGTAGAAAATCTGATTGCATATTTAGGTTTAAATTTATTAATATAAATATTTAAACTAACAGACTTTACATTATTGCCACTTTTTACTTCTATAGGAATAATACCATCTTCATCACTATATAGTACAAAATCTGTTTCAGCGCTTCTGTCTGATGTCCAATAATATAACGATTGCCCTTTTGAAGTTAATTCTTGAGCAATATAATTTTCTGTAATTGCACCTTTATAAATGAAAGTTTTATCTAACATTATATCTGGAAATTTTATTTCACCCATATTTGTTAATATTCCAACATCACTAAGGTATAACTTAAATTTATCTTCATCTATATATACTTTTAAAGGAATTTCCATTCTCTTAGCATTATAATTTATTAAAACCATCTTAGAAGATACAAGCCAATCAATAGCACTTTCATACTTTCTTTTTCTTCCAGTTTCTTCAATAAAACTATATTGAAAATTTTTGTTGTCTTTAGCCAATTGACTTGGAATATTTTTGTATACTTTTTTTATTTTAACTGTTTCCATATTATTTTTTACATATTTTTGCATATCAGCTATATACATATCTTTTATATCAGAAAGAATATGTGAATCAAATTTTAATATATCTAAATCGTTTTCAATAAAATTATTTACTGCTTCTGGCATACCGCCAACACATAAATATTGCTTATATAAAGTTATTGCTTGTTTATGTGCAAACTCTGGCATAGGTTGCATATTGTTATAGCATTCTTCTATCTTCTCTTTTAATAATTCTTTCCCTGTTGCAATAAGAAATTCCTCAAAGTTCATTGGATACATATACTCTATTCTTACTTTTCCAACTGGAAAAGAGCTTTTAAATCTATTTAACTTTACTACCAATAAGCTTCCAGCACAAACAATTTTATAAGGTCTATTAGACTCGTTAAAATATTTTAATGAAACTATAAAATTTTCACTAGTTTGTACTTCGTCAAAGAAAAATATTGTTTTATCTATATCAATTTTTCTTCCTAAATACAACTCTAACTCTTCTATTATTTTTACATCATCGATAGTCTTTTCAAAAATATTTCTAATTTCTTCATTTTTTTCTAAGTTAAAATATAAGTATTGTTCAAAATTTTCTTTAGCGAATTTTTCTATAATATATGTTTTTCCTATTTGTCTTACACCAACAATCATTAAAGGCTTTTTCATTCCTGATTGCTTCCAATCAAGCAATTTCTTTTCAAATAATCTTTGCATTTGCATTACCTTGTATAATATATATTATACATTCCTTTCTCAATTAATTATTTTATTCATAATTATTTTAACATAGTTTTTTAGTTTTTCAACATTTTTGCCACTTTTTGCAGGTATGTTTTTCAAAAAGTTGCCACTTTTTGCGGGTATAATTTTAATTTTTCATTTTGAGACGGTCCTAAAATAAAAATTTTCAAAAAAGGACCGTCCCCAACTAAAAAACAGAAAAACTAAAAAATAAAGAATCAAAAAATATGTAATAAAGGACAATCGTTTCATCATACACTCTAGTAAAACAAAGTTATATTGCATTTATTTATAGCCATGCACAAACTAGGCAAATGCAATCCATAAGGAGTGAAATGTATGTTTATTTGTAATTTTAAAATAAATAGTAAAAAAATTTGGAAAGTATGTTTAGTAGTATTGACTATACTAATCATTGCTTTACTCATATTTGCAATTTTTAAAATAGTATCCACTTCTAAAAGTAATTTAGCAGAATCTAGTGACGTTATTGAAATAACCACTGATGAGTATACAAACTTTTTGAAAGCTTCACATGAAAGCATTAACAATTATGTTGGAAAAACGTATAGATTAACTGGATATGTATATAGGTTACCTGATTTTTCTAGCACACAATTTGTCATTGCTAGAACTATGATTATTGATAATAACCAAGGTGCTGTGATTGTTGGTATGCTTTCTGAATGTAACATAGCTCAAAATTTCGATTCTGGCTGTTGGATAGAAGCTACTGGCACAATAAAAAAAGGAAACTATAATGGTGAAATTCCTATTTTAGAAATTTCTAATATAAAAACCATTAAAGCTCCTGAAGATGAATTTGTATATATGCCGGTAGATTAACTCTGCCTATCAAATATAGCTTTCATCACACCTTTATCAAGTATGCCTGCAAAAATATTTTTGAAGATTATAAGTAATATTGGACCTAATATAAGTCCCCATACATTCCATATTTTATATCCTGTGTACATTGCAATTAATGTAAAAGCTGGGTGTATGCCTATATGTTTGCTAACTAATTTTGGCTCTAAAAATTGTCTTACAACACTCATTATTACCCATAAGCCAAGTATGGCAACGCCTAGCACAATGTCTCCATTTAAAGCGCTTATTATAGCCCAAGGTATCATTGCTGTTCCTGAACCTAGTATAGGAAGAGCGTCTATAAATCCTATTCCTAGTGCTGCAAGAAGCGGAAATTCAACATTTAACCCAACTAATTGAAATACCGTAAGTCCGATTAATGAAATTACAAATGATACGAATATAAGTGTGGCTTCTGCCCTTAAATATTGTCCTAAAGCTTTTGCTATTTCTCTCAAATGTTTAGTTAGTTTTTTCATCCAAAGTTCTGGCAAATGATGTTCTAATTGGTCTATCATATATATTTTATCTGTGCATAAAAAATACAAAGCCATTGCTGAGAAAAATATTGATAAAACTAAATTTGGAATTTCCATTATCCAATTAGTTATTCCTGTAAGTATGTTTGTAATTCCTGAGGTGATTGAATTTACCACATTACTTTCTACTTGTTCTATGCTTGCCCTTAGCTCTTCTGGAACTTTATCAAGTATATTTATATTTTGTGTGAAACTATTCATCATTTCTTTGGCATTGTTATAATACATTTCTGAATCTTCTAACAAATTGTTGGCTTCTGAAAATAGTGTCACTATTCCCCATGCTAAAAGTCCGGGCTATTATAAGTAATGCTATAACCATGACAAAAATGCTACTAAATCGTCTTGTCCATTTACATTTTTTCATAAGAAAACGAATTAGTGGCTCCAACAATAAAGCCAAAACAAAGGATACTAGAAATGGCATATAAAATACTGATAATTTGAAACAAATGAGTATAATCACTACTGTTAAAGCTAATAAAAATAAACGCTTTAATACTTTACTCCAATAATTTATATCAGACACCATTTTCAAAATCTTCTCCTCTGTTTTAGCTAATATTATTATATGAAGATTTATAAATTTTATTCAAAAAATGTTTAAGCTTATTTATATACTACTTTTTTAAAATATTATAATTCACAAGTATGTCCCGTGCTTTTTTTCTTAAACTTAACAAAGCGGAGCTTCAAAAGAAGCTCCGCTTGCTTTGTAGTATTGCTTGGTATCATTACATTTCTGATACCATAAATGAGGTTTATAGAATTCGTGAAGCGGTTTTTGCCAATTCACTTCTAACAGATTCATCATCTGTTAAAGTTATCTGCCAACATCTCGGTTCACCTTTGAAACGTTCCGATGCATAGCTTAGACCATTTTCCCTCTCGGAAAGCTCTGGTCTATCTATTTGCTCCGGATCCCCAATAATAACAAGCTTGGTTCCTGTACCAACACGCGTTATTATTGTTTTAATTTCAGTGGCAGTAAGGTTTTGCGCTTCATCTATAATGATGAAGGTATCACAAATAGACCTTCCTCTGATATACCCTATTGCTTCAGCTCTGATTGCTCCAGAGGCGAAAACATAGGATCCGTCTTCTTGAGAAGGTTTTTCGGGACATATCTTATTACCTCTTTTATTTCGAGGATATTCAATGTCCTGACCAATCTCATCTTTTTTCGGATTGATAAGATTTCCAAGATTGTCCTTTATTCCTCTAAGATACGGGTAAATCTTTTCGAGTTCGTTTCCCGGAAGAAATCCAAGCTTTTCTCCAGTTTCAGTAGGACTACGTGAGATTAAAATTTTACCAGGAAAAAGTCCTTCTTCTACCACCTTTTGTAATCCAACTGCCAAAGACAAAAATGTCTTTGCGGTACCTGCTGGTCCTTTGAAAATAACTAGCGTTGCCCTCTTCTCATCCATAGTGAGTGCTTCAATCATAAATTTTTGAGCATTGTTTTTAGCAGTAATACCATACGGATGAGTTTTTTCAAAAGTGAGAGGAACAATGTAGCCATTCTCAATCCTACCATTAGCTTTCTTGTACCCCCCCTCTATTTCTACGAACATATTTTCGTATAATTCAGGAGGGGCTTCCTTAGGAATAACAAGAGAAATGGCAATTTTTCCTTGACTACAAAACAGTTTATAGTTTTCTTCTGAAACTTTAAGCTTGATACGTCCAGTGTACTGTTCTGAAAGCTCTGGAAGAAGCTCATCCTTAAAGCTTTGGGCTTCTATTCCACACATTTCAGCTTTCATGCGCAAAGGTACACTTTTGCTAATCAAAATAACCGGCTCAGACTCTCTGCCATTTATTGGGGTATTATTGTTGATTTCATTTTTAATGGCTATACAAGTCTGTAGAATTCGTCTATCAAGCCTGTCAAGAGTAGTGGCTTCTACATCTTTAGGAAGTTCTATATCTGTATGATTTGTAGAAATATAGATAGTACTTCCATTTGTTTGTTTCACACCTTTTCTTAGTTTTTTAAAATCTAAACTCCAAAGATACTCTAGATTTTCCCGTGCAATCCTGCCCCTTTCTGTATTTTCCTTTGCATATCTTGTCTGCATCTCATCCACAACAGCCATTGGAATGTAAATATCGTTATCACTTCCAAAGTTTAGCGTCACATTCCGTTTGGACACCATAGTTCTAGTGCTTAAGATGAAATGTTTTTTCATTTGATACACCTCATTTAGATAAAATTTACAAAGCATATTTACGTGTACACACGTAAAAAATGTTTTATATACTTATATTATACTCGGTTTCGACAATATATGCAATCATTTTTGCAATTTAATTATAATTTATCTCTTATAAATATCCTTTTGTGTATACTCCTCCGGTTTTAATCCCAACTTATCTTTTGAATATACTGTAAGTCCCAGTGTTAATATTAATATAAAAATTCCCATTACAATCATAGCAATATCTATATTATATATACCCACAATAGCCGAACCTAAAAGTGTAATAATAGTTCTAAAAATATTATCGCAAATTGATTTTGATGAATATATAGCCGGCAAAATTTTTGTACTAGCAAAATTATTAACATATTTTTTAGCTAAAATCTGGTCAATTGCATTTGCAGCTCCCATAATTAATAATATAACAACTATAATTATTAGTTTTGTATAGAATGGAAGTTGTGACATAGCAATAATTCCTGCTAATATAAATCCAATAGCAAATGTTAATAAAATATTAGTTAAAGACCTATTTTTAAATTTCTTGTTAAAGTCTAATGCTGTATTTGAAAATAGTCCTCTAGTTAACTCAAACATAGCAAATATGAAACCCACTTGAACAGATGTTGCTCCTATATCTTGTAACAAGGTTAATTGATAAGAATCTAAAAGTACAATTATACCCCAAACAGCTCCTGTCATAACAAGTAAGGCTCTTAGACGTTTTGATTTTGTTATAAATTTATATCCTTTTTTTAAATCTTTGATATAATCTTTAAAGCTTTCTTTGCTTTCAACTTCTTGTATATCATAAAAATTAAAAGATATAGCAGTTGCTGCTATTACGCATATTAAGCACAAAAATATTGGAATATATGGATTTATATCATACAAAAATCCCGATATAATTGTTGATATTGCAGAAAAAATACAATACCTTGAAAACCCTTTTTTATCTAACCTCGAAAAAATTTCATTTCTTTGATAAGTTGGTGCTTGTGGAATTGATGTACTTAACAAGTTTGGTTCAGACACATACTTTAGTGCAAATGCTATTGCACTTACAAATTGTGATAAAGCAAGTCCTGCAAATCCATCAAATGTAATCATTAAAATTGCCCAAATTATATTAAAAATATTTCCTGCTATTGCTGTATTTTTATATCCTATTTTTGATGCAAGCAAAGTAGCTGGAACTTGCATTACTATCATGGATAAGGCATATACCGTAGCAGCTAGTAATATTTGAGATTCAGTAATTCCTTTTACATCTAATAAAAACATTACTCTTATGCCATAAAAAAATAGTAAATCATAACCAAGCATCAAATATTTTGGATATAATCTTAAATTGTGTTTCCTCACTTTTACTTCTTCTGTTACTACCATTTCTTTACTCCTCTTTTGTCTATTTTTTACAATATTATTATATTTTATTCATCCTTACTTGGATTCTATCATCTGCTAAATTAAAAGTCAATAAAATATGTTTTCGTAAATTTGTTCATTAGATAACAATATAATTGAACACAAAAGAAGCAGAAATTTCTGCTTCTTTTTTCAATTTACATTTTTAATTTGCATATTCGTCTTCTGGATAAGGAGTAGCAAAATAATTAGCAAAAGGATAATCCATTCGATTCATATTTGCACTTACTTGCCTATCCATACTTTGCATCGGCGAACTTTGTATTTGCAAATTTTGCATAGTAGTTCTTTGCATTACAGGACTTTGGTTCATCATAGGATTTTGGTTTATTACAGGAGTATAACTATTATTCATTCCTATATTTTGATTAACAGGTACGCTAAAATTATTATTCACCACTGAACTTCTTCTTGTATTTCTTCTGTGTTCAAGAAGCCTTCTTATTATTAAAATCTTAATTAAATCTCTTAGTGTAGGATTTCCTATTCTTCTTGAATTTTGCATTGTGTTTGATACGGTATTTCTTGTAGTAGTGCTATTTGACTGTGTAGATTGTCTTTGTGTATTTCCTGTTTGTGATGACTGAGCCATAGTATTATTAGTTTTTGAATTTGTTGTTCTTGAAGAATTAATCATATCATCTTCAATATTGTTATATATCTCCATAGTCATAGATTCAATTAAATTATCCGTTATTTCTCTATCATTATTTTTTTCTACTATTTTATTTACCATTGGCATTAATAAACAATAAATATCCGGATACATTCTTTGAATTCTTAATATCTCTTCTGACTCTTCCATATTTTGTTCTGTGTTTTCTCTCATCGAACTTTGAAAACTTGTTTGATTTGACATATTTGATTGGTTTGTCATATTCGACATGCTTGGTTGGTTCGGCATATTCATTTGACTTGACATATTAGCTTGAGTTTGCATATTAGCAGGATTGACATATGTAGGAACATTCGTATATTCATTAGCATAGGAATTGCCTAATACACTTCTCATATAATCTTCATAACTTTGATAATTCATAAAAATAACCTCCTACACTATATTATGTAGGAGGTTTTGTATATGTGTTAAATTTCATTTACTAATTCTTTAAATTTATTTCCTCTTTCTTCAAAGTTTTTAAACATATCAAAACTTGCACGTGCTGGTGAGAACAATACCTCTTCTCCCTCTATTGCTACTTCTTTAGCTTTTTTAATCGTTTCCTCTAATGTATTACATTTATAAATTGGAATACTCTTG
>CAMMFK010000039.1 GCA_946496115.1 uncultured Clostridium sp.
TGTCTGATAAATTATTTAATGATAAATATACATTATTTCCTTCATACGACTTAGTAGCCGTTCTTTCGTATTCAGTAGGCATATTAAGGATAGGAATTTCATTTTTAAATTGACTTAGCCAGTAATCTTCATCTTCTTTAATTATCTTTTCAGAAACAGCAAAGTCTATATAGTCGATTTTAGAATGTCTTACCTCTTTATTATTATATAAATCGCATAACTCTTTCATGAAAATGGCAATTGATGAGCCATCACAAATTATATGATGGATATCTAATTGTAATAAATATTTCCCTTCATAATGGTCTAACTCAACATGTATTAATGGAGCCTTGCCCAAGTTAAATGGCTTAACAAATTCATCATTCTTATAATTACAAGTTTTTAAACTAAAATCTACTTTGGGTACAAGTTTTTGTACTACATCATTATTTTCTAAAGCAAAATATGTTTTAAAAGCATCATGAGAATTCAGAATATTTTTAATAGACTCTTCTAATTTTTTTAAATCAGGTTTTTTCTTAAAAATAATGCCAAATGGCGTGTTGTAAGCTAAGCTGCTAGAATCCATATTAACTGTATAAAAAATTCTTCTCTGAGCTGATGAAACTGGATATGAGCTTGCTTCTTTATGCTTTTTAATAATATGTGCATTTTTTCCATCATTTGAAGTGCTTAAAGTTTCAACATATTTAGCTAAATCTGAAATACAAGGATAAGTATAAATATCTTGTATTGAAAGTTTCAAATTTATTTTGCTATATATTTCAGACACAAATCTAATAATAGCAAGAGAATCAGCTCCCATATCAAAGAAATTAGCTTTAGCGCTTATTTTGTCTTTATTAAAAATATCTTTACAGATTTTTTCTAATTTCTTTTCTGTGTCAGTATTGCAAGCTACAAATTCCTCTTCTTTAACAACAATTTCAGGTAATTTTTTAGTATCAATTTTACCATTTAAAGTAATAGGAAATGTATCTAATTGCATAATATGAGAAGGTACCATGTATTTTGGCAAACTCTTTGAAAGTTCAGCTTTTATAAATGCTTCGTCAATACTTTCTTTAGATTGTATGTATGCACAAATAGCGTCCATACCACCAACATTTTTTATAACAGTAATAGCATTTGTAAAACCATTAATTTGCATTATTTTGCTTGTAATTTCGTCAAGCTCAATACGCAATCCATGTAGTTTAATTTGATTATCTCTTCTGCCAAAATAAATTAACTCTCCATTTTCAGATATCATACCCAAATCACCAGTATGATAAATGCCATTAAAATCAAACTTGTTTACATAGCCTTTTCCAACACCATCACCTTGAATAACAATTTCACCTTGAGTTTTTATAGGTAAAATATTATTGCTATTATTCATTATATAAATTTTAGTATTTAAGAATGGTCTACCTATACAAATATTATTGCTATTTTCTACAAGTTTATTAGAAGCACAAGCTGTACATTCAGAAGGACCATAACCATTATAAATTCTTGCAGATGTAGCTTCTTTTAACTTTTTGTACAACGATTCTTTAAAAACTTCACCACCTAATTGAATAACCTTTACATTTTTCAAACAAGAAGCTTCTTCCAATAAAAGTGTTATTTTAGAGGGTGTACTTAATATAAAATCTACATTGTAATTAGTAACTAATTTACTAGTAAATACAGGTATTTTTTGTTCTTCTTCATCTGCCAAAATAACAGTTTTCCCATCAAGAATAGAAACAAAATTTTCAACTATAAACATATCAAATGCAACTGTACTTGTACTTAAAAATACATTACATTCTCCAGTGTGTAATATTTGTTTGTAGCTATTTACCATATTAATAATACCAATTCTCTTAAGCTCCACTCCTTTAGGAGTACCTGTAGATCCAGATGTATAAATTATGCAAAATCTGTCTTCATTTGACGAATCTACTTTAGGTAGAATTATGTTTAAATTATATTCTTTTTTAGAGTTAGCACTTACATCATACAATATTTTATCAATATTTATTGAGGAATAATTAGTATACAAGTTCGTTAAGACATATTTTGCATTTGCATTTGTGAGCATATAATTAATTCTATCTTCTGGAAGGCTAGGGTCAATGAGAATATAGCTAGCACCTGTTTTTAAAATACCCCAAATAGAAATAGGTAAATTTAAAGAACGGTTAAACATAATCCCTATAACATCATTTTTATTTATACCTTTGGTAATTAAATAATTAGCAATAATAGAGGATTTTTCATCTAATTCTTTATAAGACATAGTTTGATCTTTAAAAATATAAGCTGTCTTATCAGGATTTGCATTAGCAATTTTTTCAAAAATGCTAACTAAATTCTCATTTTTATCAAAATCGAAACTAGTATTATTAAACTCATTTATTATTTTTTCATCATCATTACATAAAATAGAAATTTCCTTTAAATTAACATTTTGCATAGCTTGCTCAGCTATATTGCAAATTCTTTTATGTAACATTTCAATATCTCTATCACTAAACTTTTCAACTTGATAATCATATAAAATATTAGCACCATTGTTTCCATCCATATCATAAAAATGTGCTTCAATAGACTCTGCAATATGAGAAATAGGCTCCCAAGTAGTTTTGTAATCAATACTTGAAGTCTCTTTATTATCTCTAGCATTTTGATAAGATAACACAAAATCATATAAGTTTTCGCTTATATTGTACTTTTCTTTTATATTTTCTAATAATTCTAAATATGGGTATTTTTGGTGTCTAAAGATAGAGGCTTGCGTTAGCGAAACCTTGTCTAAAAAATCTTTGAAATTAATATTGAAATCTAAATCTATTTTAAATGGAACTGTACTTACGAACATTCCAGATGTGTTCTTTTCTTTAAAATTGCTTCTATTTAATACAGGGGTACCTAAAATAGCTGAAGATGTTGAATTAATCTTCGCTAAGTAAATAGAAAAGATAGCCATAAAAAATGTATAAATAGAACATTTATTATTTTTGCAAAAATTTAAAATTTTGTCATAAAGAGCGTCGTCAAAAGAACATACTTTACGGCGAGATTTTGAACTATTTGCATTTTTATTATGTGAAATGTATGTAAGTTCAGGAGACTTATCAAAGGTGTTCTCCCAATATTCTTTATCTTTTATAAATCTGTTACTTTTTTTGTACTCATTACATGAAGCAATGTAATCTGAGTAGTTTGGAGTATTTTCAAAAGCAAAAATGTCTTTAAAGTTGCTTAAAAAACTTAAATCATTTGAGCTTTTTGTCAATACTGAACTTTGCGAATTTGTAGAAAGTTTTAATAACTCTGTATAAATATTGATAAATCTTGTAATAAATAATCCGCAACTCCAAGCGTCACTAATTAAATGATGGAAAACAGGGACAATGCCACCTTTGCCATCAGGTAATTCAAATAAAGTAAAACTATATAAATTAGAATTAATGACTTTAAAGGGTTTTGAAACAAGCTCTGTGGTCAACTTCTTAAGAGCTTGAACACTCTCCACAGAAACTTTAGGTAATTTTAACGGAGAAAAATCTGTAATAAACTGAATAGGTTCTCCATTTTTTAAGTCAAAATGTAGTCTAAGAGCCTCATTAGTTTTAATGTAAATGTTTGCCGATTCTTCTAGGAGGTCAAGGCTTACAGGTTGATTTATAAGTAAATAACCCCCAATATTGTTAATGTTTGTATTGCTATAAAACATTTCAGAGTTCCAAATGTTTTTCTGCTGACTACTTAATTCTAACAACTTGTTCATTTTCAACATCCTCTCAAAATGAGTACAATTAACATACATATATTATACACTTTTCGACAAAAAATGCAAGATTTTGTTATAAAAGTTTTTAATAATGTCAATAGTTTAAATAGGGACGGCTTAATTATAAATTAAAAAAAGCAAATACAAATAATTATAAATAAAACGCTAAAAATCAATTGACTAAAAACGTATTTTAGTATATTATGTAAGCAAAACATTACGGAAAAGCAGATTTGCAATGATAAACACACCATAAATAAATTTTTAATCAAAGTTAAAATAGTGATGTTTTACCTTATAATTAGGGAAGGAGGAAGTAAAGTATGTCAAATCAAGAGTTGATTCCAAAAATGAAAGACTACAGAGAGCTATTAGAATATGCTCGGAAAAAATTATGCAAATAATATTGCATATAAGTATAAGAAAAGCTTAGAAGAAAAGCCAGCTAAATATGTAGAAAAAAAGTATAGCCAAGTAGTAAAAGATGTTAAGGCACTAGCCACAGCATTATTAGATATGGGCTTTAAAGGAAAAAGAGTAGCTTTAATTGGAGAAAACAGATATGAATGGGTTATTAGTTATTTAGCAGTTACTTGCGGAGGAATGGTAATAGCACCATTAGATAAAGCCCTTCCAGATAAAGAAATAGCATCATTAATTAAAAGAAGTGAAGTGGATGTGGTTATTTATGAAAAGAAGCACCAAGAACTATTTGAAAAACTAAAAGCAGATGAAGAAATTAATTTAAATACATTGATTTGTATAGATAAAGAAAATAATAAAGATAACGAAACAATTAGTTTTGAAGGCTTATTAGAAAAAGGAAGAAAATTAGTAAAAGAAAAAAATAAGCTATATGATTATGTAACACTAAACAATGATGAAATGTCAATAATGCTATTTACATCAGGAACAACCAGTAGTGCAAAAATAGTAATGCTTTCACAAAATAATGTACTTTCAAATTTATATGCTTATCAAACACATTTTAAAATAAATCAAGATGATACATTGTTATCTTTTTTACCAATTCATCATACATTTGAATGTAGCATAACTATACTTTATGGATTTTATAGTGGAGCAACAATAGCATTTTGCGATGGACTAAGATACATTCAAGCAAATTTAAAAGAATATGAGGTATCAATATTTGTAGCAGTTCCACTTGTGTTAGAAACAATGTACAAAAAAATTATGAAAGCAATTGCAGACCAAGGAAAAACAAAGATTATAAATACAATGACAAAAATATCAAATGCATTGCTAAAAATACATATAGATATTAGAAAAATAGTATTTAAACAAATAATAGACAACTTCGGTGGAAAACTTAGAATGGTGCTTTACGGAGCTGCATCATTAGATAAAGACACAATTATAGGATTAAATAATTTTGGAATTAACTCAATACAGGGATATGGGCTAACAGAAACATCACCGGTATTAACAGCAGAGGCAGAAAATAAGCATAAACCAGGTTCAATAGGATATCCTTTAGATAATGTAGAAATAAAAATAGATAATCCAGATAAGGAAGGCGTAGGAGAAATATTAGCAAAAGGACCAAACATAATGCTAGGCTACTATAAAGATGAAAAGAAAACAAAAGAAGCATTTAAAGATGGTTGGTTTAGAACCGGAGACTATGGATATATAGATGATGAAGGATTTATATTTATAACAGGAAGAAAAAATGATATTATAGTATTAAGAAATGGAAAAAATGTATATCCTCAAGAACTAGAATTTCTAATTTCAAAACTTCCATATGTTGCAGAATGCATGGTATTTGCAAGAAACGAGTCAAATACAGATACTGCAATAGTTGCAAAAATAGTATACAACAAAGAAGTAATGGAAAAAGATTATCCAGACACTAAAAAAGAAGATTATGAAAAAATAATTTGGAAAGATGTAAAAGAAATAAATAAAACATTACCAACATTTAAACATATTAAAAAAGTTATAGTTACAGATGAACCAATGCTAAAAACAACTACACAAAAAGTAAAGAGAAACGAAGAAATTAAGAAGACGGAAAAAGAATTACAAAAAGTAGGAAAATAAAAGGAGGATATTATGAAAGAAAATAAAAAGGCAAGTGGCAATTATTTCACAGGAATAATAGGTGCAATAATAGGTGGTGCAATTGGTGCAGTTCCTTGGATTATAGCATATATTTATGGAAATATGATGATTGCACTTTTAGCTATACTAATAGCAGGTGGAGCATATTATGGATACAAAATATGCAAAGGAAAAATTACAAAAAAGGTAACAATAATTATAACAATCATATCTATAATAATTGTTGCACTAGTAACTCTATTAATAATACCAGTTATACTTATACATACAGAAGGCATGAATACAAACTTAGCAACAATACAGTATTTATATCAAGATGAAGAATTTACATCAGGAATTATAAGAGATACGCTTATAGCAATAATATTTACAGCAGTAGGAGTAGCAGTTGTAAATTCTAGCATAAAGAAAGACCTAGAAGAAGGAGTAACAAATAAGGAGCAAACTCCAGAAGAATTTGCAAAAGAAAAGCAAGAAGCAATTAGTAAAATAAAACCAATATTTGAAAAATACAATGCGGTAACAAAAGAACATACAATTGATAAAATAGAATTAGAAGCGGAATTAGAATTAAATAAAATTGATAAAAAATTATTAACAACTCTACAATCAGTAGAAATTGTAAAAAAGGAAAAGGGCAAATTCTACTATAATGCAGAAAATGAAAATAAAGAAATAACTCCTAAGAAAAAAATGTCAAAATCTAATATTATAGCTATAGTAATTGCAGTTATTGCAATAATAGCTGTTATAGCCATTGTCATATATGGATATAACCAAAAAAATGCAACAATAGTATATAATGATGGAACAGTAAGTTTTGAAATGAATGCTACATGGATAGAATATTCAAACTACTATGCAGGTGGATGGAATTATTATAAATACATAAGCAATATGCCTTTATCAAATACAAACGAAATTGACGCAAATGAAATAGACTATTCAACATATCCTGCAATGATAAATGTAAACTATTATGATGTGGACACAAGCGAATACAGTTCAATACAAGATGTTGCAGATTATATGACAGAATATATAAATAGTGCAGAAGACAAACCAGAATATGAACAAGAAATATCTAAAACAGAAAAAGGATATGATGTTTTAAAAATCAAAGCTACATACAATACAGACCCTGCTCAAGTTGAATATATGTACTACATTTTAAATGGAAATGTAATGGCAACAGTAGATGGATACAGCTTTACCTTAAGTGATGAAAAAGAATTAGCAAAAGTTGTAGCAGACGTAGCAAACTCATTTGAATGGGTTGGAGTAGGAGTAAGTGAATAAATTTTACATTGGGGACGGTCCTTTCCGTAAAAAATAATTTTACGTTGGGGACGGTCCTTTTCGTAAAATCTTATGTTTTGCTCCGTCTAAATTGATAAAAACCTAAAACTATAAAAAGCCTTTAACTATTATAATCTAACAATTACTTAGCAGTATCGGAGGGCTTCTATTATTGCATTATTAAAGATTTTAAAAATATAATTATTAATTCAATCCGTACAAATTACCATCAACTAATAACTTAGCTCTTTTTCTTGTTTTTTCATCAGAATTTAAAGCATTTTCTAAAAATTCTAGATGATTAATTAAAAATTGTTTCATAGTTTCATCAGGATTTTTGAAAAATCCTTTTAGCATTTCTAGTTGATTTTCATTAATAATTCCCTTTTATAAGCCATTTCAAATAAAGAATCATCAACATTAATTAGAGAATAAAATTTTACACCTTCTGCTTCAATTTTTTCTTTTCCACCTTGCATTCTGTCAACAACTTATATTAAGAAGAATAAGTCAAGAAATAATTGACTTTTAATATTTAATCATATATAGTATAGTTAGTTTGAAAACAATTAATATAAGAATAAAGCTACGAGGAGGTATGGAGTGAAGCATTTAATAGATATTAAGGATTTATCTACACAAGAAATTGATGAACTTATACTTATTGCAAAAGACATTATGAACAATAAAGAGAAATATTCAAAAAAATGTGATACAAAAAAACTTGCTACATTATTTTATGAGCCAAGCACAAGAACCAGACTAAGTTTCGAAGCAGCAATGCTAGA
This sequence comes from uncultured Clostridium sp., assembly GCA_946496115.1. Taxonomy (GTDB): domain Bacteria; phylum Bacillota; class Clostridia; order TANB77; family CAG-508; genus CAG-793. The sequence continues at coordinate 7,948 of CAMMFK010000039.1, forward strand.
ATTAGGAGGGAATGTGCTTGGTTTTTCTTCTGCTAATTCTAGTTCTGTATCAAAAGGAGAAAGTTTATCAGATACTATTAGAGTTGTGGGTGGGTATGCAGATATAATAGCACTTAGGCATCCAAAAGAGGGAGCTGCAATGGTAGCAGCGTCAAAATCAGAAGTTCCAATAATAAATGCAGGAGATGGAGGTCATAGCCATCCAACACAGACTTTAACAGATTTGCTAACAATTAAATGTGAAAAAGGAAGATTAGATAATTTAACAATTGGGGTATGTGGAGATTTAAAATTTGGAAGAACAGTGCATTCATTAATAACAGCTATGTCTAGGTATAAAAGAATAAAATTTGTATTGATTTCACCAAAAGAATTAAAAACACCGGAATATATAAAAGAAAACGTTTTAAAGAAAAATAATATAGAATTTATAGAAACAAATGATATAGAAGAATATTTATCAGATTTAGATATTTTATACATGACAAGAGTTCAAAAAGAAAGATTCTTCAATGAAGATGATTATATAAGACTTAAGGATTACTATATTTTGAATAAGGAAAAATTAGAGAAAGGAAAAGAAGATTTGTGCATAATGCATCCATTACCAAGAGTAAATGAAATAGCAGTAGATGTAGATGATGATAAGAGAGCATGTTATTTCAAACAAGCGAAGTATGGAAAATATATTAGAATGGCATTAATCTTGAAATTATTAGAAATATGAATATAGATAGTATAAAAAATGGATATGTAATTGACCATATACAAGCAGGTAAAAGTTTAGAAATATATAAATACTTAAATTTAGGAGAATTAGATACGCAAGTAGCAATAATAAAAAATGCACGAAGTAAAAAAAGTGGTAGAAAAGATATAATAAAAATAGATGAACACACAGATATCAATTTGGATATATTAGGATATATTGACCATAATATAACAGTAAATAAAATTATAAATGGTGAAATAGTAGATAAATATCACCCAAAACTTCCTAAAGAATTAGTTAATATCGTAAAATGCAAAAATCCAAGATGTATAACCTCAGTTGAAAAAGATTTAATACATATATGTGAATTAACAGATGAGAAAAATGGAATTTACAGATGCAAATATTGCGAAGAGCAAGTAAATTAAAATTTTCTAGTGGTAATGAACTACCTTTTTAAAAAGTAAAATACACCATGGTTGGCGGAAAAATTGTTTACGAGGGATAAAATCATTTCCTCAAATGGAATGTTAATAAAAAGGCCAATATTAATAGGTAAAAAAATCATGTAGGTTAAAAATGAATAGGAGGACGAATCGTAAAAATGAAAAATGCAATAGATAATTTAATTGACAAAATTAAAGAAAAAAATAATCCAACAGTAATCGGATTAGACCCAAGATATGAAATGATACCAAAATGCATAACGCAAAAATATGCTCCAACATTAGAGGGAGCATCAAAAGCAATTATAGAATTTAATAAAAGATTAATAGATGCAACTTACGATATAATTCCAGCAGTAAAGCCACAAATAGCATTTTATGAGATGCTTGGAATAGAAGGAATGAAAGCTTTTAAAGAAACATGTGAATATGCAAAGCAAAAAGGAATGCTCGTAATTGCAGACATAAAAAGAGGAGACATAGGTTCAACAGCAGAAGGGTATTCAAACGCATTTTTAGGAAAAACAAAAATAGGAAATAAAGCAGAAAGCATATTTGATGTGGAATTTGTAACATTAAATCCATATATGGGAATAGACAGCATAAAACCGTTCATAGAAGATTGTAAAAAATACAATAAAGGAATATTTGTATTAATAAAAACATCTAATCCATCATCAGGAGATATACAGGATGTAAAAATGGAAAATGGAGAAGAGTTATACACAAAAGTTGCAAAACTTGTGGAAAACTGGGGAGAAGAATTAAGAGGAGAGTATGGTTATAGTAGTGTAGGAGGAGTAGTTGGAGCAACATATCCAGAACAAATAGAAAGCTTAAGAAAAATAGCTCCGCATACCTTTTTCTTAATACCAGGTTATGGTGCACAAGGTGGAAAAGCAAATGACATAGCTAAAGCATTTGATAGCAATGGAATAGGTGGAATTGTAAACAGCTCAAGAGGACTAATGTGTGCATATAAATCAGAGTTATGGAAAGAAAAGTATAGTGAAGATGAATTTGAAAAAGCAACAAGAACAGAAGCTTTAAGAATGAAAGGAGATTTAACATGCCAGTACAAACATTTGCAAAATTGATAAAGAAAGAAGAAATAATAAAAGACATATTTAAATTTAGTGTGGAAGCAGAAGAAATAGTAAAAACTGCAAAACCAGGAAATTTTATTGAAATAAGAGTAAATGATCAGACAGAGCCATTTTTAAGAAGGCCAATAAGTATATACAATATGAATCAAGAAGCGGGAATTTTAGAGTTTATTTTCCAAATTAAAGGCAATGGAACCAATCTTTTATCAAAAAAACAGATAGGAGATAAAATAGATATTTTAGGACCATTAGGTAATGGTACTTTCAAATTTGAAAAGTATGATAATATAGCAATAATAGGGGGTGGAATAGGCATATTTCCACTATATGAATTAGCAAAAGAAGCAAAAGCACAAGGCAAAAAAGTAAATACCTATTTAGGATTTAGAAATAAAGATTTAGTAATGCTTGAAAAAAAGTTTAAAGAAATATCAGATAAGATAGTTATAGCAACAGATGATGGCTCTTATGCTGAAAAAGGATTTGCGATAGATTACTTAAAGAAAGATATGGAAAAAGAAAATACTGCAACAGAAGAAACTAACGCAAAAGAAACACAAGCAGAAGATGAACAAAAATTTAAATATAGTACTTGCATATGCGCATGTGGACCACTTCCTATGCTAAAAGCAGTTCAAAAGTATGTAATAGAAAAGAATATTAATTGTCAAATATCATTAGAAGAAAAAATGGGATGTGGCTTAGGCGTATGTCTAGGATGTGCAGTAAAAAAAGCAAGCAGTCCCAAAGACAATCCAGAATATTTTCATGTGTGCAAAGGAGGTCCAGTATTTAACGCAAAAGATGTAGAAATTTAAGGAGTATGAATAAGAAATTCAAAAAACAAAATAGTGCAAAACTAAAAGCGGTTTATAAGTCAATCCAATAAAAAACTTAAATAGAAAAAGGAGAGAGTGTCAATGAATACAAAAATAAATTTTGCTGGGATAGAAATGAAAAATCCAGTAACAGTAGCATCAGGAACATTTGGTTATGGTAGAGAATATAGTAATTTCTTTGATTTAGGAAAATTAGGAGCAGTTATTACAAAAGGAACTTCACTAAAACCTAAAAGTGGAAATAAACCACCAAGAGTATGTGAAACTGCTAGTGGAATGCTTAATAGTATAGGTCTTCAAAATCCAGGAGTAGAATATTTTGCTCAAAATGATTTACCGTTTTTAAGAAAATTCGATACAAAAATTATTGTAAATGCTTGTGGTAGTACAATAGATGAATATGTAGAACTATGTAAAATATTAAATACATTAGACATAGATGGAGTAGAACTTAACTTATCTTGCCCAAATGTAAAAGCTGGATGTATGGCTTTTGGAAGTTCTTATGAGGGAGTAAAAACCGTAACAAAAGAAGTAAGAAAAGTATTAGATAAACCATTAATTGTAAAACTAACTCCAAATGTATCAGATATAGCAAGTATTGCAAAAGGTGCTGAAGACGGAGGAGCAGATGCAGTATCACTAATAAATACACTATTAGCAATGAAAATAGACATATATAAAAGAAAGCCTGTTTTAGCAAATAATACAGGAGGACTTTCAGGACCAGCCATAAAACCAGTTGCTGTAAGAATGGTATACCAAGTATCACAAACTGTAAAAATTCCAATAATGGGACTTGGCGGAATAATGACAGGAGAAGATGCAATAGAATTTATGCTTGCAGGAGCAAAAGTAGTCTCAATAGGTGCAGGAAACTTCGCAGACCCATATACAAGCATTAAGGTTATAGAAGGAATTGAAGAATATATGAAAAAGTGCAATGTAGAAAATATTGAAGATATAGTTGGAAAAGTAGAAATGAATTAGTCATCATATTTATAAACAATACCTTTAGGACTTTTATAATTAATAGGATACATACTACCAGAATGACAATTTTCACAACTAAATGTAGGAGGGAAATTTGGTCTACCTAATAACGAGTCTAGCGAATCCACAACTTTTTTAGGTATGTATTCTATATAGCCACAACTTTTACATTTAAACTCAATTTTATCTAATACTTTGCTCAAAATAATCACCTCACGATAAAAATATTATACAATCAAGAGAAAATTTTTGCAACTACCAAAACATTTTATGCTAATGATTTCTGGTCAAATTTAGATTAGCATTCTAGTCAACAGTTAAAAGTGATAAATGCAATGGAGAAGAGTGTTATCTTATTGAAAATGCTAATTTAAAACTTTGGGTAAGCAAAGATATGATAAAAATGCGTGTTTTCTAAAAATGTGATAAAATAGCATTAAAATATTTCTAAAAATGTGATAAAACTATCTTGAAATCTTTCTAAAAATGTGATAAATTATTATTAGGAGGTAAAAAATGGAGAGACTTAAAAGAAAAATAGATGAATATCTTATTGAATGGAAAAAAGACGAACATAAATTACCACTAATAATAAAAGGGGCTAGACAAATAGGAAAAACAAATGCAATTAGAAATTTTGGAAAAAATAATTATAAAACATATATAGAAATAAACTTTGCACTACAACCACAATTCAAAACAATTTTTGAAGATGGGTTTGAAGTAGATAATATAATTAAAAATATAACTTTAAAATTACCAGAAATTGAATTGGATGAAAATAATACATTAATCTTCTTTGATGAAATGCAAGAATGTGTAAGCACGGCTACTTCACTAAAAGCTTTTAAAGAAGATGGAAGGTATGATGTAATCTGCTCTGGTTCATTAATGGGAATTAATTATAAAGAAATTGAATCTAATAGCGTTGGAAATAAAGAGGATTATGTTATGAGGTCTTTAGATTTTGAAGAGTTCCTATGGGCTAAGGGATATAAAACAGAGCAAATAAATGACCTATATAGAAATATGTCAGAATTAAAACCTCTAAGCAATACTCAATATGAAGTAATGATGTCAAATTTTAAAGATTATATGATAGTAGGAGGAATGCCAGCAATAGTAAGTAGATTTGTGGAAAATAAAAATTTTAGTGGGATATTAAAAATGCAACAACAAATTTTACTTGACTATGAAGAAGATATAACAAAATATGCAGGTGGACTAGATAAAACAAAAATATTAAATTGCTATAGAAAAATACCAGTTTTTCTAGGAAATGAAAATAAAAAATTCCAAATATCTAAAATAGCAAATGGGGCTAGAAGTAGAGAATATGTTGGAGTTGTTGAATGGCTAGAAAATGCTGGAATAGTAAATGTTTCTTATTCAATGGAACAAGCAAGTCTTCCTTTAAAAGGAAACTATAACCCAGACAATTACAGATTGTATTTTGCAGATACAGGACTTTTAATTGGCTCATTAGACGAAGAAACTCAAGAAGATTTAAGAAATAATGAAAATATGAACACTTATAAAGGGGCTCTATATGAAAATATTGTAGGAGATATGTTGGTAAAAGCAGGATACCAATTGTACTTTTATAAAGATGATAGCAAGAAAATTGAGATGGATTTTATGATAAGAGATAAACAATCATTAATTCCAGTAGAAGTAAAGGCAAATGACAATGCAACAATTTCACTTAATAATTTAATAAATAATAATTTGTATAAAGATATTAAGTATGGAATAAAATTATGCAATAAGAATATAGGGTTTAACGGAAAATTTTATACTTTCCCATATTTCTTAACATTCTTGTTAAAAAGGTTTTTGGAAGAAAAGAAATAAATATAAAAAATAATATAAATAAAACACAGTTCCAATTTAATTGAGAACTGTGTTCTATTAATTGGTGCCAACGAAGTAGTTATCTAGAACTTTTTTGACTCTCATAACGATTGATACAAATATCAAATTATATCATATTTTTATCAAATTTCAATAAAAAATTTCAGTAAATTTAAAAAAACTATAAGTAACATGAAATGGGCACGAATTTAATCATAATTCATGCCTGTTTCGTGTGGATTCATGTATAATTGTATCTAAATCCTTCTGAATCACAACCCGAAAGATACACAAACGCAATATTTCGCTCAGTCTCAAAAGCAAAATACAGTTTATCGTTAAGCACCTCTGATAAATCGGTAAATACTCATATTTTGCATCCCTGCCCTACGAAACGAGTAGCTAATACATTTGTTCATTCGTTAAGAGAGTCATTCTTGTGTTTTTTAGCTCAGGTTTGTTATACGACTTTTCAAATCTTCTTTTGTTAAGATTATTAGTTGTAATTCTCCAATATCTACTGATTCCTAAAAATATTTTTTTACTTTTAGCTGTCTATAGTCAACCTGTAAAACAGGATAAATTTCTGGTAATATACTGTTAGTATAAACTTTTAGTAGGGAAAAATTAAGAAATAAATTGAATAAGAGATAC
>CAMMFK010000040.1 GCA_946496115.1 uncultured Clostridium sp.
ATTTTTTTATTTATTTAATTATTTTTTTATTTCTATTTAATTATTTTTTTAATTAATTTAATATAATAAAAATAATTTTTAACTTAAAAATAGAATTGCAGAAATTGTACTAGCTAAATCTGCAAGCAAGGCAGGAATTACAACTTTTCTTCCATCTTTAACTTTTACGCTACTCATATATAAAGCTATTACATAAAAAGTAGTTTCAGATGATCCCATAATTGTTGCAGCAATTCTTCCTATATTACTATCTACGCCAAAATGAGCCATTATTTCTGTAGCAATTGCCATTGAACCACTACCTGAAATAGGCTTAATAATTGCTAATGGCAATATTTCACTAGGTATACTAAATATTTTTGTTACATTAGAAATTATATTACATATAAAATCAATTAATCCAGAACTTCTTAGCATATATATAGCTAAAAAAATTCCTATTAAAGTAGGGAATAATTTTAATACGACTTTTATACCATCTTTCGCTCCATTAATAAATAAATCATATACATTCTTTTTTTCTTTTAACCCAACAATTAATATTATTGAGATAATGGTAGGAATAATCATTGCTGAAATATATGTCATTTATTTTTACTCCTTTTTATTAAAATTTTAGTAGATATCACCCCTACTACTGTTCCTATTATTGTTGCAAACCATATTGGAATAATTATATCAGCAGGATTTTGTGCATTTAAAGATGTTCTTATTGCAATTACTGTTGTTGGTATGAGCTCTATCGATGTAGTATTTAAAACAATTAACATTAACATAGAATTACTTAATTTTTGTTTATTCTTATTTTCTTTTTGTAGGCTCTCCATAGCCTTAATTCCTGCTGGAGTTGATGCATTTCCTAATCCTAATATATTTGAAATTGTGTTCATCGATATATTTTCCATTGCTTCTTCATTATTTTTGCTCTCTGGAAAAAGCCAATTTAGTACTGGTCTTAGCATTCTTATTATTTTTTTCATTATTGATGTATTTTTTACTATTTCCATCAAACCACACCATAAACACATCGTACCAACTAGAGTCATAGAAAGAGTGATAACTTCTTCAAGAGATTTAAAAATTGAACTATTTAGATTTTGTACATTTCCACTAAAAATTGCATATATAAAAGAAGCCAATATTAGAATAGGCCAAATATAATTTAACATTTTATATCCTCTCATAAAAATAATGCTACTATTTCCAAATATATTCAAATATTTTTAGAATTATACTAGCTTTTTTCCAAAATTTATGTTATAATATTTACGAATTTTTAAAAGATTGGGAGGAAAAATATGAAATCAACTGGAATAATTAGAAAAATTGATGAATTAGGAAGATTTGTAATACCAATGGAAATGAGAAACAAACTAGATATTTCTAGCAACGACCCACTAGAAATATATGTAGAAGGAACAACAATTATGCTTAGAAAATACGAACCTGATTGCATATTTTGTGGAAGTTCTAAAGATGTCACTCCTTACAAAGGCAAAAACGTTTGTGCAAAATGCTTAAGTGAAATGAAAAAACTTAACTAACGAAAAACAATATATACATAAAAAAGTCTACTTCAGAAGTAGACTTTTATTTATTTTTCTATTTATTATTAATTATTCTAATTTTTTTATTATTTTATAAATTTTTGATAAATTTCATTTTTATTTACATTTCTATCTTTAGCTATTTTTTTAATTATTTCTTTTTTATCTAAACCTTGATTCTCATAATATTTATAATGTTCTTCTAAACTTAAATTATTTAAATTATTTTCTTCTTTAATTTTAATTCCTTCAATCAATATAATAAATTCTCCCTTAGGTTCAGTTTCTTTATATTTATTTATTATTTCGCTTACATTACCTCTAATAAATTCTTCATGTATTTTTGTAAGTTCTCTTGCTAAAACAATATTTCTATCTCCTAAATTAATTAATATATCATTTAAAGTATTTATTAATTTATGTGGAGCCTCATATATTATTGCAGTTTTTCCGTCTTTTTTTATTTCTTCAAATTTATTTTTTCTTAATTTTTTATTTAATGGTAAAAAAGCATAAAAAGAAAATTCTTTTGTATCTAGTCCAGAAGCAATAAGTGCATTTATTAAAGCACAAGCTCCCGGTATTGGAATTACTTTAATATTGTTTTTTATTGCTTCTTTTACGATTTCTTCTCCCGGGTCAGAAATAGCCGGAGTTCCAGCATCTGTAACAATAGCTATATTTTGCCCCTCTAATAATTTTTCTATTAATAAATCTTTTTTTATATCTTCATTATGCCTATGATAACTAATTAATTTTTTTGATATTTCGAAATGATTTAATAATTTTAATGTTTGTCTTGTATCTTCTGCTGCAATTAAATCTACTTCCTTTAAAATTCTTATGGCTCTCAATGTTATATCTTCTAAATTGCCAATTGGAGTTGCAACTAAATATAAAGTTCCTTTTCCCATTTATTTTCCCTCTTCATATATTTTTAATATTTCATCTGTATAACTTCCATCATTTTTATATATTATTAATGGCTTCTCTACTTTAAGGAAAGAATTTGCATATTTTACAGCTTTTATTAATACTAAATTTGCATCTTTATCTATTTTAGGATATACAAATCTTATTCTTTTTGGTTCTAACCTATATTTTCTTAATATTTCTATTATTTCATTAAGCCTTTCAGGTCTGTGCACCATATATATTGCACCATTATCTTTTAATAATTTACTTGCTACTTTTATCCATTCATCTAAGTCTACTGTTGTTTCATGTCTTGAAATTATTTGTTTATCTTTTTGATTTATAATTCCCGTACCTTTTTTCTTATATGGTGGATTTGTTACTACATAGTCAAAGGAGTTTTTTTCTAAACTTAGATTTTGCACATCTTCATTAACTATGCTCATTATATTTTGTAGATTATTTAATTCAACACTTCTTTTAGCCATTTGGGCTACATCCTTTTGAACTTCAACACCGACTATTTTTGAAGCTTCTACTTTTTTACTAAGTAATATTCCTATAATTCCTGTGCCTGCTCCCAAATCTACTATTGAACTATGCTTTTTCATATCCTTTGCAAATTCTGTAAGTAAGACACTATCTACTCCAAAGCAAAATCCATCGGTATTTTGAATTATTTTTAAATCTTTATATTGTAAATCATCTATTCTTTCCATAATAGTTTTAGTATAGCATATTTCTGGTAAAAAATAAACCCTTTAAATCATAACATTTAAGGGTTTATTAAAATTTTATTACTATTTACAGCTATACATCTTAACTAAGTCTCCAATATACATTCTGCCGCATTTGCTTCGAGGTTTCGCTATTCGCGAAAACTCTCGCTCGCTGCCACTCCGCTCCTACGTCGTCTGCGTTCGCTGAAATGCTTTAGAACATATATTGGAGACTTTATATAAATAATATAACTGTGAATAGTAACAAACTTTACTTTCTCACAAATGTCTCTTTCATATTATCTTGCTCTTCACCATCAATTAAAAACTTTACGCTATTTACTTCTTTTAATTCAGTTAAAGAATTTACAATAGCGTAAATAGCATTTGTTCCACTACTATTTAAAAATTCCTGTGATAAATCAACAGTAACACAATCTCCATTAAGTTCTGCCTTATTAACCTTTGTTCCTTCAGGTATAGGATTTTGTAAATTCTCACTATTTGGTCCTAAAATTAATAAATTTACTATATATAAATATGGATTATCCACCAAATCTTTAGCATCAACTTTTTTCTCTTCTGTTACTAATTGCATACTCTCTTTATCTTCAAAATATAATGTGATTGCGGTTTGCCTCATTTGTTCTTCTGAAATCTCTTCTTCTGGCTCAATTACAGTTTCATTTTCCACATTTTCTACCACTTCTGTGGAAAAATTTAAAACAATTAATATAGCCAATATAGAAATAATAGCAATAATTATAATTACCTTTAAAATAAACATTTTTTTCATATACATTTTGTCCTTCCTTTAAAGATTTTTCTATCAAATACTATGAAATAAATAATCTAAATATAACTTAATTTTTATATTTTCGTAAAAAACACATATAACTCATTTTTGCGAGAATTACAGTATTATTAGGCATTTTGTCAATCTTTAGTTATTGACAAATAAGTCTTTTGCATATACAATATGGTAGAGATTTTGTGTTCTTATTTTTTTATAAATAAGGATATAAAATTTAGGTTTATAGGTAACCTTAAAAACCTAAATTTTTAAATAAGGTGAATTTTATATGAGTAATACATTACATGTTGGTCTTGACGTTGGTTCAACAACAGTTAAAATCGTTGTAATGGACGAAGACCTAAATATTATATACGAAAATTACCAAAGACATTTTTCAGATACTAAAAATACAGTATGCCAAGTTTTAGAAAAACTTGCCGAAGATTATAAAGATTATACATATACAATAGCTTTAACAGGTTCTGGTGCTATGTCAGCAGCAAGATTTTTAGACCTACCTTTTATACAAGAGGTTGTTGCTTGTAAAAGAGCTGTTGAAAAATACATACCTCAAACAGATGTAGTTATTGAGCTTGGTGGAGAAGATGCTAAAATAGTGTATTTTGGTAAATCAATTGAGCAAAGAATGAATGGTACTTGTGCAGGTGGTACAGGTGCATTTATAGACCAAATGGCATCACTTTTAAATACTGATTCTCAAGGTCTAAATGAACTTGCTAAGAAGCATAAAATGATTTATCCAATAGCTTCTCGTTGTGGCGTTTTTGCAAAAACTGACGTACAACCACTTTTAAACGAAGGTGCAGATAAAGAGGATATTGCTGCTTCAATTTTCCAAGCAGTTGTTAATCAAACAATAAGTGGTCTAGCTTGTGGTAGACCTATAAGAGGAAATATAGCATTTTTAGGAGGTCCTTTAAATTATTTATCTGAATTAAGGCAAAGATTTATTGAGACTTTACATTTAACACCTGAACAAACAATAGTTCCTGAAAATGCACATTTACTTGTTGCAAAGGGTGCAGCTTTAGATTCTATAGAAAATAAACCTATTTCTAATGAAAAACTAAAAGCTAAAATTCAAATGTTAAAAGTATCTCATGATTCTACATCAACACCACTTGAACCATTATTTGTAACAGATGAAGACTATAAGGAATTTAAAGAAAGACATGACAAAGATAAAGTTGAAAAAGGTAATTTAAAAAACTTTAAAGGTGATTGCTTTATTGGTATAGATGCTGGTTCAACAACTACAAAATTAGTTGTTACAGATAGTGATGATAGACTTTTATATTCATTATATCGTAGCAATGAAGGTAATCCTCTAAAAAGCGTTATGCAAATGCTAAGAGATTTATACAAAGTATTACCTAAAGATGCAAAAATAAGATATAGTGGTGTAACTGGTTATGGTGAAAAATTAATTCAAACTGCTTTAAATGTTGATTTGAACGAAATAGAAACAATTGCACACTACACAGCTGCACAAAGATTTTTACCTGATGTTACTAGTATTGTAGATATTGGTGGTCAGGATATGAAATATATCAAAATTAAAGATGGCACAATCAACAATATTATGCTTAATGAAGCTTGTTCATCAGGTTGTGGTTCATTTATTGAAACTTTTGCAAAAAGCTTAAATTTATCTATTGAAGATTTTGTAAAAGCTGCTCTAGAATCACGCAATCCTGTTGATTTAGGTTCAAGATGTACAGTATTTATGAACTCTAAAATAAAACAAGCTCAAAAAGAAGGCTCAACAGTAGGAGATATATCAGCAGGACTTTCATACTCAGTTATAAAAAATGCAATTCAAAAAGTTATGAAAGTAAGAGATGTAAATACTCTTGGTAAACATATAGTTGTACAAGGTGGTACATTCTATAACGATGCTGTTTTACGTGCATTTGAACTTATTGTTGGTAAAGAAGTTATAAGACCAGATATTGCAGGTTTAATGGGTGCTTATGGTGTAGCAATACTCGCTAGAAAACAATTTGAAGCAAACATGGATATGGAATATATGTCTAAAATATCTAAAGAAGAAGATTTAGATAAATTAAAAATTGAAACTTCTCATGTTCGTTGTAATGGATGTGAAAATCATTGTTTACTTACAATTAATAAATTTAGCAATGGTCAAAGACATATTTCCGGAAATAGATGTGAAAAAGGAGAAGGAATAGTTACAGGAAAAAAAGAATTACCAAACCTTTACAAGTACAAATTTGAAAGATTATTTAACTATACTCCACTAGAAGAAAAAGATGCAAAACGTGGAACAATTGGCATTCCTAGAGTTTTAAATATGTATGAAGATTATCCTTTCTGGTTTACATTCTTAACTAAACTTGGTTTTAGAGTAGTAGTATCAGAAAAGAGTAATAGAAAAACATACGAAAAGGGTATGGAATCAATGCCATCTGAATCAGTTTGCTATCCTGCAAAACTTTCACATGGGCATATTATAAGTTTAATTAATAAAGGTATTAAAACAATATTTTACCCTTGTATGCCATTTTCAAGAAAAGAATACACAAAAGCAGATAACCATTATAACTGCCCAATAGTTATATCTTACTCAGAAGTATTAAAAAATAATATTCCTGAATTAAAAGAAAAAGGTATAAATTTCTTAAATCCATTTTTACCTTTTGAACCAAAGAAGTTGGCTGAAACAATAATGTCTTTACCTGAATTTGAAGAATATAATTTCACTAAAAAAGAATTATTAGAAGCTGCAAAAGAAGCTGAAACAGAGTATCAACATTTCAAAGATGATGTTCGCAAAAAAGGTGAAGAAGCTTTAGAATATATGGAAAAGAATAATGTTCATGGCATTGTTTTAGCAGGTAGACCATACCACGTAGACCCTGAAATAAATCACGGTATAGATACACTTATTACAAGTTTAGGATTATGCGTATTATCTGAAGATAGTATAAGCAATCAAACAGAAGTAAAAAGACCAATTAGAGTTGTTGACCAATGGGTATATCATGCAAGACTTTATGCAGCAGCAGATTTTGTTGGCAAACATGATAATTTAGAATTAGTACAATTAAACTCATTTGGTTGTGGTGTAGATGCAGTAACGACTGACCAAGTTGAAGAAATATTATCAAGCTTTGATAAAATGTACACATTAATAAAAATAGATGAAGTTAATAACTTGGGAGCTGTAAGAATTCGTATTCGTTCACTACTAGCTAGTATGAATAAAAGAATTGCTAAAAAGAAATCTGAAAATTCTAATAATGGAAATTATGAAATTGACAAGAAAATATTTACAAAAGATATGCGTAAAGACTATACAATATTAATTCCACAAATGGCACCTGTTCATTTTGAATTATTAGAATCAGCAGTTGAAGCTTGTGGATACCATGTACATTTGCTTAAAGAATGCACTCCACACACAGTTGAAGTAGGCTTAAAATACGTAAATAATGATGCTTGCTATCCATCTATACTTACAACAGGTCAAATGATTGAAGCATTAGAATCAGGCAAATATGACTTAAATAAAACCGCATTAATAATGTCACAAACAGGTGGTGGATGTAGAGCTACAAACTATATTGGATTTATTAGAAAAGCTCTTAAAGATGCAGGTTATCCAAATGTACCAGTTATATCATTTAATGTTGTTGGTATGGAAAAAATGCCTGGATTTAAAATAACTCCAAAACTTGTTGAAAACTTAATAAAATGTGTAATTTATGGTGATATTCTTCAAAAAATGCTTACCAAAAACAGAGCATATGAAGTAAATAAAGGTGAAACAAAAGCTTTATTTGATAAATGGATGGAAAAATGCAAAAAATTAGTTGCTAAATCAACCATGAAAGAGTTCAAACAAAATATTTATGATATGGTAGAAGACTTTGAAAAAATAGAATTAAATACTTCAGTAGAAAAGCCTAAGGTAGGTATTGTTGGTGAAGTTCTAATTAAATATCATCCATTTGGAAATAACTTTGTTGCAGATAAATTAGAGGCAGAAGGTGCTGAGGTTATACTTCCAGACTTTATGGGATTCATTAAATTTATTGCTACACATAAAATAACTTTTAACCAATTAATTAAAACAGATGCTACTAAAGCTAAGATATTCAAGTTAGCAATAAAATTAATTGAAATTCTTGAAAAAGACGAGAGAATAGCCCTTGAAAATTCTAAAAAAGGATATTTACTACCTTGTGATATCTTTAAGTTAGAAGAAAATGTAAAAGGAATTCTTTCAATAGGAAATCAAACAGGTGAAGGTTGGTTCTTAACAGCTGAAATGGTTGAATATATAGAACATGGTATTCCAAATATAGTTTGTGTACAACCATTTGCTTGCTTACCAAATCATGTCGTTGGTAAAGGTGTAATAAAAACAATTAGAGATACTTATCCAGAAGCAAATATTTCTGCTATTGATTATGACCCAGGTGCTTCTGAAGCAAATCAAACAAATAGAATTAAATTATTAATGGCTGTTGCTAAAGATAATTTAAAAGCTAAAAATAATAGTAAAAAGGCTATTGAAAAGGAAAATGCTCATTCAAGTGAGAATAGCTTAAAAAACACAGAAAAAGCTAAGAAATAAGTTTATATTATATTTTAACAGAAGTTTAATTAGGAGGCTTTATGGGACATTTAACACCCAAGGATAGTTACAGTAATATATCAGATATAAGTTTAGATTATTTAATATTAGATGTAGGCATAAAAGGTTTAATATTTGATTTTGACGGTACTTTGCTTAGAAATAAAACTGTATCTGTAGATACATTAAATTTTCTAAAAGAAGCAAAAAAACGAGGTCTAAAATTATCTATTTTAAGTAACAATCCTTATGTTAGCAAAACAATTTTAAAAACAATAAGTATACCTACGACAAAAAAGTTCGCTTGTAAGCCTCTTAAAAAGCCATTTCTTGATATGGCAAAAACCATGAAACTTCTACCTGACCAAATAGCTGTAATAGGAAATAATAGAATCTCAGACATATGGGGAGCAAATAGAGCAAATATGTATTCAATATACATTCAAAATCTGAATAGTCATAGATTTAAAAAAAGGGTAGAGGATAGGTTAAAAGATTTAGGTATAAAAAAAATAAAGTAGAAAGTAAAAGTCTTTCTACTTTTTATTTATCTTCTTCTTGCTTGTTCTTCTTCCATATCAGTTATTTCGCCAGTTTCTAAATTTATTACTTTTTTAGGTTCTCTTATGAGCTCAGGCATATCTTTCTTAGGATTAAGCATCCAAGAAATATGTGTAACATATTTAGCATTCGTGTCTCTCGGTCCAACTAATCCAGCTCTTGCAGAAATATCCTTTCTTTGCTCTGAATTTAATTTAAATAATAAATTAGTTTTTGCTGTATATCTTCCTCTTTGAGATGATTCAACAATAAAATCTTTTCCACCTCTATAAACAGGAAAAACATCTTTTCCACTCACATTTTTAACAGATCTAGTTAAACTTCCTTTAATCATATGCAACATAAGTGGAGCATTAAATCCTTTCAAATCTATCACTATTAAAGGTTTATTTGTGTTTTCCATTTCGTCACTTTCAAAAGATATTCCAGCATTTCTATATTCATTTGTATTAACTATAAAACTAATCATTTCTTGAATTGCTATGTCTTTTTGATCATATAAAATTTGCGAGCGATTATTAAGTAATAGAACATTATAAGACATTGCATCTAAATCATTAAATCCATAGTAGTCAATATCTCCTTGTTCAAAAATCTCCTCTATATCAAAAAACACTGTAGCTAAATTGCTATTCCTATCTACTAATTTAGTTTCCACCGAATTCTTTTTATCATTTTTAAATTTTGTTATATAAGGGACTATTGCTCTATATTCAGCTAAATAATACATTATATCCTCATCTATAAGCTCAAATTCTCTTCCTTCACTAAAATCAGTAAAATTATTTGAATTTTGTAAAACATATATTACTTCGTTTCTTCTCTCTACTTCTTTTACAAGTCTATTAGTCCAAAATGCATTTAAGGCAACTAATTCAGATACTGAATAGTTTTTCAACTTATTTTTATCCATTAACTCCTGTTCAAACGTTTTTCTATCTTTTATTCTAAAACTAGAAGGCATAGATAACTTTTCTAATGTATGATTATATTCATTTTCATAATTATTCAAAGCCCCTATTTGTCTTAAAAAATCTATTTTTAAATAAATATTATTTGCTAAGATTTGTGTCAAATCTACTTTTATCATTTTTCTTAGTTCTTGAAAATATGCTTTTTCTTTTCTTTGAATTTTGTTATAATCATATGCAGAAAGTTTTCCAGCAACTATTTTATTTGTATGATCTTCTATTTCTTTTAATTCTTCTTGTATTCTTCTATCATTTGGATACCTTTTTAAATAATCTTTTAACTCCTTATATCTTAAAATATACTCAGAATAAAAAAAAGTTTTAACAAGCGATTGATAATCGTTTTGCAAATTTCCCGTAAATTCTATGTCCTTACCACTTGTATTTTCTTTAGAATTCATTTTGTTAACAATAGAATTATAATCTCTTGAATTAAGCAAAGATTCAATGGCTATATATCTATAAATTTGCGAAGACCTAATTGTATTTGTTTTTAATATCAATTCTTCAAGTGCATTATTATATCCTTGAATACAGTCTAAAATAGAAGCTTTTGGACTAGCTTCTCTCATTCTAGATATTAACTCTTGAAATGATTTTAAATCTTTTCTAAAAAAATAAACGTCTCTATCTGTAAGACTCTTTGTCATTAACCTTATTCTTCTACTTAAACTCATTTATTCCCCAATCTTTAAGTTTCAAAAGTTTGCTTTTTCAACTGTTATATATTATAGCAAAAAAAATAATATAAAGCAAATACTTTATATTACTTTGGCGTAGGTGAGAGGATTTGAACCTCCGCGGCCCTAAAACGAACCCTACAAGTTTAGCAAACTCGCCCCTTCAACCACTTGGGTACACCTACATATATCATTTAATTATATATAAAAATGGCGGAGAGGGTGGGATTCGAACCCACGGTAGGCTATAAACCTACGCCAATTTTCAAGACTGGTGCCATAAACCAACTCGACCACCTCTCCATAATAGGCTACGACATTCGTAACAGTATTTATAATAACACATTTTATTTAAATATGTCAATAGTTTTAACAAAAAAAGTGCGGTGGCTACTGCAAAGTAGCCACCTAAAAAGTAAAGTTATTTACTTATCTTCTCCATAGCAATATTTATGGCTTCTTTTTCTTCATAAGATAAATTATATTTAGAAGTACCCTTTACTATAGGCTTTGAATATACATTAGAGTTATCTTGTCCATAAATAGAATTAATAACTATTCCATTATTTTCTCTATCAAGCAAAGCTAAAGTAAAACTTAAGCTATTTTTAGTATTTCCAAAGGCATCATATTTATATAACCCAACCTTTTTAATGCAATGAGAAAGTTCATTATTTATATTATTGCATACTTCTATTATTTGGTCATCTCTTTTATTAAGTTCATTTACTTGTGAAACATAACTTTCAATCATTTTTGCAAAGTCTTTGCCTTCTCCCAATTTATTCATATTTTTTTCATACTCTTTATATATCTTTATAGAAATACCTAAGCTTATAATTGCGATTATAAGAGAGATAATTGATAAGATAACTAAATATATGTCTTGCATGTTTTACACCCCTTATTGTTGATTTTTAATTAAATCTAGTAATCTTTCTAGGTCATCATTTGAATTATACTGAATAATTATTCTTCCACTACGTTTTTTTGGTGTTAATTTTACTTTTGTTCCAAAGAAACTTTGAAAACTATCTTCAATTTCTCTATATAAAGGTTCATATTTAGCTGTAACTTCTTTTATAGTCTTTCTATTTTTCATAGATTTTTCTAATTCGTTTACAGATTGTCCTTTTTCTATAATTCTTAAAGCTGCTTTATATTGTTTATCTGGGTCTGTTATTGAAAGTAATGTTCTACAATGTCCTTCTGTTAACTTACCTTCAATAGCTAGTTCCATTACTCTTTTATCTAAATTAAGTATTCTTAATGTATTTGTTACAGCTGTTCTATTAATACCTAATTTATCAGCTAACTCTTGTTGTTTTAAATTATAATTATCTATGAGTTCTCTATATCCTAAAGCTTTTTCAATAGGATTTAAGTTTTCCCTTTGTATATTTTCTATTAAAGATATTTCTTTAACCCTTTGCTCATCTTCATTTCTTATTAAACATGGTATCTCTGTTAAACCTGCTATTTTAGCAGCTCTCCATCTTCTCTCACCAGCTATTATACTATAATAATCTTTTTTTTGCTCTACTATAATAGGTTGTAAGATTCCATAAGTTTTAATTGATTCAGCTAATTCATTTAATGTATCTTCATTAAATTTTTTTCTTGCTTGAGTTGTATTGGGTTCTATTTCTATTAATTTAATATTTTTTATATTTTCGCTACTATTTTCAGATTGCTTCATTTCTTTTAAAACTGCACTTTCTGCAAATAATGCATCTAAACCTCTTCCTAATCCTGCCATATGTATTCCTCCTTAATAATAAATTTTCATTTATTATATACTCATTAACTATGTTTCGTCAATATTTTTTTATTAAATATTACCAATTTTCCTTGTTATTCTGCCATAAAATAAGTTTTTGAAATTATGTGTTTTTATTATGTATATTTATTGCTTATTCTTTTTTAATATTTCTTTTGCAAGTTTTTCATAGCTTCTAGCCCCCTTTGACATAGGATCATAAATAGCTATTGGTAACCCATAACTTGGAGCCTCACTTAATCTAACATTTCTTGGAATAACTGTTTCAAACACTCTATTTTCAAAGTATTTGTTTACTTCCTTAACAACTTGATTCGACAATTTTGTTCTTGCATCATACATAGTAAGAACAGCACCTTCAATAGTTAAATTTCTATTATAATATTTTCTAACAAGCTCTACTGTTTTTAGAAGTTCTCCAACTCCTTCTAATGCAAAATATTCGCATTGAACTGGTATAAGCACACTATCTGAAGCACTAAGAGCATTAAGCGTAATTAAACCAAGTGATGGTGGACAATCTATAAAAACGTAGTCATAATAGTCTTTAACTTTATCTAATTTATCTTTAAATCTATACTCTCTACCTACTGCAGATACTAGTTCAACCTCTGCTCCTGCCAAACTCATGTTCGCCGGGCACACATCAAGATTTTTGACTTTTACCTTTTGAATAGTATTAGATATTTCTACATCATTTATTAATACATCATATGTCGAAAATTCGCAATCTTTACTAATGCCTAAACCACTTGTCGCATTACCTTGTGGGTCAGCATCAACTAACAATACTTTTTTATTTTTTTTAGCAAGTATTGAGCTTACATTTATTGTGGTTGTAGTCTTTCCGACTCCTCCCTTTTGATTTGCTACAGATATTATTTTTCCCACTTTTGTCCCTCCATTTCTCCTAAATATGATATAAAAAAAAATACAATATGTCAATAAATATTGTATTCTTTTTTATAAAATTTACAATTACAATGGCTCTTTACTTGGAGTTCCAGCTTTTCTTGGATATTTTGGATTTGTTTCTTTTACCTTTCTAATAATTATTATATTTCTTTCATTGTCATTATCAGATAAATAAAAATTATCCACTCTTTCAATTTCTCCGCCTAATTCTTTAATTGCATTTTGAGCTCTTTCCAATTCTTCATTTACATTAGCACCTTTCATACAAATGCATTTTCCTCCCACCTTAACAAAAGGAAGCATATATTCTGTTAAAGTACTTAAATTTGCAACTGCTCTTGAAACGGCTACATCATATTTTTCTCTATAAAGCTTATTTCTAGCAATTTCTTCTGCTCTACCATGTATAGCTTGTATATTTCTTAAATTTAATGTTTCAATAACTATATTTAAAAAGTTTATTCTTTTATTAAGAGAGTCTAATAATGTTATTTTTGTATTTTCATTCATTATTTTTAAAGGAATACCCGGAAAACCAGCTCCTGTGCCTATATCAATAACTTTATCATCATCATTTATATATTTAAGCACTGTAAGTGAATCTACAAAGTGTTTTAATTTAACCTCATCTAGCTGAGTAATAGCTGTTAAATTAATTTTTTCATTCCACTCCAATAGCAAATTCATATATTTTTCAAAACTTTTTATTTGCTCTTCATTTATTTCTATATTAAATTCTTTTAATTTTCCTATAAAGTCCATAATTTTTCCTTTCTAAAAAAAATTTTACTTTCTATTAATAGTTTCCAAAAATATTAATAATACAGATATATCAGCTGGTGAAACACCTGAAATTCTTGAAGCTTGCCCTACTGAAAGCGGTCTAACCTTATTTAATTTTTGCCTTGCTTCTAGTCTTAATCCCTTTATTTTTTCATAATTAATATTTT
>CAMMFK010000041.1 GCA_946496115.1 uncultured Clostridium sp.
TTAATGTAAAAATTATTTTATAAAATTGATTGTTAAACATATTATACGAGGAGGTATTAAATGAAGAAGAGAGTGTATTTTAAAATTTTACTTTTTATTTTAACTTTTATTTATCTTTTAGCTAGTAGTGTACAGGCTAGAGATAATTTTGCTTTATCAGTTGCAACACAGTTTAATGGTCTAAATACTGTCCAAGATATGAATAATGCAGCGAATTCATATGCGGATGCAGGATATCATTCTTATGGTATTACAGACCCAACAGCACAGCAACTATGGGAAAACCTATATGCTGATGTTCAGTTCTTTTCAACGCATGGAGGATTAAATAATATAGAATTTTCTCAGACCGGAATTATAGTTGGTGATACAGGAAACTATAATATAAATGGAACGACAAAACAGATGATAGGTACTAATGCTGTACACTGGGATGCTGATACAATTTTAGTAACATATTCTAGTTGTAGAAGTGCTGGAGAAAACGACCAAAGCAATGCTAATAGTATAACAGCACAAACAGCACAAAGAGGGTCTGATGTTGCAGTGGGCTTTAGAGACGATATCAACTCTGGAAGCTCTACTAATTGGAATGAAAGATATAATGAAAGATTGGCTGCAGGTTATGGTGTTTATGATTCAGTTGAATATGCTAATAGCTTTATATATCTATTTCCAAACGTTAAAAAAGTGCAAATATGGCATCACGGTGACAGTAATATAAAAATAGGAAAATATCGTAGTAATAGCATAGTCAATGATAACAGAAATTTGTTAAAAAACACTAAAAGTATATTAGATAATGATGATGTACTAGATGTAATAAAAGAAAGTAACCCTGAATTTGACATCAACAATTATGAAAGGATAGAAACAAACGGAATAGGAGTATCAGAAGTTGGACATGATAATAATACTTCGGTGACAAAATATATTGACTTACAATTAAAAGTAGGAGAATTTTATACTAATGCTGGATATACAATTGTAAGTGAAGGTGGTACTATTACTGCTATATATGATAATAATGTTGATATTGAAAAACAAAATGCAATTCTAAATTCTAGAGAAAGTAATATATTAAAACTAACTGAAAATGAAATAAATGTTTTAAAAAATGAAGCAATAGCAAAAATTAAAACAAATGATGAAATAGAATTGCTAGAAGAAAATATAACTTATAAATATTATTTAGATATAGAGACAAACAAAAAATATATAATTTTCTCAATACCAAACAAAATCAAAAACTCCGAATTAGATTCAATTGCATATTCTAATATAGAAATAGAAATTTAATAATATAAAGGTCCTATAATAAAAGTAGATTATAAGGACCTTTTTTAGTAAAAACAGGTTGCTAACTTAACATCAAAATGATAAGATGTTATTAACAACATTAATATATTTTTTGTTGATAATAAAAGGAAAGGAGGGAGTAGAATGCAAGAAAAAAATGATAATTTATCAGAAAAATGGATAAACGAAAGGGAAAAGTATAAAACACACTTAGGAAATAAATGCAGTTCAGATAAATCTAAGTTTATAGATATCTATTCATACAAAGGCTGCCAAAATGCTAAAAAAAATTTAAAGTATGATAGATATCAAAAGGACAGAAAATTCTTAATTGACAGGATTTTATGTTTGACTGATGATAACACTAGGGGATTAGCGATTGATTTAATGGATAAATTGATATCAAAAGGAAATGAAATAACTGCATTAGAAAATGACTATATTTTAGGAGATATATATGATATATACATAAAAAAATAGTTCATTATATAAGCATATAACAAACTATTATTTCTAAGCAAGATAAGCTCAAGACCGCAATAAGAGTTTATCTTGTTATTTCATCTATTGCATTTTTTATAGATATATTAACTAATTTATAAAGAGATAAATTAAATTCACTTTTCAATTTATCCAATTCCTCAACTAAAGAAGCTCTTATTAACAAACTATGTTTAACTGGAATAGAATCTTTACTAGGTTTATAAAGATTAATATTTTTAGTTTTTACTAATTCTAATATACAAGCATTTATGAGCTTATTTACTGATGCGTCATATTTCTTCTGTGATAATTCTTGCAATTTAGAATAAAGATTGTCATCAATTTCAATAGTTTTTCTTACAAGAGGTTCTTTGGTCCATATACAATCAAAAGCACTCATACATCTATTGCCTCCTATTTTTAACTAGTATATCTATTAATAGATGATGTTTTTAACCGTATTGGAATGCGGATTTTAAAAAAGTTTCTCTAATATTGGTTCTAGTGCAACTACATTCTATAGTAGGTTTATTAAAATCAAATGAATAGACTTACTTATAAATAGTTTAGGAAATATAATTTGAAAAAATCATTTTTTTCGAAAATTAACAATATACACATAACTTGGAGTATATGAATTGTAAGAAAAGTAATTTTAAAATTTGGAAGATTTTTAGGAAAAAATAAAACATTGCTCAAAATTGCTAGAAACTATAATAAAGAATATCTCTAATGCAAAATAAATTATTATAATCATTGAAAAAGTCTTTTAAAGACTAAAAATCCCAAACCAATGGCAGGGATTTTTTATAAAAACCAATAAATTGCATTGTGCTAATTTTTAAAAGACAAGACAATTCTAAATCCAACTTTATCTAAAGGAACAACATTCTTTAAACTATGATTAAAAACGGGATAATTATATCCAGTATTATCATAATGTCCACCTACGCAATAATAGCCTAATATTTCATTTTCATTTATTGAACAATAAGTACCTGTATATTCCCACAAATTACCTGCTAAATCATATATATTATTAGTCATATTTCTATCTGTGGCTCCAGTAGAAAGTATCATATTTTTTTCACTTTTCATTTTGCTATTAGCAAATTTATAATTGCTTCCATAATCATCAGAATAAAATCCAGAAAATTCAAAGTTAACATTTGAGTAATTACCAAATTTTGAACTATCATATACATCATAATTAGAACTATTTAACCAATTTGATATATACATCATTTGCTTTAACGTTGGCAAATGACTAGAATATTCATCATTGTTATACATGCTTTCTGCATTTAATTTAGCATTTCTTAAACTAATATAATTCCAAGGAATTACTCCTTTTTGACTTACAGGAACACCTTTTATATCATTTGTATCAGATGTTATATTGCTTAAATGAGATTCCATTTCAAAAGGAACACCTGCTTCATATCTTGAAATATAAAATCCTCCATATTTAAGTATTTGCTTTTCTTCGTTATTATTTAAATTAAGTAAATTAGGGTTATATTTAAATTCATCTTCTATGCCATCGACTTCATATGAAATTTTTTGTTGGTCTATAGGAACCCAAACAAATTGATTACCTTTCTCATCTTCTATTACAAGTCCCTTATTCCAATCATCAATGGTCCCATCATTAAGTTTTGTCCACTGCGCAGTTTGTGTATTAATAGTATGAAAACCGTGTGGAACTATAGGATTATTATAAGTGGATATTATGTCCTCGTTTTGTTCTTGATGATTATTATAATTAGATTGATAAACAAGATAAATAATATATATTAGTAGACTTAAGATAATAATTATTAATAATAGAATAGGTAAAATCCTTTTTTTCATATATCCCTCCTTTTAAGTTTCCATAATTATTAGTATTTTCAAAATAATGAAATTAATAACTTTAGTAAGTATATGTAGAAATTAAATAAATATGGAAAAAGTTGTATCTACATAAAAATTATACTATTATTATTAATGCTCTGTCAATTATTAAAGCTAAGTAATTCCATATTTAGTGTAATAAAATAGCAATTGTATATTCACTTGATTTCCTATTTAATCCTAATTATTCCTTTTTATTACAAAACAATTTCTTTTTTTCTAATTATATATTAACTTATTTATATATTTTGCAATGGTTATTAGCTACATTTTAGCTAATGATATGGTTAGAGAGCGACAGCATTAGGGAGGCTCTTTATGAAAAACAAGAGAGTATTTAAATTTTGGAGCATTTTACTATCTATGGTAATGTGCTTTTCTACCTACACTTGTTCTGCTTTTGCAGCAGAGAATCTTTCCGAGGAAACTTCTTCGGTAGAAGTGCAAAATATTGAAGAAGCTGGAATTTCTCGGCAAAAAGCTTTGGAGGTTTTAGGGTTAACAGCTGAAGAAGCTGAAGGTGTTGACTTTTATGCTTTAACGAGTAGCAACCAACGAGTGTTCGAAAGCGGAGATGTTTACACTTTCCCCACATTCACATTTACGAACAATAACATTGGAAGTTATTTTACAGTAAATGCAACAAAACTAATATATGGTATTGTTTGGCAGGTGCCTGCTGACCAACCGGCAGCAACACTCGATGTTGAGCTATATCCTTATGGTGAACCTCGTGCTTACAACATACATTTAAGTACGACATCAGATAGGGTAGGTACTCAAGTATTGAGGGATAGTTCGGGTTGGATTAATACCTACTATGGCGTCGACTATCACTTTGTTTACAAGGCTGCTGCGTGGTATGGAGACCCAAGGTCTGTTACTAGCAGTGTAACAGTGATAATAGGCGTATCGTAAAACTATATAAGCTCTCTAACCATGAGACACACATTATTATGTGTGTCTCAAAATTTTATGAAATATTTATAAATATAGTATTAGAAAGTTTAATGTGTTTTATATAAGCAATTATTTTTATAAAATAATTTACTATTTATTTCTTGATATTTCCAAAGATATTACTAGATATAAAAAATATTTTAATATAACTATCTATCAAGGTTCGAATAAAGTAAACTTGTGATAAAAAATTAAAACTAAATTCAGCAACTCAATGTAATTAAGAGTTCCAAAATTTAGTGATACTTTAAAATGAAAACAAAATAATTTTTGAAAAAGAAAGAAAATTATAAGTAAAAGAGAAATATAGTCTATTCTTCAAAAGAATAGACTATATAAATTTGTTTTAAGCAACGATTTTCAATGTATTATTAACATTAAAATTTTCTTCAAAAAAATCTAAATTAAAGATTTCGTTATAATCCGTAATACTCTTACAATCTAAGTTGTATCCCAGTGGCAATAAATCTCGAAAAACTCGATTTATAATATAATCTAAATTATTGTTACAATTAGGTATTCTTACAATAAAAGTAATATTTCTAATATTAGTATTTTGTATTGAATTTAAAATCATATATGAATTAGATATATTTTGAAAACTTATAACTGGTAAATTTAGCGCATCTTTTATAAGATGACCTAAAATGAAATTATCAGTCAAAATTACGCTTGATGTATTAGGTGTAATATTACTTTTCATTATATAATTTTTAGAAGATGTTCCATTTATTTTATTACTACTTGAAAACCAGATATCTTCAGTATTATTAAATGGTTTATCTAAATGTATAGAAAGACCTTGTATAAGTCCATCATAATTAAGTACTGGTACAAAAAAGCCACGATATTTACTAAAGCACCATTTAAAATCCTCTTCTTGAAAAAAGCCCGGTATTCCTGCAAGATTATACTTTTTAAATAAAATATGAGATATTAACCTTCTTTTCACATAATTTTTAGGTGCAGTTTTGTATAAATTACCTTCAATAGAACTATTCAATAGCCCTAAACTTCTTAAATAATTTCTATGCTGTCCTTCTAATTTTAACATATTTAACAAATCTCTATATACTCTATCTCTTAACTGTATATCCGCCAATAAATTTATAGGACTAATTTTAACTTCCACTCTATTTTGAGAATAGCATTCTCTGTCTAAAAGTTCTCTATAAGCTTCTTGATTACTTAATTTCTTCATTCTAGCATATAAACCTATTGAATATCCTCCAGCACCACAACGACTACAACAATATTTATTAGTTTCAGCATTTAAAGAGAGGGTAGGGATTTTACTATTTTTATTATAACCACAAAAAGGGCATATTGCTTTATACTCATATCCAGCTCGTTCTACAATTTCTAAACATAAATGATATGCTACATTCAAAATATTTATATGTTTTTTTACTTCTTGTTCATCTAAATAATTCATGATTTTTGGTATCCTTTCCTACTTATTTTCTTTTCCAATAATAAAAGAGTTCATCATTACATTTAACAACAAACTCTTTCCTATTAATAAACTTTTTATTGTATTTTTTAAGAATTTCAACAAAACTAACTAAGTCCTCCCAATAAGGAGCGATTAATAATAATTTTTCATTCTTGTATAATTTAAACATATTTCCTCCTCGTATGCAACAAGTTGGTTTTCTTTAATTTCAAACTCTTCAAGTTCTTTTATGAAATCGGTTGCACACTTTTTTATTTTTGAACCCAAATCAATTATGATTTTCGGATTTCCTTTTGCATATTGTGTGATGTAATTAAAACTGCACATAGAATTATCAAGACCAAAGTAATCTGCTACTATGTAAGCGACAGATTCAACAAAAACTTCTGACAGGTTTCTATCTACTTTATAATCAAAATCATCATATAGACCATGTGTCAGCTCATGTAATAACACAGCTGTTTTAGCATCAATAGATAATCTTTTTTCTATTGATATTTCCTTATACTTAGGGCTATAATAACCTTTTACACCCTGCTCAAGTTCTTTTTCAAAAATAGGGAATTTACTAAATTGTTTTAATTTTTTTAAAAAAGAACCCATATTTTCACTATCAAGCATTTTAACTTCTAGTGGTATTGTTTCTCCTATTGTTTGAGATATATCATATACATAAACTGATTTATAAGCAGTATAATTGTAGGTTTGCGTTTCTTCAATTTCTTTACCATCTACAATTTTTTTCACAGTAGTTTTACCTTGAGCTGGCATACCTGCAGTTATTTGTATTCGCTTAGCATTGTCTATTAATTCTCGACCTAATTTTTTCCATTTAGCTTTTCCTGCAACATTTGTAGCATCCGGAAACTGACTAAATATAAGCACAGTATTATTAAAACTGTATTTAGTAAATTGATTTTGAAATTTCAAAAACTTTTCATATTCTCCATTTTTTATTATTGTTAGTACATTATTAACAACCTTATCATATATTTCTTTAGCTTTTAATCTTCTATTGTATTTAGTATTCATTTTACCTCCTTTTAGGCAGCCATCTTTTTGAAATTATATTTGATGACTTTAATTTCCTGTTTTTTCTTATATTTTTCTTTCTTTTCTATGAAATTTCTATAACCTAACCATTTGGCTATAAAATTATTTTGCTCATCCGTAAAATCTCTACTATGGTGAGGTAATTCTTTTTGAACAACATGATTATTTTTATATTCAAGAGTGATGAAAGATTTATTAGGATTTGATAATTCTCGAATTAAGTATATTTCTGTTTCATTATTTATATAACGATGTAAATATGTTACGACACAATTCCCTTGCTGTGTTCCTTCGGCTTTTAAATCATCTATACTAGGTGCAGGAAAAATAATATATTTATCATCTTCATAAGTATATTTTGATAAATCTAAGTATCGTAAATATGCTTTGAACTGTGTATCCATATCTTCATTTATTTTAATTTTCTTAGCAAATTTATCATGACATGCTATTAATTGATATGGAAACAACCTTTTTTTACTCTTTAAACTTATTCCTAATTTACTTGCCATTTCTAAATAATCTAAATATATATGTATATTTTTTTTTCCTTTTTTATATTGCAAAAGTTTTTTTAGGGAAGTATATTTACATATATTTCTTAGAGTATAAAAATCACCACTAAATTGTTCAACTATTTTATAATCGTATAGAAATCCTTGTTTTTTCATAAAAGATAAGTAATTATAGTTAAAACGTCGATATTTTTGTATCAGTTTCATATCTGGGACTTGTAACAGTTTAAGTAGACGATAATCGTTATAATCAATATCATTCTGAACCATAAAATTTAAAAACTTTTTAGGAATTCCAAATCGTTTAAGGAAACCACCTTTCTTATTAAATTGTTTAGGAAATCTTGATAATTTATAAAGCCCCATTTTCCACAATATTTCAAAACTTTGATATGTTGCAAGTTGCATTACTTCAAAATTTGTATAACTAGGGTTTTTCTTTTTAAATTCTTCTATTGGAGCATATTGTAGAGTTGTATTTTTGAATAATATATCTTTATTATAAGGATATATAGGCATATCATTTAGTACTTTATTTCCAGTATATATATGCCAGTTCGCTATAGGTGTATTATGCCATACTTTTTGATACCACATATAAAAAGACACACTATCATTTATAATTATTCCAATATTAGGAATAAATCTAGCAAATTCTTGTAAATCATGGTCAAAGACCCTTGTTGTATGATTAAATTTAGATTCTATCTCAAAAATTCTTAAAACAATATTACCATTTACTTTGCTATAACAAGCAATATCTTTTTTATAAGTTATATTGCGTATATTACTGTTTCTAGTAAAGTATTTATTATTGCAATATGGACATTTTTCCCACTTATATACTGTTATTTTTTTATCAAAATATTTTTGACAATGAGTACAAAATGCTTTATTTCCATATTTTAAAATAACATTATGGTCTACTAAGTTTTCTTCGACAAAGGAAATCCAATGTTTTGGTGTGTTTCGATTATCGATTCTTTTCATAAGTACTTGTAATTTTTCTTTTGTCATTATGCAACACCTCCAAACAAAGAAATTTGAGTTGTTTCTTTTTTCTTGTTCAGATTTTCTTTTGCCTTTTTTAATGAAACAACATTATTTATAGGATTTTCTTCTTTAAAAGACGTTTTATTTTTACTGTTACTAATATCTTTCTTTTCCATTTTTAGAAAGGAATTAGGCAATGAAAAATACATAACAGCCCATGCATAAACAACCTCATTTGAAACATAATTCCAACCATTTTTCATATATTTCCTTGCTTTATCTTTTATAAATTTTGCCATCTCTTCAACTGTTTTTTCTTTGTTTAGATATTTTTGTTCCATATCTTCACGAGATAGTAAATAATCTATTGTTTGCAATAACGCTTTGTCTTCTTGGTCTTTTACTTGTTCTTTTAATCTTTCAAAACCATTCATTTCTTTTTGACCTCCATTTTCCTAAATCTTTTATATAAATCATCTTTGGATTCTCTTTCCATATATTTTTTATAGTTTTGTAAGCCATATTTATTGATTTTATCTTCTTTTTCCTTTAGAACTGCTTTTATTACTTTTTCTAGTTCTGTAAAATTATAAAATCGGCAAATAAGGCCATCTTTTATGATGACCTTATCTCCAAGATAGTTCTTTATTACATTAAATCTGTAACTATATTTCTTTTTGCCGGGATGGTCTGCTATTCTAATTCCACAAGAAAGTCCATAATCTAATTTTAGATAAATTGAACTTGTAGTATGTGAATTATATTTGTGAACAATAAATCCATTAAAAATTAATTTTTGAACTAGAATATCTGCTATTTCCTTACCGTTCATATTATGCAGCCTCTTGAGATATTATTTTATCTTCTTCTAAATATTTTTGTTTGTCGATTTTTTCTGTAATCAATTTTAAACTGGCTTGCATAAATTCAGTTTTAAATTCTGGAATATCTATAACTGATACTCTTGCGATTTTTTCACCGTAAGCTGTTGGAGCAACGACTAAATCGCCAACAGATAAAGGGATTGCAGTAAAATAAGAATATGCTTTCCCACTAAATGTTTTAGGCTTGTATTTATCTTCATATTTTACACTTACTATATTTGTTACCATACTATTTCTCCTCCAATTCTTCATAATATTCTTGTAATTCTTCTAGTAGTTCTTCTTTATTTTGTAGCACATAAAAACCAGCCATTGGATGAAGAGCTATTTTAATGACATTGTCTTTATCTTGATAATGTTTATTGATTTCTTGTATCAAATCAGTTGCTTCGTTTACAACAAATTCTATATCGCATTCATCAAGTGCATTTGCTGGGTCCTTAGCATATTCTATTTGACTATTTAAGTTGTCAATAACATCTTTTGCTTTTCCAATAATTTCTTCATCATCATTTTTGAAAAATTTATCTTTGCATAATTCATTAAAGTATTTGTTTATTAATTCTTGCATAGCTTGACCCTCCTTTAAAATGGTAAATCATCACCATTAGAAATAAAATCTTCTGGTGTATCTTTTTCATTTAAATTATTGCTACCAGTCTCTTGTGTATTATCAGTATTTCCTTCAATTTTTGTATAACTATCAGCAAAATCAATTTCTTCAGCAATAACTTCTGTTACATATCTTCTAATACCATTCTTGTCCTCATAGTTTCTTGTTTGAAGTCTACCACTAATACAAACTTGTGTACCTTGATTTAAAAACTTTTCTACAAAGTCAGCAAGTTTAGAAAAGGTAATTATATTAAAAAAGTCAGCTTGACTTTCTTCACCTTTTTTAGTATATTTCCTATTTACAGCTAAACTAAATGTAGCAATTTTTACATTATTCGCTTGTGAAAATTTAATTTCTGGAGATTTTGTTAATCTACCTAATAAAATTGTTTTATTCATATTTTCCTTCCTTTCTAATTATCTTGTTTAACAATTATAAATTTAAGTATATTTTCATTAATACGATATTTTCTTTCTAATTCAGGAATAATGTCAGGAGTTCCTGAAAAATAAATTACAATATAATACGCATATTGATGATTTTGAATTTTATATGCTAGCATCCTTTTACCTAAATCATCAACTTTTGAGATTTTTCCTTTTTTTACAAGAAAATTCTTAATTTCTTCAACAACAGAATTTCTTTGTTCATCTGTAATGTTATCCTCTATTAAAAAAACTGTTTCATAATTATTCATAATATAAATCCTTCCTTTCTTAAGCAGCATTTTTTAAGATAAACTCTTTATTATGCTCTCTATTTTTTTCTTTCATTTCTCTTTGTCTGTAATAGTACTCTTCCAAAAATTCTTCTTTGTATTTTGAAATTTTCTTTTGGTGTTTTACTAACTTAAACATATTGTAGAACTTTCTAATATCCTTCTTTTTCATAGAAGTTAGTTTTTTATTTTTTATTGAAACAACTAAAAAAGTTCCATATAATATGCAACCCTGAAAAAGTCTATTAAATTCATCGTTTTCTGCATTTTGATTAGCAATAATTAGATTATTTTTATTTGTCCTTATTCTAAGCAAATTGTCTCCTATTAATGATTTAATAAATTTTATATTTCCAGGTATTTTAACCTTTTGTACTTCCTTATTAGGCATTACTAATAAACATTTTATTTTCATATGTATATCTTCCTTTCTTTTTTATAATAGAAAAAGACAGAATATATCTGCCTTTCCTATAATTTTATGCTGCTTTTGAAATAGCAGTAGTATTCTTGTTATAAACTTTAATAGTTTTTGCGTTAGTTATTACAGGTTTTATAATGGTGCAATCTTCACTATTATAATAATCTGCAATTTTTAAATTTTCACCTTTGACTACAT
This sequence comes from uncultured Clostridium sp., assembly GCA_946496115.1. Taxonomy (GTDB): domain Bacteria; phylum Bacillota; class Clostridia; order TANB77; family CAG-508; genus CAG-793. The sequence continues at coordinate 11,493 of CAMMFK010000041.1, forward strand.
TAGATACAATTATTTGAGTGTTATCAGTATATTTCTTTATAAAATCATAATCAGCACAACTTTCGTAATCATCAATAAAAATAGGAAAATTAGTCCTTGCAATATTATTAAACATATTAGCAAATTCTAAAGCTGTTGCAATAGTTTCAGACCTAGACAAATCAGATAACAAATTACCTTTATAAGTAATAACGAAATCTTCTTTTATTTCCCCAGTAGTCTTTAAAACAGAGTAGAATTTTATCGTAACATCTTTTAAATAATGCTTAGCAAGTTTCATCTTTTCTTCAATATAAGAAATATATAACTTTTGGGCTACTTTCCTTGATTCTTTTAAATCACTAATTAATTTGTTTTGAACAGAAATTTGATTATTAAAATTAGATATATCATTTTTAGCATTTTGCATATTCTTTTTTTTAATAAAAATTTCATTATTAAATTTTTCAATTTCTTTTTTCTCTAATTCTAATTTATCTATATTTTCTTTTATATTAGCGATTTTCTTATTATTATCTATACTGGTATCTCCACCTAATGCGTGATACTGACATCTTTCCATTGCAAGTTTAAACTTTAAGTCCTTTTCTTTTGTCTCTAATGTATTTTTCTTGTTAAAAGCATCTGTCAAATTCTTTTTCATATTAGCAATAGTTTTTTCTTTTGCCTCATCTTTTATATTTTGCTCACAAATAGGGCAAAGACAGTTTGTTCCATTTTTTATTGCTAAATATTTTTGTTTACCTGATTTCATGTTTTTTGAAAGTTCTGCAATTTCCGTTGATATATTCAAAATTTCATTTTCTAAACTTTCTACTTTCTTTTTTTGAGTTTCTTTTTCCTTGATTTGTTTATCATTAGATAAAGAATCTAATTCTTGATATGCAAGTGAAAGTTCTACTTCTTTTTCAAACTTTTTAATTTCAGGTAATTTTTCATCCACTATATTTTGTGCATATTCAATCTTTCCACTTAAAGTAGAAATATAAGTTTCTGTTTTTTTTATATCTTGATTCAATTCTGATATATATGTAGGTATATCTCTTGGAATCGCCTCTAATTTCTTTTGCTCTTCTTTCTCTAAGTTATCATAAGCAATATCCATAAAAATATTTAGAATATGAGTATTTATAAAATCTTCTTGCTCTTTTTGAGAAAGTTTGTAGTAATACTTTATATCTTTTAAAACTACATCTTTAAAGCTACTAAACAGTTCTTTTCGTGATAGTTCCTCAAATTGTTTATTAGTATTTTCTTGTAATCTATTAGAAATATAAAGCTCTTTAAGCTCATTTTCATTTAATTTATCGTACATTTCTCTTACAGATATTCTAAAATATCTATTAAGCAATTTTTGCTGTTGAAAATCACTTAAAGTTTTGAATATTTCCATAGGTTTTATATCGGATAAATACTTGTCTAGCATTTCTTTTTGTTCTGCAGGCTTTTTAGATAAGAAATAAAGTGGATTTATAATAGATAAAAATAATTTTTTATCTTTATAAAAGCTAATTAATTCATTTTGAGTTATAGATTTTCCATCGAGTGTAAGAGAATTATTTTTTGTTCCAACTCTATTTTTTATACGAACTAATATGTGTTTAATTCCTTGATTATCTGTAAAATGTAATTCTCCATAAGAACTATCAACATTTCGATTTATAAGGCAAGATTTTTCATCTCCTGACAGATTAGTTCCTAAAAGTATATTTACAATAGCATAAAGAATATTACTTTTTCCAGAGCTATTTTTGCCACTAATAGAGGTAGTGTCATACAATTTTGTTTCAAATACCCCTTTGAGTTTTCTGAAACCGAATGGTTTTGATATAATCAATCTTCATAAAATTTAACTCCCTTTCTGACTTTTTCTATATTTTTTGTGTCTACGTTCAAAAGGTTTTCGTAAGTATTGCGGTTCTATCCAGTCTTCTGTTCCGTCTTTAAATTTAACTAAATAATCCAAATAATATGGGTCTCTCTCAATAATAAAAGCTGGAACATTTCTATAAAAAGTGCCAGTATTTTCACCAGGACCATATACAAAAACCTTCTCGTGATTTTTAAATTTATTATGCATTTTGTACATTCTCCTTTACTATTAAATTATTTTTTGACCATTGACTTATTTTTGATTTTTGTGTATCATTACAAATGACATTTATAAATAACACCGAAAGTAGTATAAGAACCCCTTTTTCTTATGCTGCTATATTTTTTTGTGCACCTTTTTCATTGTTTTGTACGAACTTAAAATCGGTTAATATTTTTTTATTATTAACTACTTGTATTTCTGTTTCAAAAACTGTGCCAATACCACATTTAAGTATTCCATCAATTAATTCAGGCTTAACAATGAGATTAACAGGTTTGTCTGACATATCATAAAATTCACCTATAAAATATTCTTTGGGTTTACCATCTTTCATAAATGTTTCAGTATGGTGATTTGTAAAATAGTAACATTTATCAATATCAGGGTTTTCCGAGACTTCAATTTTTACTATTTTTTTAGTATTTTGGTTTGAAACTTTATTTTTGAGTTCTTTATTTTCTTTTTTTATATTATTTACTACAGTGTTATTCACAATTTGTTCATTTGTTGTGGATTGTGG
>CAMMFK010000042.1 GCA_946496115.1 uncultured Clostridium sp.
TTGCTACTTCTGTTTTTCCATAACCAACATCTCCACAAAGAAGTCTATCCATAGGTCTTGGATTTTCCATATCTTTTTTAACTTCTTCTATACACCTTAGCTGGTCATTAGTTTCTGTGTACTCAAAACTATCCTCAAATTGTTTTTGAAATACTGTATCTTTTGAAAAAGCAAAGCCTTTTGCATTCTCCCTTTTTGCATATAGTTCAATTAATTCCTTTGCTACTGCTCTTAAATTTCCCTTTACTCTAGCTTTTGTCTTTTCCCAATCTTTAGTTCCAAGTTTATTTAATTGTAAATGTCCTTCTGCTCCAATATATTTACGTACATTGTCCAAATCTTCTGTTGGAACATATAAAATGTCTCCATCTCTGTACTTTAATTGAATAAAATCTTTAGTAACACCATCAACTTTTATAGTATTTACACCTGTAAATATACCAATACCGTGATTTTTATGTACAATATAATCTCCAACTTTAAGGTCTGCAAATACTATTTTTTCACTGTTTTTAAATGTGTCTGAAACTTTTTTACGTTTAACATTTTTATAAAAGAATTCATCACTACTTAATACAACCAGATTAGTGTCCTTGTCTTCAAATCCAGTAGTTAAAGCTCCTTCAGAGATCACAACTTCGCTTTGTTTTAAATTAATGTTGTCTAAAGAATCAGCGTAAACAACTTGATTGCCTTTAAATTTCCTTATGTTTTTCAAATTTGTTTTATCACTACTTGCTCTTGTTTTTGTAATTTCCGATTTAATTTTGCTTTCATTTAAATTATCATTGGTTTCTATTTCACCAGCATTATTAAGTGCTCTTAAAACTTTTGTAGTATTGTCCTTATCTCCTGCTAGAATAACAACCTTTTTGCTGTTTTGCACATACTCATTTATGCGCTCCTCTAGGTCCTTAACATCGCCTTTTACTAAATTTATTTCTTTGGTATTAAAATCATTTTTCAAAGTATCTTGTTCAAATAAATTTACACTTTCTTTAATTTCAAAAGTATAATTATTCAAATTACTTAGTGCTTCTGGAACCGGCTTTTCTTTTTCAATAAGAGCTTTTATTAAGTTTTCATTTTCTTTTTGGATAGCTTCTACTCTTTGCTTTATTTTTTCAGGTTCATCTAGAAATATAGTAAAATTAGGTATGTAATCTAAAAAGCTTACTTGATTTGTATAAAATTCATTAAAATATTTGTCGATTCTTGTAGTATAGTCTCCATTTTGTATAATCTCTATATCTTCAAAAAAATAATTATCTAATTTTTCTATTCTTGCACAAACATTTTGAATACTATCTTCTAAAATCATTTCTGTAGCAGGATAAATTTCCACAGTTTTTAACATATCTGTGGATCTTTGTGAAGAGATTTTAAATTTTCTAATTGAGTCAATGTCATCTCCCCAAAACTCAATTCTTACGCCTTCTGTATCACTTAAGCCAATGTCTACAATGTCGCCTCTAATGCTAAACTCGCCCCTATTTTCAATCAAGTCAACTCTTTTATATCCCATTTGAACAAGGCTTTTTTTAAGTTCTTCATGGCTTATTGTGTCTGTTAAGTTAAGTTTTAAAACAGTATTGTACAAAGTTTCTTTTGCAATCATTTTTTGCATAATTGCTTCTATTGTAGTAATTACAATCTTTGTTTTACCCTTGTATATGTTATTTAAAACTTGTATTCTTTCAAATTCTATATCATTGCTTTCAGCATCATAATCATATATTGAAATTCCTCTTTTAGGAAAATACTCCACATTGTTTGCAAAATAGCTTAAGTTCTTTTCAAGTTCTTTTGCTTGCATTTCATTGTATGTAATAATGCAAGTAGGTGTTCTTTCCTCTTCATATAATGCACCTATTAGCTCTGTTTTTGCAACAGGAACAAGACCCGATATTTCTACCGGGTATGTTTTATTTTTTAGTTTTTCTTTAATTGACTTGTATTTTTGTGTTGAAGCCAAATCTCTTAAAATATAGTTCATTGTTTTGTCTCCATGTTTTTTGGAATGCATCCCTAAAAACACTTTCTTGCTTGATAATCTTATTTAGTAATCTTGTTCTTATTCGGTTTATTTAGAATATACTACCTCACCATATTCAGATATACTATCTAAAAAGCCACTTGGATCTTCTTCATCTACTATAAGCACTGGCTCAATATCAGTTGATACTCCTACTGTAAGTTTATATAATTTTGCCATGTCGTTTAGTATATCTTTTGAAAGGCTACTTCTAGGAACAATCACTGCTACATCTATATCACTATCTTTTCTATAATCGCCCCTAGCATAAGAACCGTATAAAATTATTTTATTTACGACCATATTTGCAATTACAGCTTTTGCATATTGTTCAACTAATTTTCTAGCTTTTGCTTTATCCATTTTATCATCTCCTCGGTTTTATTTATTATCTCTTTACATTTTTTCTTATTTAAAGATTCAAATATATCCTTCTTCTGAGTTGGATATCTAGCCTCTACATTTAGTGGTGTAACCATAAATATAAAATCTTTTTGTTCTTCACTCATTGTTTTATATAAATTACTTTCTTCTGCCAATCTTATTAATTTATGTGTGTAAGGAGGCTGCTCTTTTTTGGTTTTAACATAATATGCTTTAAATATTTTTTCTACAGCTTGATTACACATAAAACCAACATATAAATATCTTTTACTTTTTAACATAGCTTTTGCAGTTTTTAAATCATACTCTGCTAGTTCTTTCCAATACTCGACTTTATCAAAATCGCTAATATTAATCGCCTCCCTTTCTATTAATCTGTCAGTATTTTTACATTCACTTGACTAATATATGTTATATTATATCACATTTTATTGACCATATACAAGTCTAATTATTTTTTCATTTTAGGACCGTCCCCAACAGAAAAAAACAACTATCATATTTTAATAATACAAGCATATATTAAAATTATGAAAAGTTTTAAATTGTATTGCATTTCTTTAAAAAGAAATATTTTGCCAATTATTTTTATATTATTTTTATTTTGTTTAGTAGTATTTTCTGCTAGCAATTTGTCTGCAACTAAATCAGGCTTGAGTTTGTGGGCTAACTCTGTTGTGCCTTCACTTTTTCCTTTTTTAGTTGCAACTGAGCTTTTGAGCTATACAAATGTCGTTAATTTTATAAGTAGGAAGCTGGATAAATTTATGCGTCCTATTTTTAATATGCCAGGCTCAACTGCTTACCCTTTAATTTTGGGAATGCTTAGTGGCTATCCTGTTGGTGCCAAAGCTGTATGCCAAATATATAAAGAAGGTCTATGCACCAAAAGAGAGGCTGAATTAATGCTAGCATATACTAACAACTCAGGTCCACTTTTTATTATAGGAACTGTAGGTATTTCTATGTTTGGAAGTACTACAATTGGTCTAATCTTACTATGTACGCATATATTGGCTTCTCTTTCTGTTGGAATTATTTTTAGCAAAAAAATTGGAAGTAAATATAAATCTTTAAATAAAGATTACGTAAAATTAAGCCGTCAGAGTGTAAGTTTTTCAAATTTAGGAGAAGTTTTATCTAACAGTATAATTTCTAGTATAAAAACTATATTAATGATTGGTGGATTTGTTGTAATATTTTCAGTAATAATTTCTATTTTAAAGAATTCTGGACTATTAAATATGATTGCAAGATTCCTATCTCCTTTGTTTGGAAATAGCAGTTTTATTTCAGGTACTTTATCTGGAATAATAGAACTAACAAATGGTCTAAATACTATAAGTGGTATTCATGTTAAAGCAATTTCTACAAATATTTTACTAAGCTCATTTTTGCTTGGATTTGGTGGATTTTCTGTAATGCTTCAAATTTTAAGTGTAGTTTCTAAAGAGAAATTGTCTATAAAGCCATACATAATAGGCAAAGTTTTACAAGCCATACTTGCTACTGCATACACTTTTGTTGTGCTACAAATACCTATGTTTAATTTTAATTTATGATTAAAAATTTTAAATATATATTCTTATACATTTCATAGAAGCTTTTACGTTATATTTTTTTAATATAGGAAATATATATTCATAATTACTATTTATGATATTGCTTGTTACTTTGGATATTTTGTTGCAATTTATTTAGTAACATTTATTGCTTTAATACCTGGATTTATTTATGTATTTACTCTGATTAGCTTATTTTTTGATAAGAAAAAGAAATACTCAAAAGGAGCCAGATGTTACAGTTTTAATTCCAATATATAATGCAAAAAATGCAATTGCTTATACTGAGGTTCCAGAAAAATTAAAAGATTTAGGAAAACAAAGAAAAAGATGGGCTAGAGGAATGATAGAAGCATTTAAAAAAGTTAAAATTTTTAAATCTAAAAAATTATCTCCTAAGTCAAGGCATTTAATGTTTATGAATATATTATTCCCATTTATTGATTTAGCACTTTTAGTATTTGTACCACTTGGCTTAATTTTACTAGCTTTAGGAAATCCTTTACTAATTAGCTGGATAAGTTTATTAGTAATTCCTTTAGGTTTATTACTTTGTTTAGTAATAGAAATTAAGAGAAATAATATGCTGAAAGAAATTGATTGTAAATTAGAAAAAAGAAGCATTTTTGCATTTATTGTTTATATACTATTGTATGCATTTATACTTGCACCTTTCTGTATAGTTGGATATATTTTAGAACTTTTTAATTGTAAGAAAAAATGGTGATGATTTTCTTATTTTAAAATTATAATTTGATATGAGATATATGGCTTTTTTGCATAAAAAATAAAACCTAGTGTAAACATTTTGAATACACCAGGTTTTAAGTAAAAAAGCTTATAAAAAATTAAAGTGAGAATTTCACTTTTGGTGGCGAAGAGGAGATTCGAACTCTTGACCTGCCGGGTATGAACCGGATGCTCTAGCCAACTGAGCTACTTCGCCATCATTTGCGACATTTAGTATTATACAATATATTTAATTACTTGTCAAGCACTAAATTTATGATTGACAGCACTAATATAAATAATTTACCAATATTGCAAGCTATATTATATAGTTTTTACAAAATAGACTTAAAAAGTTTATTTTTCAAATTCTAATCAGTCTCATTATTTTGAGTTGAATTATCTTCTTCCCATTGAGCAATAAAAGTAACAGTTTCTGTAACAGTATATTCATCTCCTGGCTGATAAATAATATTGTTATATTCATCTAGATATCCTAAGAAATTATAGCCATTTCTTTTTGGTGCATCTCCTATTATTATAGTAGTTCCACTATTTTCATATGTTCTCATTATTGGAGCATCTTCTCCACCATTTGCATCATATGAAACTACAATAGCAGCCTCCTGCTTTGTAAATTTTTCAGGCAACCTATAATATTTTGTGCCTTTATACTCAATTCCTGGTGTATAGTAAATAGTTTTAGAGTTGGCATTTATAATATAAACATCAGATCCATTGTATTCATTATTATCATATGTTTCTTGCTTATTACCACTACCATATCTTAGGCTTATTTGAGAATCTGTGTATGAATTTAAATTTTTTAGGCTTATAACATAATAATATGCATTGTCATTTGGATTTCTTATTTCTTGGTTTCCTTGCATTCCATCTAAAAAGCTTTCGTCACCAACATATCTAGGTCCAATGGTCATAATATCAGATGAGTCCATATATGCTGTTTCTATTGCTTCTCTAAGTTTATCTATATCTGATTTAAAATATGAATATCTTTGTAGTTCTTGAACATCTGTTGTATTTACAATTATAGGAACACTTATAAGTAATAATATAATTACTGTAATCATTAAAACTACTAGAGTAACGCCCTTCTCACTTTTAATCTTTTGCATTTTCATCTTCCTTTTTCTTTTTATTTAATATATTTATATACTATTTTTTAGTTTTTTTCAATAGTTTTATAATAAAAAAATAACCTAGGTTACTATAATATTTGCATATTAAACTTCACTGTAACCCTAGGTTATAATTAATTTTTAGGCATTATTGCTCTAGTTCTATATCTATTCCTTTGCTTTGAGATTTTTTAGTCTTAGAACTCATTTCTTTACTTTGAGCACTTTTTGGCTTAGTACTTAATCTAGTGGAATGTTGTACTTGTCCTCCTTGAGTTTTTGAAGTGCTGCCATATTCAGCCACATTGCCTTCTGTTAAGTTCTTTAGCCATTCTTCCCTATCCTTTTGATCTTTTTTTCTTTGCTCTTCTAAAGCCTTTATTCTATCTACAGCTGGTTTCATAGCTGCTTCTAACTTTTTTGCATCCTCAGTATTTGGATTTAAATAATTCACATTTTCTTTTTCATTTTCTTGAAACATTGTTGTTAATGAATGTCCAAACTTTTTTATTTTATCTAATATTTTACTCATTGTATATTATGGTTCCTCCTTTTTTGCCATTAATTTGTAATATAAAATTTATTTTTAATGACATAACCATCACTAATATAATTAGTATACCATAAAATGTTAGAAAAATCAAGTGTTTTATGTTAACGCATCTTTATTAATTATGTATTATATAATTTTAGCCACTTCTTCTGTATTAACACTTTGTTTTGTTGGAATTTTTATTATTTCAAATTTTGATGTGCTATTTCCAAATTTTATTTCTACTATATCTCCAACTTTTATTTCATAGCTAGGTTTTACAATTTTTCCATTAACACTAATTCTTCCACCATCTGCCGCTTCATTTGCAACAGTCCTTCTTTTAATGATTCTTGCTACTTTTAAAAATTTGTCTATTCTCATTTTACTATCATTCCTTTCTAAGGTTGAAAAAGAATTGTGCTTTTGGCTAGGCGTTTAAGAAAGAAATACCGGAGTCGTATATGACCTATCCGATGAGGATTTTCTTTCGACGTTGGCGACGCTAAAGCGCAATTATTTTTCAAGCTTTATGCATTCATTCAAATTTGTTGAATATATGTATGCTTTATCCACTTTTCTCTTCAATGCCTTTTCTAGTGCTCTTTTGTATAAATCTAATTGCGATTTATATTTTTCTATTAACTCTTCTTTGCCAGTTTCTTTTTCCTTTATGTAGTCTGTTTTATAGTCTACTAAAACAAGTTCATCATTTTTTGATATATAATAAATATCTATAACTCCTTGTACTAATATTGGTTCATTTGTGCCTTCATAAATCTCACCAGAATCTATGTTTAAATAAAATGGTGTCTCTCTATGTACTTCTTTTGCCTGCGAAATCTCATTATATAATTCTGAATTTAAATAATTTTTAATTATATTCATATCTATTGAAGCTTTTTCTTCTTCTGTGATTGCATTTTTAGCTACTAATTTTTCGATTAAATTGTTGGCTTCCTCCATATTTTTTTCATTAGTTATTTTGCTTAATATTAAATGCACTATTGTTCCTCTTTTTGACCCACTTAATTTTTTATCCTGTGCAAATGATGGAATTTTTCTTTTTGTAGTATTATTTGTTTCTTCTGCAAAGATTCTTTCTTCATTGTTCAAACCAAAATCCGCTTCATCAAAACTTGATAAATTAACTACTTCTTTTAATATATTAATTTCATTATTAATTTTTTCAGTTCCTTTAAGTGAATTAATTAATGTTTTTAATTCTTTTAATGCTGTTACTGATGTTTTTGTAGGAAGTTCAACATCTTTTTCATATTTATATGTGTAGTTTAGCATTTTATCTATTTTTTCGTATTCTTCTTTATTTAGTTTGTGCTCATTTATTTCTTTTATTATTTCAGCTTTATGCTTTCTATTTTGTTCTTGCTCTTTGCTTTGGAATTCTTCTCCAGTTAATTCTGATTTATTTATTATGCTCAACTTCATAAATGGATTGTCATTATATTTGTATACAAGTTCTATCCAGTCCAAATAGGTTTTATATTTTTCTACTAATTTTGGATTTAGTTTTTCTGGTTTTGCAAATTTGTAGTATTTATTTATTTCATCTACTTTTTCCCCGAGTTTTTTTTCTACATTGTCACTTGTTCCAACAATTATTAATTTCTCTTTTGCTCTTGTTAATGCCACATATAAAACTCTCATTTCTTCTGAAATAGCTTCTTTGTTGGCTTTTATTTTTATTGCATCTTTTGCTATTGTAGGAAACTCAATTCCATCTACTATGTAATTTGCACCTATTCCTAAACTATTATCCAAAACAATTTTTTCATTCATATCTTTTAAATTGAACTTTTTATTTGCGTTACATAGAAATACTATTGGAAACTCTAGTCCCTTACTTTTGTGAATACTCATGATTCTTACAACATCATCATTTTCTCCAATTATTCTTGCACTATCTATGCTTCCTGAACTTGTACCCACTTTTTCCATAAATAATATGAAGTTAAACAAGCCTTTTAAACTTATTTTTTCATATTCTCTTGCTTTTTCAAATAACTTTTTTAAATTGGCTTGTCTTAAAGTTCCATCTGGCATAAGTCCTACATAATGATAATATCCTGTTTTGTTATATATATCCCAGATAAGTTCATCTAGCGGTTTTGTTTTTTCTTCTTCTTTAAGTTCTTTTAAAAGATTTGCAAATTGGTTTATTTTTTCTTTTAATTCAGGTCTTATTTCATTACTATCCTTTGCTTTTTCAAAAGCTCTATAATATGAAATATTTCTATCCACTAATCTTATTTCTATTAATTCGTTATCTGTAAATCCACCAATTTCTGACCTTAAAACTGTTACAAAAGGAATATCTTGAAGTGGGTTATCTATTATTTTAAGTAATGACATTACTGTATCTATTTCTATTGTGTTTAAATATTCTGTTGTTATGTCTGAAAATACTGGTATTCCTTCATCCATTAATTCTTTTTCATAAATGCTTGCAACTGATTTTGGGCTTCTTAAAAGTATTGTCATATTTTCGTAAGGCTGACCTGTCTTATTTAATTCTTTTATTTTTTTTGCTACTAGTCTTGCTTCTAATGCAGCATTTTCAACAACTTCTTGTACTTCTTCATCTTCCGCTTCTTCGGTTTCTATAATATTTAATTCTGTTTCACAGTCTATACTTGGCTCGTCAAAACTTGCTCCTAAATTAAGAGCTTCTTCCTCTGTGTATTCTATTTCTCCGAGTTTTTGGCTCATTATGTTATTAAATACTAAATTTGTGATGTCTAAAATATTTTTTCTACTTCTAAAATTTTTGTAAAGAAGTATTTTTGTGTTTTGGTTTACATCTCTATTTTCATTTATAAAATCAGTTAAATTATCGTTTTGTCCCTCTGCGTTGTTTGCTTTTATTTGATTTTCTCCATTATCTTTGCTTTTTGGTAAGCTATACTCATTATATTTACCCATAAATAGTTTTGGATTTGCCTGTCTAAACTTATATATACTTTGCTTAACATCTCCAACCATAAATATATTATGTCCATTTGAGACACTATTTAAAATATATTCTTGAACTGAGTTACTATCTTGGTACTCGTCTATTTCTATTTCATTAAAATCATACTTTTTAGCTGTTTCAGTAGGATTTCCATCATCGTCTACTAATATTTTTAAAGCTAAATGTTCAATGTCGTTAAAGTCTACTATATTTTTTTCTCTTTTTCTTTTTGCAAATTCTTTTTCAAATTTTAAAACTAGATTTTGTATAGCTTTTAGTGTTGTGTACATTGCATTCATGTCACTCACTGTTTCTTTTGAATTTGTTCTTACTAGCTTTTGTACTTCTGTAAAATTTGCTTTGGCTAAATCTCTAATTGCTTTGGCTCTTTCTTTTGCTTCTTTTTCTTCTTCTGACATTTTGCTTTTTCTTGGCCAAGTTTGCCATGCTTTTGAATTTAACTCTTGGTACAATTTATCCCATATATTGTTTTGATTTTTCTCATTGCTGTTTTCGTCTAGCAATGAGATTTGTTCTGTTTTTTCAGCATTATCACATGGAAAATTTGATATTAGTATTTGTTTGATTTCTTGTAAATCAATTTTTAAAACTGATATAAAATCTATCAAATTTGGATATGTATCAACCTCTTGAATAGCAGATTCTAAATTTATTTTGCAGTCTTCTAATGTTTCTTTCGCTTTATCTACTATTACTTTGCCCCAATCCGTTTTTGAAAAATCTGTGAGTATTTTTGTTTCACTTGATTTTCGTAAATTTTCCTCATCTTCGTGCAAAACTTCTTCCAATTTTATATTCTCAATATTTGACTTTTCTTCATATCTAATATTATAGCTTTCTACTGCATTTTGTAGCCATTTATCTGGAAATGGGTCACTTTGTATAAATTCATATATTCTTAATATTAATTCTTTCAGTTTTTCATCATCATTATATGTTGCGTATTTTTCCAAAAGTTTAGTAAAATCTTCATTTTGACTTTCATACTCATTATCAAAAATATCTTCAATAACTTCTTGCTTCATTATTTCTATTTCAGTACTATCTGCAACTCTAAAGTTATTGCTAATTCCTATTTTGAAGAAGTTATTTCTTATAACATTTAAGCAAAATGAATGGATTGTGCTTATATTTGCTTTATTTATTAGCATTAATTGTCTTTGTAAATTATCATCATTTGGATTTTCATCAATCTTTTTATAAATTGCGTCCATTAGCCTTTGGCGCATTTCACTTGCTGCTGCATTTGTAAATGTAACAACTAGTATTTTGTCTATGTCTACTCCGTCATTTATTATTTTATTTACTATTCTTTCAACTAAAACTGATGTTTTTCCACTTCCTGCTGCTGCTGAAACTAATATGTTTGCACCTTTTAGTTTTATAGCTTGCATTTGTTCCGTTGTCCATTTTCTTTCTGACATTTGTTTTTCCTTTCTCATTTCTATATTATTTGTATATATTATATTATATTTGCTCTATTTCTGCATAGACTATTTAAATTTAATATAAATTTTTTGATTTGATTTTATATAGAAATTAATGATTAAACTATTTTGAAATGTGCATTTAAGTATATATTGCTTTCCATAATATGTCAATATTTTTTTTATTTTTTTTAATATTTTTCTCACATTTGGTTAAACTATTAAAAATTATTAAAGAAAGGAGTATGTGGCAAAATTTGTTTGCCATTATTAATAGTATGGATAAAGATAAAAATCTCAAAAATGAAAATAAAGATAGCAATATGGATGCACAAGCACTTCAGGAACAGGGCAATAAAGCTAACCCTTCTAATGTTAATACAAAACCTCAATCTGCTGATGAACATACCACTACTGAATCAGCTAATGGCTCTAATAACACAACTTCTAACTCTAACACTTTCCAGCTTGATCTTGCGGTATTAAATGAAGTTAGTAAAATAGCTAAAATGGGTATGGACTCTATTTCTTACTTAGCACCTAAAGTTTCAGATAAAGAAATGAGAAAAGTATTAGTTGCTATGTATTCACAATATGGAAACACTCAAAGTCAAATTAATCAGCATTTTGAAAAATATGGTGAAATACCTGACTCTACACCTTTTAAAGATAAAATGATGAGCTTTGCAGGAGTTCAATTTAATACTTTAAGAGACAGGAGTAATTCGCATATTGCAGAAATTATGATTCAAGGAACTTTAATGGGAGTTATTGAATGTCAAAAAATTCTTAATTGTGGATTAGATGTTCAAAAAAGCACAACTGATTTGCTTAAAGATTTTAACAAATTTCAAAGGGAAAACATTAATAAATTAAATGCATTTTTATAATTTTTTACGTTGGGGACGGACCTTTTCGTAAAATATTTTACAAAAAGGACCGTCCCCAACGTAAAATTTCATTTCTAATCTAATTTTGCACCGCAAGTTGTGCAATATGTTGCATCAGGTGTGTTTTCTGCTCCACATCTCTTGCAATATTTTTTTCCACTTGTTATTTCTGGGCTTTGAACATTTTGAATATTGTTTTCTGTGTTTGCTTGAAGTGGAGTATTCATTTGTGTGTTTGTATTTATTTGATTTATATTTTGGTATCCATTATTTACTCCTGAATTGTAATTGTTTTGATAAGCATTCATTCCATCATTATTGTATCCACCAATTACTGGTCCATTTTGATTAACTTGATTAGCACCTATATTTACATGAGCATTTGGATTGTTTCCACCAATTAAATCTTGATAAAATTCAAGTATTGCAAATGTCGTATATGGTGTTAATAATGAAAGACCTATAATATATGCAACTGTTCCTAATAGCCATCCAACAAATGGTATTAATGAGAAGATGAAATTTGCTAATGAAACTAGTAATGCCCATCCTATAAAAGAAAGTATTAAGCAGAATAATCTTCCTCTATTTCCTTTCATTAAGTTTTCACTTTCTTGTACTGCATCCCTTGTCTCTATGCCTTCGTTAGCAACTGCAATATAGTATGAAAGTGAATATAGTAACAATTTTCGTATACAAAATACTATAATTACAATGTAAATTATTAATACAAATATTATAACTATCATCATTCCAGCTGATGCTCCAATTAAAGCTGCCGCGAACTCTTCTGTTAAAGCTTCACTTGAAGATGAGCTATCTGAATTGTAGTTACTATTATAATTACTGTAAAAATCATCGTAGTAATCATAATAGTCATCATAGTCATAATTATAGTCATAGTCGTCTAAATAATCATAATAATCACTATATGGAGTTGTAGAATAACTCGTTGTTATATAATTTTCTTCTTTTAAATTACTGGTTAAAACTGTACTTGTTGCAACCAAAGAAATACCTATTCCTAATATAATTAAAAGTATTACTATTGGTATTACTATTAGATACCAGCACTTACAAAATATTCTCCATGCAACTCCCCAACTACGTCCAAAATTACCAAATCCTGCTTTTAAGAAATCTCCATAGCCAACATCTTCACCATTTTTCAAATGATAAAATGTATATGCCATGCCATAAGCCAAAGGTGGTGCTATAACTATTTCTACAATAGTTAGCAATCCTCCTAATATTCCCGATAGTGCTCCTAAAAGTCCTATCACAAAACCTACAGCAAATGTGAATAATGCATATAGTAATGAAATTAAAAATGCTTTTTTCCATTTGCCACTTAATGCTTCTCTTGGTGCTTTTCTTGCCTCGCTTGCTCTTATCATCTTATTTACCTCCCCTTATTTTGATAGCAATTAATAATTTAATTTTAATAA
>CAMMFK010000043.1 GCA_946496115.1 uncultured Clostridium sp.
AAAAATAAAGAAAGGAGTCGTATGGTTATTTAAGTTATTAAATATATCATACAAGAAATATTATGGAGTTAGCTAATAATTTAAATAATAATTTATTAACATCTTCAGAAGTAACACTAGATGAACAAAAAGGATTTTTGGACACGACACTTGGAAAGGTAATAAATACAGGTTTAGATACAGGCATAAGATTTTTATTACCAGATCTAATTGAAGAACAAGTTATAGATGTAAAAGATGCCTTACTAAACAATGGATTTAAAGCAGGAGTAGAAGAAGCTATATCATCAGCAATTGATTTTGGCAAAAGTGTAGTAGGAATTTTTACAGGAAAATTTGAAAGTGTAACACAAGCAGAAAATGCAGTAAAAAGTGGTGGGATAATTGATGGTATTTCTGACACCTTAGATTATGTATTAAACTTTTGCTCTAAATTTGGAAAAATACCAAGTGCTATATGTTCAGTAATAAAAGGTGGTAAGGACGCTATACTTGATACCATAAGCAACAATATAGAAGAAGAATTTAAAAATCAAGTATCATCAGTAGAAAAAATAAATACATATGCAGAAAATTGGAAAGACTGTTACAATAACCAAGATTTCAATGGAATGGAAAAAGCATATAAAAAATTAGAAGATGAATTAGACAAAACTTTACCATTAGAAAATACTTTAAAAGAAGCAAGGAACATAGAAAATATACATATTTTAATAAAAAACAAAGGAGGAGATTTTGATTTAAGCCAAGAAGAACTAGAGTTGGCACAAAAATTGGTGGTGTAAAATTAAAGAAATTATTTTAAATTAATAAAATTTATGGTATACTATAAATAGTATTAAAAAAGAGAGGTGCATTGATATGCAAAAAATAAAAGAAATGGAAATAGAAGTAAATGAAGAATATAAAAAGAAAATGTTAGACGATGAAATAGAAAGAAAAATATTGGAATCAGAAGAAGACTACAATAATGGTAGAGTAAGAAAAGCCGAAGATGTCTTTAGAGAATGGAAATTAAAATATGGAATATGAAATAGTAATTTCAGATACTTGCTTAGAAGAGATAGAAGAAACTTGCTATTATATAGAAAAAGTATTAAAGGCAGAACAGGCAGCAAATAGATTAAGGGAAAAAATAATCAAAACAATACAAGAATTAAAAGATTCTCCAAAAATCTATGCTAAAATCGACCAAAAAGATAGAACAGGCAGAGACTATAGAAGAATAGTCATAAATAATTATGTAATAATTTATACAATAATAGAAAAAGAAAAAACCATTTTAATATCACATATTTATTATAGTGGTAGGAATTATTTAGATGGAGGGCTATTATAAAGTAGAACCTCCATTTTTACTTGAAAAAAATAATAATCAAATATATAATAAAGAAAAATTTAAGGAGTCTAAACAGATGACAAAAGTCGCTGAAACCCTTGAGGCTGTATATATATATATATATCGTAAGATTTAATAAAATAAGTTTATGTGAACATAGAAGAAAAACTATGCTTTTTAGACGTATGCGAAATGTCTAATAAGGCATAGTTTTTTTGCGTCTATCGAAAGATGAAAATTAATTAAAAAAGAAAAGTTTAAGAAAATAGAAAAGGAGAAGTTTATGAAAAAATTAAGTAAAAAACAAAAATTAATAGGAAGCATAGCAATTATATTAGTAGCAGTAATATTAGCAATAGTAATTACTACAAATATAATAAGTAATAATAACCAAAGCAACCAACTTGCAAGCCAAGAAGACTATTTAGCCACAACCGCAAATGCAGGGTCTACATTAGTTGCAAGCTATATCAAAAAAGGAATAACAATAGGAGGAATAACAGGAACATTAGAAACATTAGATACGTCGGATGCTACAGCAACGCCTTGTGATATAGCAAAAGGAAAGACTGCATATGTAAATGGAGAAAAAATAACAGGAAGATATATAGTGTATGAAAGTACATTAGGAACAGTAACTGGAAATGAAACTAGTAACACAACAGTAAATGATATATATGGAAATAAAGTAGTTGTGCCAGCCGGATTTAAAATAGTAAATCCAAATCAAAATGTTCCAGATGGAATAGTAATAGAAGATGTAAACGCAGGAGATAATAATACTAAAGGAAGCCAGTTTGTTTGGATACCAATAGGAAATGTATATTACGATACATGTGAAAACTATGAAACGATAACACTTGGAAGATATGATTTTAATAGTGACGGAAGTACTACTACAGTTTCAGGCTTATATACAGAAGATACAGCTAAAAGTCATAATTCAAGGTATGGAAATGCTATTGCCAAAGATATAAATGATTTTATAGAAAAAGCTAATTCAAGTGGAGGATATTATATAGGACGTTACGAAGCTGGAGACGCAACAGCAACAAGTTCAGCAAGAACAAGTAGTACATCTGATACAAACCCAATAGTAAGTAAAGCAGGAGTATACCCATATAATTATATAACTCAACCACAAGCATCAAGTTTATGCCAAAATATGTATAGTAGTAGCAATTTTGAAAGTGATTTAATAAATAGTTATGCATGGGATACAGCAATAGTTTTTATACAAGAATTTAGTGAAGATAAAGATTATTCAAGACAAGCTGGAAAGAACACAAAATTAGCCCTTCAAAAATGTGGAGAAAGTATATTAGATTACAATCTAGACGAAGGAGATGAAGCACAAGACAAAAGATGCAATATATTCGATATGGCAGGAAATTCGAAAGAATGGAGTACCGAGACTTACTCCAACACCGTCAGTCCTTGCACTACTCGTGGAGGCTACGGCACCTCCGGCAACATCGTCAACTACACGAGCGCTCGTCACAGCTACCTTACGAGGGACAGCTTCAGCAGCAATTCGCCTCGTCCCACTTTATACTTGTAGCCCTGAACGCTTGTCAGTGATGCATTTATGAAGCTGATTAACTTAGTAACGGAAGAAAATTAGAGATAAGAAATATAGGCTTCAAGCTAAGTTTATCTTAGCATGAAGTCTATCCCAAAACAAATATTGGAAGGAAAAGAAACATGGAAAACCTTGAAACCCTTGCGGATGTATATATATATCGTAGTATTTAATAGAATAATAAAAAGAGATAATAGCAAAGAGCTATGTGTATTAACTATGTTTAATATGCATAGCTCTTTACCACCCTAAAAGTATAATTGAATTTTTAGAAAAAATTAAAACTTGGAGGTTTTAAAATGATGAAATTCAATGAAAAAGTAAGATTATTAAAGAAAAAAGTAGGAGATAAAATATTATTTGTACAAAATGGAAACTTTTATATAGCTATAGGGAGAGATGCAGTGCTATTACACAAATTATTTAACTTAAAATGTACTTGTTTTATAAAATATCTTTGTAAAGTAGGTGTACCTGTAAAAAGTTTAAGTAAATATCTACAGCAAAAATGCCATATATATATATGAAAGAGAAGAGATAAAGAAGATTCTAAGTTAAATAACTGCATTATTTTAGAAAATAATAATAGACGTTTACTAAGTAAAAATTTAGTTCTAAAAATCTCCATTTTTTCCTTGCAAATTAAGTCTTGTTTTAGTATAATAAGTACAGAAAAATAGCAGAAAAGAGGTAAACAAATGGACAAAAAAGAAGAACCAGAATTCAACGAAGGCAAAATAATCGAAAGAGACATCGAGTCAGAAATGAGGACCGCCTACATAGACTATGCAATGAGCGTTATAGTACAAAGAGCTCTTCCAGATGTAAGAGATGGTATGAAGCCAGTTCATAGAAGAATTCTATATACAATGTACGAAGATGGTTTAACTGCAGACAAGCCATACAGAAAATCTGCTACAACCGTCGGAGACGTTTTAGGTAGATATCATCCACATGGTGACTCATCAGTATATGATGCAATGGTTAGAATGGCACAAGATTTCTCACTTAGATACCCACTAATTGATGGCCATGGAAACTTCGGATCAATTGATGGTGATGGTGCTGCTGCTTACCGTTACACAGAAGCTAGAATGTCAAAAATAGCAGAAACAATGCTTACAGACATTGAAAAAGATACAGTAGACTTTATGCCTAACTTTGATGGTATAAGACAAGAGCCTACAGTACTTCCAACAAGGCTTCCAGCACTTTTGGTTAACGGCTCATCAGGTATAGCAGTTGGTATGGCTACAAATATACCACCACACAATTTAACAGAAATATTAAATGCCATTATTAAAATAATTGAATCTGATGAAGATTTACCAGATGAAGAATTATTTAAAATAGTAAAAGGACCAGATTTCCCAACTGGTGGTTTAATTCTTGGTAGAGAAGGCATAAAACAAGCGTATTCTACTGGTAGAGGAAAAATTACTTTAAGAGCAGAAGCTGAAATAGAGGAAATGAGTGGAAACAAACAAAGAATAATTGTTACATCACTTCCATACCAAGTAAACAAAGCTAAATTAATTGTAGATATTAGTCAATTAGTTAGAGATAAGAAGATTGAAGGAATCTCAGAAGTTAGAGATGAATCAGATAGAGAAGAAAAGGTTAGAGTTGTTATTGAGCTTAAGAGAGACGCAAATGCAAAAGTAATCCTAAATCAATTATACAAATACACTCAAATGCAAGATTCTTTTGGAGTTATAATGCTTGCCTTAGTTAACAACGAACCTAAAATACTTACTTTAAGACAATGTTTAGATTATTTTATAGAGCATAGAAAAACAGTAGTATTAAGAAGAACAAAGTTTGACTTAGACAAAGCATTAGCTAGAGCTCACATATTAGAAGGCTTAAGAATAGCAATAGACAACATTGATGAAGTAATCAAAATAATTCGTGAATCTTATGATGATGCAAAAGAAAGATTAATGGAACGTTTTGGTTTAGATGACATTCAAGCACAGGCTATACTAGATATGAGATTAAGAACTCTTCAAGGTTTGCAAAGAGAAAAAATTGAAGAAGAATATGCAGAGTTAATGAAATTAATAGCACATTTAAGAGAAATATTAGCAAGCGAAAAACTTGTATATGATATTATAAAAGAAGAATGTATAGAATTGAAAGAAAAATATGGTGATGAAAGACTTACAAAAATAGTCGCAGCAGAAGGTGAATTCAACGAAGAAGATTTAATCACTGAAGAAAATTCTATTATTGCATTAACACACTTTGGATATATCAAGAGAATGCCTCAAGATACATACAAGAGCCAAAGAAGAGGTGGAAAAGGCATTACAGGAATGACAACAAGAGAAGATGACTTTGTAAAACAAATATTCAAAGCATCAACACATGACTTAATATTATTCTTTAGTAATAGAGGTAAGTTATATAGATTAAGAGGATTTGAAATACCAGAAGCAGGTAGAACTGCAAAGGGTACAGCAATAGTCAACTTGCTCGCACTAGAAGCAGGAGAAAAAATATCTGCAGTTATTCCAATTAAGAATTTTGAAGATAGCAAATTCTTGCTTATGGCAACAAAATCAGGCTTAATTAAAAAGACTCCACTTAAAGACTACGACTCAGCAAGAAAAACAGGATTACTTGCAATAAACCTAAAAGAAGAAGACGAACTAATAGATGTAAGACTAACAGACGGAGAAGACAATGTAGTATTAGTTACTCAAAAAGGTATGTGTATCACATTTAGTGAGAAAGATGTAAGACCTGTTGGTAGAACAGCACAAGGTGTTATAGGAATTAGACTAGATAAAGATGACGTAGTTATAGGAATGGAATCAATAGTATCAAATAAAAATGAAACACTACTTGCAATAACTGAAAACGGCTTTGGAAAGAGAACAGAACTTGATGAATATAGAGTACAAACTAGAGGTGGAAAAGGTGTAATAACATACAAAATAACCTCTAAAACAGGAAACATAGTAGGAATCAGAATTGCCAACGAAGATGAAGATGTAATGATGATAACTGACACAGGCACAGTAATAAGAATAAAAGCAAAAGAAATAAGTGTACTTGGAAGAAATACTCAAGGTGTTACTCTAATGAGAACAAACGACGGTGGAAAAGTAGTAAGCATTGAAACAATAGATGAAGATCCAGAAGGATTAGAAGAAAATTAAAGAAAATGGCTAGTGTATAGCCATTTTCTTTTTTATACGTATATCATCTCCAAAAAAGTAGCAAGCTTCATAATTACCAATAATTCTAGAAAGTATTCTCTCATCATAATTATTATATAATTCTTGCAAAGACAAATTTGTTGAAATAATTGTCTTTGTAATAGTATTATTTTGGTTTAATAACCTAGAATTTATTATATTAAATAATTCTGTAATTTTAAGATTATTCTTAGTTTCAGTTCCTAAATCATCAATAATTAGTAAATCTACAGAATTTATTGTAGAAACTATGTTATTATTTGATTTTCCGAATTTATAATCTATAATATTATCAAGCATAACAGGAGCTGTCTGGTAAAGAACTGTTTTGCCTTTTTTAATCATTTCATTTGCTATGCAAGATGATAAAAATGTTTTTCCTAAGCCTGAATTTCCACAGAAAAGTAAATTATTCTCATTTGGGTCATCAAAATTTTCGATGAATTTATCACATATTTTTCTTATTTTTTCTATATTTTCTTTTGGAGACAATTTCGATTTATATCTTTCAGTATCAGGTTTATCTGAATAATAATTAATATTAAATTTAGAAAAATTTTGATTCTCTAAATCATAAATATTAGAATTATTATATTGTATATTATATAATCTTTGCTTTATGCAAGGGCAAAGTGTAACACCATCTTCAGTTTGAATATATCCCGTATCTTGACAATTAGGACATTCAAAATGTGGTGCTAAGTCTTCTTCTGTTTTTCCATACTTTTGTAATAGCTCAACTTTTTGCTTTTTTAAATTACTTAAATCAGTTTTTAATTTTTGTGGAGCTTTTGGATCTTTTTGCGTTAAAACTGATTTTATTGCATAAATTGAAACTGTATTTATATCATTATCTATTTTTTCTAGACCGAGGTATTTCTGAATACATTTTAAGTTTTTTAGATTCTGCATCAGATATTGCTCTAGAACGTTTTTGGTCATATTCAACTAACAAGGTTTGCAAATTTTTTGCATTCAAATAGTATCACCTCCCGTAATTATTAAGTATAGATATATAACTTTAAATTTTAGCTTAATGTTTTAAATATTGAAATACTGAAACAAGTAATAAGTAAAGTAGTACAAAATGTCTACTAATACAAAATTATATGTTTGAATAAAAATTATTCAAATCAGTATATTGTCTTTGCGAAAAATTAGCCTTTGTTTCTTTAGTTTCTTTCTTTTGTACAGGCTTATTCTTTTGATTTTCCAAAAGTTTGTTTATTTCATCAGGGGTTTTTAAACCTCTTTCATGCCAATCACTAATCATTTTATCCATATATTCAAAACTATAGGTAGATTTACCAGCCATTTTCTTCAAAGCAATATCTATAATATCCAAGCCATAGCCATATGTAATATTCCATTTTTCGACATAAGCTTCTTCATAAATATTAAGATTTCTGTTAAGTCTAAGTTTTTTACGAATGCTATTTTCAAGAGTTTTAACTTTTTGCTCTTTTTCAAAATATGAGTCTAAATCAGCAAAAGTCTTAATTTTGTTTTTATTCCATGCTTCTGCAACTGTAGCAACATAGCTCCTATGTAAAGCGGATTTATTAAAACAATATCTAAATAAGGCAATCATAACTTCTTCATCAAAAGCATACTTTTTAAACCATAAATCAATATCTCCATACCAAGAAGGAGACATTACACCTTGGAAAAATTCATTGTTTATAGTATCAATTGCTTTAGCTCTATACTTGTTTTCTGCCACTTTAGCTAAGTCAGTTGATGAAATAGTTATTTTAGGTTTATATAATTTGTTTAATTCTATTTCTTGCAAATTAGAAACAATAAAGCCTTGATTTTTACGTATAAGTAAGCCTTCATCTTCCCAATACTTTACAGCATCCTGTATTGTTTTAAGTGGCAATTCTAGCTTTTTAGATAAATCGTTTATTTTAACTTCTTTATTGTATTTTGACAAAAAATATAAATACAAATATACCTTAACAAAATCTCCACTTGCCTGAGATAAATACTCAGTAAAAAAAACATCGGGAATTGAAGTGGTTGAAAAAATAAGTGAAGAATCATTTTGCTCTAACTTCATATTTACCTCCTGCAATTTGCTTTAATCTTACTATGTCGAATTATATCATTTTTTGTAACTGTTTACAACATAAAATAATTTTTTCTAATTAAAAAAATATAATAAAAATTTCTATGGAAATTTTTAAAACAGAAATATATTTATTTGTATAAATATATCTTCGGCTTAAAAAAATATTTTAACATATACCAAATAAAATACAATATGTTTTCATGGTTAAAATCTATAACACTAAGCAAAAATACCGGTAAATACAAAAATATAATTATAATTATTTTTGCTGTAAGATTAGGTACAAGTAAATTACAAAAAAACCAAATTATAAAAAAGTAAATTACATTAAATATGGCAGTAGGGTAGTCAATTATACCAAGCAATTTGTTTTTAAAATTAAAATTTTGTGGAAAAATAAATTTCATTTTAAACTTATACCTTTCTCAATTTTTGAAGAGCAGTTAAATGACGCCAAAAGGCAATTATTTTTACCTTAAGACTTAAAAGAAGCCATAACAGACGAGATATTACTTGAAACATCAACACTAACTCCACCTAAAATTTCTCTCATAAAAGTATTTGCCCTCATCAAAGCATAAATAGCTCCAATCAAAAGCAATTTATTTGAGTCATCTAATGCAAGCATAACAATTAATATTAAAGCAACAAATGATTGAAGCAAAAGAAGTGAGAAGAAAGCCTTGGCCCATGATTTAAATATCCAGTAGCTTGATGTATTTATTAAAGAAAGTATTGCTAGTGGAGTAGTTAATACAAAAACCTGTATTATAATATACCTAAGGGAGTATGAAAATAATATATTCAGCAATCCAACAGATATAAATCCTTTTATAATTCCATCAAATGAAAATAAATCAAAGCTATTATCTCCAACTGATATAACCGAATTTAAACTTTGTATTAAACTTGAAAAAGTAATATCTTTGCCAACAACACTTTCACCAATATCTTGTATACTACCAGAAATTAAATAATTAATATTTAACACCTGCTCACATAAAAAATACGAGCTATTAACAAATATTCCTACAATAACCATTTTAAATACAAATTGAGTAGGCTTTTCCACATTATTTCCGGTAAATGTGGAATATGAATATCTTATTGCATAATAAATAATAATAGCCAAAAGCAAAGCATCTGTTAAATATAAAATACCATTTTTGCCATTAGCTCCTAGTAGTTTTTCAAAAAAAGAATTATCAATAATGCTACTGTCTATAAAAGTAAAAGTATCTAAATATGAATAAACATTATTATCTATTGAAGAAAATAGGTTGCTAAATATGGAGTTAATTGTTTCAATAATTAAGTTTACTATTTCTGTTTGTTCCAATGTAAAATTCCTTTCTTCCTAAATATTGGAGTTGATTTAAATCCCAATATATGTTCTGGAAAATGTATATTGGGATTTATTGGTTAAATAGTGAAATAAATAATTTATCCAATTAAAGACTCAATTGCAGATAAAACAAGATTAATTGCTAAAACAAAACCATAAGCAAATAAAGAACCTCGAATAACTTTTTTAGCAGTTCTCATTTTTTCTTCATCACCAAAACTAAACTTTTTCATAAAAAGACCAACACCTACAGCAACAGCGGCAGCAGGTGTTGCAAGCTTTAAAATCCAATCTTCAATATCTTCAAATGCATCAGTTAAAGTTTTAACAAGCTTTGGGGTTGCAGCATATGTATTTGAAGAGAGGCATATAAATAAAAATGCTAAAGCTAAGCAAAATAATATAAAAAATAATTTTTTTCTAATTTTTTTCATAAAAACACATCCTTTCTAAGGCACACATAGTTATGAAAGTAATTTCTTTCAAACTAATATATCCTTTCTTTATTAATTAAATTTTTATCACATAGTAAATTTCTAACGCTAAATAAAATTTAACTTTTGTAAAAATAATTCTAATAATATCAATTACTTTTAAAGTAGGGTATCATATTTATCTTTTGTGGTTTTATAATTTTATTACCATTAGACAAAAACGCTAAACTAGTAAAAGTCTCTAATTCTTGAGTAAAAAAATTATAGTCATAAGAATAATCAAACTGAAAGTAAGTATTAATACTTTCGGATAAATTAGAATCAATTGAAGAAAAGCGTTTAATTAAATAATTATAGTTACTCTCTTTGGAATTTTCAGAAATAGTCCTAGAAGACTTTTCCTTATCTTCTTTACCGATTTGCTTTTGAGCATCTTCAATTGTAAAAATATCATCTGTTCTAAACCAGAGCTTATTAACCAAATTTTGAACAATTACTTTTACAGAATATTGATTATTTAAAGTGTGAAGCAAAGAAGTATAGCTTTGAGTCGCTACAATATTAATACATTTTGCTTCTCTACTTTGAGCAAAAAATTCTGCATCTGAACTTGTTACATACTCTTGGTACTCATCAGAAATAAAAACCATAGGTCTTTTGATATAAGAAGAAAGCTGTGTAATAACATCCGTTTGAAAATCTAGCTTTAAATATGCTGCAATTATTTTAGATAAATTTTTGTACTTACCAATATTTAAGTTTAGTACAACAATTTTACCATTTTCGATTGTATCCTCAAAACCATAAAAACTCTCTTTTTGCTTAGTCGGACAAAAGGTCTTTAAAACTTCGTAATCAGAGACAAAACAATTAGTAATTCTAGTAATTTCAGACTTCAATATATTAAAAGTTCTGTCATCTAAACTGTAAAAATCCTTTTCAATAAATCTTATACAAGAAAGCAAGTCGTAAATATCAGAATCGCTTAAAACTCCAGATAAAAACACCTTTCGAACCTCGTGAAGCTTTTCTAAGTAATATGTTTTATCTGTTATTAATTTATGTAGTTCTTCAAAAGTAACATATCCATTATTGTACATTCTACAAAAAGTAATAAAATTTTCAATTACTTGCTCAGACTTATCAAGCCAGTAAGATTCGTAATTATTTGGCGAAAACAAAAGTAAAATAGTTTTAATTCTATTTGCTAATATAGATGCCTTTAAATTTGGCTTGTCCAAAGGATTATAGGTATAATCTCCATTTAATTCAATAACTATAACATCATTTTGCCTGTGGTATTCTTCAGCAAATTCTTGCACTTTTGAATAATAATTACCTTTAACATCTAGTATAAGAAAACCTAGCTTTTCTTTGGGGTTATCACATTTATATTTAATTAGTTGCTTAGTAAAAGGGTACATTGCAGAGGCTGTTTTACCTGTTCCAATTCCTCCAGTAATAAGCATATTTTGGTATAAACTTTTTTCGGGTATGTAAATTGGTTTATTTTTTTGAGAGTTTCCAATAAGGAGATTAAGCTCATTAGGATTTATGAATTTTTCTTGTGTGTGATGAGTACGGATAATAATATTTGATAAAAACTTTGAATAAATAATATTAGAAATAACTATGGAATTAAATAATAGAGTAATAATATAAAGTATTTTAAAATTATGCCACAAAGAAAGGTCTTCTAATACAAAATCAAATATTTTTAAATTGCTAACTAGTGAATTAGCAGAGGTAAATAATATTGGTTTGAACAATATTAGTGAAAAAATTAAGGTAAAAAATGTGAATAATGCACAAATAATAAATCTAATAATCATCACCTCTTTTTAATTTAATTTGTAGTTTTGAGCCTTGAGCTGAGTGGGTAAATTTGAATTGGAAAAAAGTATAAATAATGTAAATAGTCATAAAAAAATTAAAAATAGAAAAAATAAAAAATAAATCTAAAAAAGTAATCATAAAGCACTCCTTCCAACTGTTGGCAATTATATAACAAATTTTTCGCTTTGTCTATACTTTTTTGAAAAAATGTGATAAAATATACGAGAAAGGAGAAAATTATGAAGTTTAGTAAAGATACAAAAATAGGTGAAATAATTGAAAAAGCACCAGAAAAGGTTGATTTATTATTACAAGTGGGAATGCATTGCATTGGTTGCCCAGCATCACAAGGAGAAACTTTAGAAGAAGCTTGTATGATACATGGAATTGATGTAAATGACGTTGTTGACGAATTAAACGAAGAAGATGAAGAATAGATAAATAGAAAAAAGACGCATAATTAAGGCGTCTTTTTTGAAATAAAAATAAATATTAGTAACTAGTTTTACCATTTAACAAATCATCATTTTCAATCCAATCAGCAACATTTATTACTTCATAATTAGATTTATCAATTCTGACATAAACGTGTTTAATTCCAGAATTAATTATAAGTTTTCTACACATTTGACAAGGAGAAGCACCTTCCTCATAATTGCCAGTATCTTTTCTAACACCAACTAAATATAAATCACTATTTATCATATCTTTTCTTGAGGCACTTAGCATAGCATTTTGTTCAGCATGAACACTCCTGCAAGCATCATATCCACTGTGCCTTACATCAGGAAAAATTTTTTTCTTTGTACAGTAACCTAAATCAATACAATTTTTTCTTCCTCTAGGTGCACCTGTATAGCCAGTAGCAATTATTTCATCATTTTTAACAATAATTGCACCAAAGTTTTTACGAAGACAAGTACCTCTTTCTGAAATAGTTTCTGCTATATCTAAATAGTAATTAATTTTATCAACACGTTCCATAAACTTACTCCTTTAGCAGATTATAATATTTTGTTATGTATATTGCAAGGCTTTTATTCTAAAAATAATGTAAATTTTACGAAAAAAATTTAAAAAATCAGTTGACAAACTACTTTACTTGTAGTACAATAATGTATGTGTCAACTACGTGTAGTGGTTGCAACTAGAGTTATGAGTCATTAGCTCAGTTGGTAGAGCACTTGACTTTTAATCAAGTTGTCCGGGGTTCGAATCCCCGATGCTTC
>CAMMFK010000044.1 GCA_946496115.1 uncultured Clostridium sp.
ATTAGCCATTGTTGTTGCCAAATTTGATATAGAAACTATTACTGCTATATTTGTTATTTTTGCAAAAACTGTTGATATTTCAATTACTACAATTGTTATAAAAGTTTTTGTTAGTTGGTCATAAGTTTGTGCTTTAGCCGTGGCTCTCATATTTTCTCTACCATTAAAATATCCTTTATACACTGAGATTATTGACACCAAGAATATTGATGGCGACAATGCTAATAGTGATAGCTCTACTTCTGGCATACCTAATATATTATTTGCTATATAATTTGCACTAATAGATAGCAAATAGCTTCCGGCCATACCAATAACAGAAAACAATGCTAATGAAATTTTAAATATTTTGTATGCTCCTTTATGATCTCCTACTCCTGTTCTTTCTGCTACTAATTTTGATACTGCTGCCGGCACTCCTATTGAAGTAACACTAAGCACTAGAGAATAAACTTGAAATGCGGCACTTGTTACTCCATTACCTTCATCTCCAAAGCCTTTTTTATTTGTTAAATATAATTTATATACAAGTCCAAGTATTTTTACAATTACTTGAGAGAGCATAAGTACCATAATACTTTGAAAAAATGTTTCTTTCTTTCTATTAATTTTTCTATTCATAATAAAATATATGATGATTAATTAAAAAATTGCCAAAAAGCCTTGTTTTTTTATTGAATTTGTAGGATAATATATATATGAGTAATTAGGCTTTTGGAAAGGATTTTGTTTATGTTAAAAGTTTTTGATAAATTTTTAAAATGGCTAAAAACTGATAGAAATACTTTTTTAACTTATGTTTTATCACTTATAACTATTTTTATTTTAATAGATAGATTAGTAGAATTCTTTTTAATAGTATTTACAGGAGTTGCATCAGTATATTGGGGACCTATAACATATGCCTTAGCTTTGCTTTGTCCAATATTTGCATTTTTGTTTTCAAGTTCATCTAAGTTTATAAAAAGTGATGATGATAAACTTAAATGGTTTTATGCATATTGTATTTCATTATATATACTATTTATAACAATGTTTACTGAATGGATTAATGAAATCGCTTGGCTAGGCTTGCTTTCACTACCTGGTTATCCCGACTTAGCTAGCAACTTTTCATACTTAATTAGACCAGCATTATCCTCAATTGCGATATACTTGCCTTTAGCTACAATAAGTTTCTTCTTTAGGAAGCTATTTACAGGAGTTAATGATTCAAAAGATCTTAGAGATTCAATATTTGATTATGGTGGTATAGATTTATCAGATAAGTCTTCTGGTTGGGGACAATACACTGACGAAATATTTATAGGTACAGATAAAGATCATGGTAATGCAGTAAAAATACCTGAAAGTAAAAGATTTGAATCAACATTGGTTGTTGGTGTATCAGGTTCAGGAAAAACTTCTTTAATTTTTGAACCATGGGTTGCACAGGACATTGACAAAAAATATTTTTATAAAGAATCAGCTAAAACAATGGGTTATGCTTGTTTAAAAACAGGTCTAGCTACACTATCTGCACCATATGACAATGATTATATTAATAGTCATTTTACTTTAAATATGCTAAAGCCTGTAGAATCAAGAATTGGTATTTACAAAAAATATTTAAAAAATTTAATTTATGCTAATTCTGGTTCTAAGGTTATATATCGTGATTTAGGTATTACATATATGGCTCCAGATTATGAGACAATTTCTAAAATTAAAGATGTTGCCGATAACTTTGGTATACCAGTAAATCTAATAGATCCAGACTCACCTAGTTCACCTGGATTAAATCCATTTGCATTTGAAGATCCTACTCAAACGGCAATTGCTATATCTACTGTTTTAAAAGGATTGTATTCAGATAAAAATCCTGGAATGGAGCTAGCATATAGAGAAAATCAAACTTCTCAAATAATCGAAAATTTGACAATTCTTTTAAGATTAATATATCCTAAAATGAATGAAGGTAAGTTACCAAATATAGAAGACTTATTTAAATTATTAAATAATTTTGACTTAATAGAAAAAATGTGCAAAATTCTTGAAAGTGATCCAGAACTTGCTGAACAATATAATATGCAAATTAGTTATTTCAAGAAAAACTTTTATAGTGATAGTCCAAATAGAGACGAAATGCAAAAAATAGTTGCTATACCAATTGCTCAAATAGATACACTACTTCGTTATCCTGGAGTAAGAAATATACTTTGTAATAGAGTAAATAATTTAAATTATGATGAAATCCTAGCAAATGGTGGTGTTACATTAGTTTGCACAAGACGTGGAGATTTAGGTGAATCAGCACATAAAGCATTTGGTTTATTCTTCTTACTACTTATGCAATATTCAGTATTAAGAAGACCTGGAAGTGAAAGCACACGTATTCCTCACTTCTTATATATTGATGAATTTCCAGACTTTATATGTTCTGCTACAGAACCTATATTTACAATTTACAGAAAATATAGAATTGGTACAGTTGTATCAGCACAAAGTTTAGACCAATTAAGAAAACAGGGCGAAAAATTAGCAAATATTATCATATCAAACTGCTCAAACAAAATTGTATTTGGTGATAACTCTCCAGAAGACAATGAATGGTGGTCAAAAGAACTTGGTGAAAAGAGAGAATGGGAATTTGATAATTCTTATGATACTGCAAAAGGAGAATATGACTCAAAACTAGGAAAAATTGGTTATAACTATAAAATAAAATATAAACCAGGTAAAGTTCAGGCTCTTAAATTTAAGAGTTGTATGTATAAAGTAAAGGATTTAAAAGGCAAGATTGTAAATGGTACTGCAAAGCTTGATTTCTTAGCTTCTAAATATAAAGAAAAACAAGATATAAAATTTTACAACTTTGCTAAATTTACAAATGGTATTACCGAAGGAGAAGATAAAAAAGTTAGAAAAACAAGTTTAAAAAATGTACATTTTTCAGATGATGAATTAGAAACAGATCCAATAAAACTTGATACATCAAATACAAACTTTTTACTTGATAACGATGATGCAATAACATATACATTTAGAAAAGGAAAAAAAGAAAATAATTAAATATCCAAACAAAAGAGGTTGCCGGTTAGCAACCTCTTTTACGTAGAGCAATACTTTATCCCAAAATCTTAGCCTCCACATTTTTAATCTTGTATTTGCTATTTTCTTCGACAAACTCGTATAATGATTTATCAAGTTTATCACTATTTTGAGCCATGTCTGTTGTGTAATAAATTTTAATTTTATCTAAAGATAAATTATTCATTACTATTTCTTTAAATACTTCTGCCATATGTTTGTCATCTTCACAAACAAGTATTAATTGTGGTAAGTTTGAAAATCCTGAATCACCTAGCACAAAGTTATTATAGAAGTCTTTGTATTGGTTCATTCTTGTTTTTAAGTCTTCTTTCCAAGTTTCATTTCTTCTAATCACATCAAATATAAAATCAACTTTTCTATTTGAATATTTGAACTTTATTGTTAATGTTGGTTTAAATATTTTCCCTGTTATTTTATCTGTCATTGGTGGTTTTAAAGTATATGAGTCAACATGAGTTGATTTTCTAAGAAATGCAACTATAACTTGGTTACCTGCTAACTTTTTCTTTATCATTTCAACAGGTTTTGCATTATCACTAGGTTGCCATTTACACTCAATATCACGAGAAGTAAGTAAATATTTACCCATTTTCTCCATACAATAAATTCTAAATACTCCATCACCCTCAACAGATGTAAAATAATATCTAGTTAAAATTTTACATTTTACAAGTTGCTCTAACTTATTATTCAACTTGTCTTGTGATGCAATTTCTGCATTTTGCAATTTCAATAAATAATACAATTGTCTTGATGTAACAAACTCAAATTTATTTACTAATTCAAGTATTTTAAAATGGATTTCTGTTAAATGGCCCAAATTCATTTTTTGAATTATTTGGTTCATTGAAACATATCCATCTTTTCCATCAAAAACTTTAATTTCTTGTGTCCTCATTGCAAATGGGGATACTTTTGTTTTAATTTCACAATCATCTACCATTTTAATTCCTCCAAAAATTATTTTGTAAGATTTGAAATAGCTATTTTGCTACTTCATCAACATTTTTATTATAGCACATAAATTCACATAATGCAAATTTTTCCGTTGGGGACGGTCCTAAATAAAAAATTAAATTTATATTAAAGCCATTAATATACTTCTTGATATTTTAGATGAGCGTAGCGACGTAGGAGCTTAAGCGAGACGTGCAAGCTGGAGCGAGGTATGAAATGCCGAAGCGACCCGCGTAGCAAAATAGGAAAGAAGTATATTATGGCTTAGTAAATATAAAATTTTTAATTTAGGACCGTCCTCAACGGAAAAAATTATATGATTTTAAGTTTTACTTTGTGCTTTTCAGGTATAATTTTCTTTACTAACACCGTAACTTTATCCCCAAAGTTGTAATTAGGCTTATATTCACTCATGCCAACTAAATTTGGCTTTAATTCTATAAATATTCCTTTATTACCTTTTGCAGTTTCACGTATTGTACCTTGTAATTCTTGTCCTACTTTTATGTCTTTTATATTATCTTGCCAGGTTCCAAGAATTTCTTTATAACTTAAATTAAACTTTTTTGCTTGTTTATCTACAGATTTCACTATTACTGGTATTTTTTGACCTATATGAAGCCTTTCTTCTGGTGATTTTATTCTTGCAACAGAAATGTCTTCTATATGCAATAGCCCTACTGCACCACCTTCAATTTTTACAAATGCACCATATGGCTTTATGTTTATTATTTTTCCATAAACTTTTTGACCAACTTCTAGTTGATTAAAGGATTTTTCGTTTGTTTTTTCAGATTCTGATTCTATATCATTTTTTTTATAAATCATTCTTATTCCTCTTTTGTTCTAAAAATTATTAATTAATCTTCTGTTTAATTTATTGTTTGATTTTTTTAATTTTAGCTATTTTTAAATTAAACTATCTTTTATTTGCTTTAGCAAAATTTAAAATTTCCTCTACCTCTTTTTGCGTTAAATATCTCCATTTGCCAAGTCTTAAGTCCTTTACGCTTAAGTTTGCTATTTTGCTTCTGTGTAAAGCTAGTACTTTTTTATCAATTGCCTCACACATTTTTCTAATCTCTCTATTTTTACCTTCATGAATAGTTATTTGTATTCTAGATAAATTTTTTTCTTCATCTATTTTAAGTATTTTTACTTTTGCCTTTTTTGTTGTATAAGTTTCACCTTCCACTTCTATTTGAATGCCATCTTGTAGTTTTGTAACTTCTTCGTCTGTAACTTTTCCAATTACAGTTACATTATATGTTTTTTCTATTTCATTGCTTGGATGTGTTATTTTATTAACAAAGTCACCATCATTGCTAAAAAGTAATGCTCCTGATGTATACATGTCTAATCTTCCAACTGGCACTACTCTTGTTTTTACATCTTTAACTAAGTCTAGTACAGAGTCTCTGTTGAATTGATCTTTTACTGTTGTAACATATCCTATAGGCTTGTTCAAAAGTATATATACTTTTCTTGTTACTTTTTGAATCTTTTTTCCATTATATTCAACTATATCTATTTCAGGATTTACTTTTGTTCCCAGTTCTGTCACAACTTTGCTATTTACTTTTACCAAGCCTTGCTCGATTAGCTCTTCACATTTTCTTCTTGATGCTATTCCACATTCTGCAAGAAATTTTTGTAAACGTTCTTCCATTCTTCACCTCCAAGCTTTAATTTTTTATTCATATAATAACATATTAATTATTTTCTAGCTTTTTTAAAACATCTTTAAAATACTCTGGCAATGGTGCATCAAAATGCATTGGTTTATTTGTAGTTGGCTGAACAAAGTCTAAAGAAGTGCTATGTAGCATTTGGCCGTGAATATTAAATTCATTTTTTCCATTTGAATATACCTCATCTCCAACTACTGGATGTCCTATTTCTGCCATATGTACTCTAATTTGATGAGTTCTACCTGTATCTATTTTAACTCTAATTAAAGTATATTTGTCATATCTTTTTATAACTTTTATATGAGTAACAGCTTCTTTTCCATCTTTTCTTACTGCCATCTTTTTTCGATCTATATTGCTCCTACCTATTGGCATATTTATTGTAGCTGTATCTTCTGATATAATACCTTTAACTAATGCTGTATATATTTTTTTTACTTTTCTTTCTTGTATTTGTTTACTTAAGTTTATGTGAGCTTTATCATTTTTTGCTATTATTATTAGTCCTGATGTATCTTTATCTAATCTATGCACTATGCCAGGTCTTATTTCTCCACCTATACCAGATAAACTTCCTTTGCAATGGTTTAAAACTGCATTAACTAAAGTTCCATCAGGATTACCATTTCCAGGGTGAACTACCATTCCTTTAGATTTATTTATTACTAAGATGTCGTCATCTTCATAAATTATATCTAAAGGAATATTTTGAGCTTTTATACTTGTATCTTTAGGCTCTTTTATTATTACTTGTATTTTATCATTTAACTTTGTTTTATATGATGTTTTTGCTAATTTATCATTTACTAACACTTGTCCATTTTCAATCATTTTTTGTGCCATACTTCTAGACAAGTCTAAATCAAGGCTTGCTATATACATATCAAGCCTTTGATTTATATTTTGTTCAGTTATTTGAAATGTTTCAATATTATTCATTTTTCCTCTTTTAAATTTTAATAAAATTTAGTCTGCTTGCTCAGTTTCTCTTTCATAAATTATAAAGTGATCATCTTTATATATTTGTGTATATCTATCATCTCTTGAGATAAGCATATTTAATTTTGTATTTGTTTTTGTCATAACATGCGTAATATCATATTCATTAAATTTGTTATCATAATATGTTGCAATTCCAGATATATTCATAAAGTCTGTAAATATATCCTGTCCATCATAATCACCATCTTCACCTTTTTCTCCATTAAATTCAGGTGTATATAAATCACATCTAGAGTCTATAAAAACTGGTATATCTTCAAATAGCAAATAACTTCCATAATTATATTCATTAAACATTCTAATGTTTTTATAATCTAAATTTTCTTTTACCCATTCTGCCGCTTCTACTGGATAAGATGAAGTATCTATATATGGTGCGTTTTGATTTGGAATGTACATTAAATAACTTAATGCAAATATAAACAAAATAGTGAGTACTTCTCCTATTGTGGAAGTCATAAAACTCATAACTTCCTTTGTTCCATTTTTGTCATATTTGTTTATCAATTCTGTTATAATTCTTGCTAAAACCATTCCTCCAAATAAAACTAACATTGAAACTTGTCTTCTACTCATTAATGCTAGTAGTGTTAGCCCCGCTAAGAAAAACAAATCTCTTAGTCGTATTTTTGTGTCTGTAAATATTAATAAAGCTATTGTAACTGTTAAACATATTAATGTTGATTTGCTATTCATTAAAGTAAGAGGTAAATGTTCACTTATACTAGCAGTTGTATTTCCCTGCATTATTTTTAGTGTATAGGTATACGGCATATCTCCTATTGGAGTAAGTAATCCTGTAAATAAACATATAAATGCTATAAGTATAAGCCATTTTTCTCTATTAATTCTTTCAATTTTAAGTTTAAATGGTCTTTTTCTCTTTTCCTCTCTTTTTGCTAATGTTGTTTCAAATTTGCTATTATTCTCGTCCTGCAATTTTGTAAGTTCTGCTACTTTTGTCTGATATTTTATTACATCATCTTTATTGGCTTTTTTTAATAATTTATTAGTCCTTTTTATTCTAAAATTTATTATCCATTTATACACATTATGAACAACATGTGCATCTATAATTATTCTTACTATATATTCTCCTATATATGGTAGGAAAAGTACAAAGTAGAATGGCCATACAGCAGAATGTAAATTAGCAATTAAAATTGGTATAATGACTAGACCTACCGCATATCGTTTCTTTCCGTTTTCTAGAAACTTTTCAATAAATAAAATTGTTAAAACAAATAATATAAATGTAACTAATTGGGCTCTTGCTGCAACATAATCTTTCATCAAATACATTTGCCCTAAAGCAATTACAAATGATATTAAGGAATTTTTTGTTATCTTTTTTAATGTGAAATATAGCAATATTCCTAATACAATTGATAATATGACTGTTGATACATATAGTCCTGTAAATCCTCCCATAAAGTCATATATTAATGACATTATTACATCATATAGCCAATGTGGATATGTGTATGGAAGATCTATAAAAGAGTAATGGTCTTGTCCATCTATTCCCCATTCTCTTATGCCTTGTCCTACTTTTATGGTATAAAATGTATCATTTTGAAAAGTTTTTGGTGTTAGTGAAAAGCAGAAAATAGCAATGCAAAATACAGCTAAAATATTAAATGCTATGTTTAA
The DNA here is from genome assembly GCA_946496115.1 of uncultured Clostridium sp. Classification (GTDB taxonomy): domain Bacteria; phylum Bacillota; class Clostridia; order TANB77; family CAG-508; genus CAG-793. Next base: position 8,397 of record CAMMFK010000044.1, read on the forward strand.
CAATTTTTTATCTTTTTCTGCTACTGTTTTTTTATTATTTTTTTCTTTATTCATTAGTGGTCTTTTGTCTATAACTGTGGTTTTTGTTGACTTTTTTTCTGTGTTTTTAGTTGTATCTTTGGCCTTTTTTTCTTTCATCTTCATTTTATATATACTTAATTGTATATATTTTCTCCTTATATCAATTTAGGTTTTGGCTTACCTATAACCATTTATATCTTTAGGTAGCTAAAGTGCTTAGCTACCTATTAAAAAGCTTTCTTGCCTTCCCTATATTATACTTATTTTACAACAATATTGTAAATTTTATTAGGTACATAAATTTCTTTTACAATTTCTTTGCCTTCTAACAAGCTTTGAACTCTTGTATTTGCTTTGACTTCTTTTTCTACTTCCACTTTTGGTAAATCTTTTGCAATTTTTATTGTTGTTCTAAGTTTACCATTAAATTGTATAGGAAGTTCAACTACATCATCTTCAATTTTAGCTTCATCATATGTTGGCCAGACTTCATAAGCTATACTTTCATTATGTCCTAGTCTATTCCATAATTCTTCTGTAATATGTGGTGCTACTGGGTTTAATAATTTTAGGAAACCTTCTGCATAATTCTTTGGAAATACGCTTTCTTTCATACAATTATTTATGAATATCATCATTTGAGCAATTGCTGTATTAAAGTCCATATTTTCATAATCTTTAGTAACTTTCATTACTGTATAATTGTATGTTTTGTCCAATTTTGGATTTGTTTTATCCACAAGTTTGCCACTTTCTGTGTATAATCTCCATACTCTATCCAAGAATTTTTTAGAACCATCTATTCCGTTTGGATCCCAAGGCTTAGCAGCGTCTATTGGTCCCATAAACATTTCATAAACTCTTAAAGCGTCTGCTCCATATTCTTTAACCATATCATCAGGGTTTATAACATTGCCTTTAGATTTGCTCATTTTTTCGCCATTTGTGCCAAGTATCATACCTTGATGACGTAGTTTTGCAAATGGCTCTTTAACTGGTGAAAGTCCTTTGTTATATAAGAAGTTATTCCAAAATCTTGAATATAACAAATGTCCCACAGCATGTTCAGGTCCACCCATATAAAGGTCAACTGGCATCCAATGCTTTAATAGCTCTGGATCTGCTAATTCTTTATCATTATGTGGATCAATATATCTTAAGAAATACCAACTTGAACCTGCTGAGCCAGGCATTGTGCTTGTTTCTCTTCTTGCTTTTTTGCCTTCAAATGTAGTATTTACCCAATTTGTAGCTTTATCTAGTGGTGATGCTCCATCTTTAGATGGTTTATAGTCTTCAAGTTCTGGTAAAATTAATGGTAAATCTTCATCTGCTAAAACATGAATTTCATTATTTTCAGTAAATACTATTGGAATTGGTTCTCCCCAATAACGTTGTCTAGCAAATATCCATTCACGCAATTTATAATTAACTTGTTTGTGGCCTATTTTCTTTTCTTCTAACCAGTTTGTAATTTTTTCTATTGCATCTTCTTTATTTAGTCCATTTAAGAAATCTGAATTTATATGTTTTCCATCACCTACAAATGCTTCTTTTGAAATATCTCCGCCTTCTAGTACTGGAATTATGTCTAATCCAAATTTAGTAGCAAATTCGTAATCTCTTTGATCATGAGCAGGAACTGCCATAATAGCTCCTGTTCCATATGTCATAAGAACATAGTCAGAAATCCAAATAGGTATTTTTTTGTTGTTTACTGGATTAATTGCATATGCTCCTGTAAATGCACCTGTTTTTTCTTTATTAAGCTCTGTTCTTTCTAAGTCTGACTTAGAAGCAGATTTTGCAATGTATGCCTCTACTTGTTCTTTGTATCCAGCAGTTGTAATTTTTTTTACTAGTGGGTGTTCTGGTGAAAGTACACAATATGTTGCACCAAATAATGTATCTGGTCTTGTTGTGAATACTGTAAAAGTTAATAGTTCATTAGCTTTTGATGTATCTTTTTCTATTTGTGCATCAAAACTTTCTAGATCTGCAACAGTAAAGGTAACTTCTGCTCCTACTGACTTGCCAATCCAGTTTCTTTGCATATCTTTTGTAGACTCTGGCCAATCTATTTCATCTAAGCCGTTAAGCAAAATTTCTGCATATTTAGGTATGTCCATAACCCATTGTTTCATATTTTTTCTAACAACAGGGAATCCACCTCTTTCACTTTTGCCATCTATAACTTCATCATTAGAAAGTACAGTACCTAATTCTTCACACCAGTTAACTGGCATATCTACAAGTTTAACTAAACCATCATTATAAAGTTGTTTAAAAATCCATTGTGTCCATTTATAAAAACTTGGGTCACAAGTAGAAATTTCTTTGCTCCAATCAAAAGAAAATCCAAGCATTTTAAGTTGTCTTTTGAAAGTTGCTATATTTTCTTTTGTAAAGCCTTCTGGATGATTACCTGTTTTTATAGCATATTGTTCTGCTGGAAGTCCAAAAGCATCCCATCCCATTGGATGAAGAACATTGTAGCCTTGCATTCTTCTCATTCTGCTAATAATATCTGTTGCTGTGTAGCCTTCTGGATGACCAACATGAAGTCCTTGTCCTGATGGATAAGGGAACATATCTAGTGCATAATATTTAGGCTTTGAAAAATCCCACACATCAGTTTTAAATGTTTCATGCTCGTCCCAATATTTTTGCCACTTAGGTTCTATCTCTCTAAAGTTATACATATACATCGTCCTTTCCTTAATTCCGTAATGTTTTATGGAAATATTATACTACATAAATACAAAAAAATCTATACTTTTTTGAGGTAAAGTATAGATTTTTATGCAGTATTTTTACAGGCTCTATAAGTGTTTTTACTCTATGTACGTCTATGCTGAAAGCTGATATGGGTGTTCTGCACTTCCGTCCCCACCATATATTTGGATATTAGAGCCAAGAGAAACTACGGGGCGGAAACGATAGCTGTAGTTGTAGCCCGCGTAGCTGTTCGAGTCGAACAGATTGCCATAGTATAAACTGCCATATCCCACGCGGCGTACGTAGAAGAACGCATAACTAGGATATGCATTAACACAGCGCGAAGCAAGACAATAGTATGAGTTTGTATTAAATACTAAATCATACCATGTTGTATCATCAAAATAGCTTGGGCTATTTGAACTACTAAAATAGTAATAATCTGATGTTACCGTTAATGATGTTCCTGCTTGTGTATATGTTTCTGCTGTTGGACTACTATAATAACTGTCATTCTTTGCTACTCCATCTTCTCTCGCTACTCCTGTATCTATTCCTGATCCTTTTTCTTGAGCATATAGGTTTGGATAATATCTATAACTACTACTAGTATATGTTCTTACATTTCCATAGGCATATGTTTGTCCACTTTCATATGAGTCTCTTGCTGCTATTCCTGCTTCATTCATCTTTGGCTCTATATCATCCTCTAAGTTTATACTTCTTGCTGTTACTCCTAAATTTTCATTACTATATAATTCTGCACATATATCATTTAACAAATATACACAATTATTATATCCTAACGCTCCTCCTAATCCCACACTTTGACTTGTTGGTGCTGAACTTATTAAGTCTATTGTTCCATCATCATTTACACTCATTATCCTCCACTTTAAGCTTGTATCTTGAGATATTGTTTGATTTAAAGTATATCCACTTACAGTGTTTGGCAATGAATAGCTTTCGGTGGTGTCTGGTATATACTCTACATACTGTCCTACTTCTAAGCTACTTCTTGGCACAAATAGTCCTGTTATTTTCTCTCCATCTACATATGCTGTTTCTCCATAAGCTATATCCATTGCTGTAGCTGTCGCATCTGAGGTATCTAAGTCTACTAATGTTCCTGTTATTCCTCCTAAAGTTATTCCTTCTTTTATATACTCTGGCAATAAATTGCCACTACTAGAGTTATTGTTTGCTGAATTGTAACTGCTATTTATTATGTTTATTCTAATCACATTTGCTACAACTGTTAATCCTATTATAACAGCAATAGTAATTAATGAAATTAGAATTATTAGCTTTTGTTTTTTATTTAGCTTTTTCATAGTTTTAAATTCCCTCCTAATAAATTTCCAAACTTATTTATTTGTCAAATAGAACCGTCCCCATTGACAACTTTTTTCGTTTTAGGACCGTCCCCAACTGAAAAAATCACGTCAAAAAAGCTATGCATTCTAAACGAATTTTTACGTTCGCTTAAAATACATAGCTTTGCTACGTTCACATAAAATTATTTTGTTAAATCTTACGATATATATATATATATATACAGCCTCAAGGCTTTCAGCGATTTTTATCATCTGCTTT
>CAMMFK010000045.1 GCA_946496115.1 uncultured Clostridium sp.
TATTTTTTATTTATTTATTTATTTTATTTTTTATTTTTTTAATTATTTTAAAATTATTTTTTTATTTATTATTTATTTTTATTAATTAATTTATTTATATATTTTTAATTAATTTTAAAAAGCGACAATATACATTCTAAAGCTTTTAAGCGAAGTGGAGCAGTTACAAGCAATAGAAATGAGCGATACGTATCAACTGTGAAGTGGAGCGTGCGAGCGTTTTCGCGCAAGCGAAACCGAGAAGCAAAAGCGGAAGAATTCATATTGGAGCTTTAATCCATACTAAATAATATTAAGTCATACTAAGCAACACTAATCAATATAAAGCAAAATTAAATATTATTAATATTATTAAATAAAATTAAATAATAAAAAATAATATTAAAAAATCAAAGCCCTGGTATGTTTATTACTAAACAATTCCTCGAACTTTGACTTCGATAATTATTTTTTCTCAATTACTACCTTTCTTCTAGGTTCTTCTCCTATACTATAAGTAGTTACATATTCACTATTTTGTAATTCTGTATGAATTATTTTTCTTTCATAAGAATTCATAGGTTCTAATATTATTTTTTTGCCATTTCTTTTAACTGTCTTTTCTAGTTTTCTAGCAAGCTCTTTAAGTGTTTCTTCTCTTTTCTCTTTGTAATTTGCTATATCAAGTAAAACTCTAACTCTTACAAGAGTATTTTTATTGCCTATACTACTTAAAATAGTTTGCATAGCATTTATTGTATCTCCCCTATATCCTATAAGGTCTGATGACTTTTCTCCCAATAATTCAACATTAATTTCTTTATTTTGAACATTAATTTTATATTCAAGATTCTTAACAGCAGATGTAAATTCTTTCAAAAAAGTTTCTATATTATTTTGGCAATTATTTACATCCTCATCAGAAGGTTCTTTATATTCTTTTTCATGAAATTCATGATTTTCTTTTCCTTCTTTTACTGTAAGTTCTACTTTTACAACCCTAGGCTCTAAAATACTAAAAAAACTTCTTTTATCTTCACTTTCAAGTATTTTAATATCTACATCATTTTTTCTGCATTTTAATTCCTTAAGACCTTTTTCAATTGCTTCCGTTGATGTTTTTCCTTCTACTATAATAGTTTTACCCATTATTCTTTCACCTCTTCTTTATCTTTTAATACTTTATTTAATAAAACTCTTTCACCTAATTGAAGTATGTTTTTTACTAGCCAATAAAGTGATAAACCAAGAGGTGCAATTAAAGCAATAGCTATGGACATAATTGGCATCATATAATTCATACTATTTGTCATTTGTTGCATACTTTCAAGTTGTTCTTCCATAGACTCTTCTTGTTTTCCATCTGTAAGAGCATTTTTTTGCTTTTTACGTTTTTTATCTTCTTTTTCCTTTTCTCTTTGTTCTTTTGTCTTATTCATATTTGTAATAAGTTTAATATTAACAAATGTAGTTATTACATAAATAATTGGTATTATTAATACTTTAATATCGCTTAAATTCTGCATTGGAACTTTACTTAAGTCTAAACCTAAGAAGTCCATATTAATATATACGCTTTCATCCTCTGTAGCTTTTTCTTCTATAATTTTCATTTCTGGATAAGAAGATGTTTCTCCACTTTCTGTAATCTCTTGCTCATAATTTTGTATAACTGTAGGATCTACTTTTAACATATAAGTAAGAGGTCTGCTTACTAAATAAAATACTGATAAGAATAATATTAATTGTATTATTGAGCTCAAACATCCTGAAAAAGGACTAACTTTTTCTTTTTTATATAAGCCCATTACTTCTTGATTAAGTAATTCTGGATTATTTTTATACTTAACCTGAAGTTTTTTCATTTCTTGTTGTATTTTGGCTGATTTTTTCATTGACTTTTGCTGTTTTATTGACAATGGCAATAAAATAAGTTGTAAAAGTACAGAAAATAAAATCATTGCCCAACCATAATTTTGTATCCATTCATATAAAAAATTGAGTACATATCCAAAAAGATTTGCTAAAAAACCCATTTATTTAACTCCCTTCATTTTAGAGGGTCATATCCTCCCTTTGAAAAAGGATTACATTTTAATAATCTTTTAATTCCTAAAAAAATACCTTTTAAAGGGCCATATTTTTCAATTGCCTGTTTCATATATTCTGAACAGCTAGGATAATATTTACAATGAACCCCTATACTTTGAAAAAATGGTGATATCCATTTCTGGTAGAAATTTATTAAACTAATAAAAATTTTTTTCATTATTTAATTCCTGAATTTAAAAATATTTTTTCAATATCCTTATTTATTATTTGATAAGACAAATCTTTTACATCTGCTTTTTTATTCCAAATAATTACTATATCATAGCCTTGTTTAACATTCTTTGTGTTATTTTGGTAAGCCGCTCTAATTACTCTTTTGACTCTGTTTCTAATGTGTGCTTTACCTATTTTTGTGCTAATTGCTATACCAAGTCTATTTTCATTTAATTTGTTTTTCATTATATATATAATTATTTGATTAGCAATATAAAACTTGCCTTTATTAAAAACATTTTTAAATTCATAATTTAATTTTAATGTTTTTATTCTTTTCATAACATAATACCTTAAAAAAGGTCACTATATTTGTGACCTCAACAAAAAAGCTTACGCACTTAATTTTTTTCTTCCTTTTGCACGTCTTGCCTTTAATACATTTCTACCTTGTCTAGTAGACATTCTTTTCATAAATCCATGTTCTTTTTGAGCTTGTCTCTTTTTTGGTTGATAAGTTCTTTTCATTTATATTGCACCTCCAATTCTATTGCAATTTAATTCTCAATCGTACAACCTATTATACCCTAAGAATGCCAATTATGTCAATAGATTAGGGGTAAATTTTTTTATATTTTTATACTATTTTGCTTGACTATATATGTCATTTTTTGATATTATATGTATACATTTAAAAAATAAATATTTAAGTCCACAAAAGAAAAGTTATTTAAGTCTTTATCCACAGTTGATGAACAAATTGTGGATATTAAATAACTTTTTTATGTTGCACTAAATATATTTTTAAACAGAATAGGGGCTAAACTAATGTCAAATGAAAATTTAAACGAACTATGGAGCAAAGCTAAAGAGCTTCTAAAAGAAGAAACAACAGTAATTACATATCAAACATGGATTCAGCCATTAGAACTTAAAAGCGTTAGGGATAACGTTATTGTTTTAGTTGCCTCTAATTCATTTCAAAAAGATACTATTGAATCAAGATATTTGACTCTACTTACAAACACTTTTAATTTTATTACAAATAAAAAATGCAATGTAATTATAAAATTACAAGATGAGGAAGATATAGCTATTCCTATAAGTAGTAATATGACAAATAATAAAATGTTTATTAACTCTGGACTTAATCCTAAATATACATTTGATACATTTGTTGTAGGAAGTAATAATAAATTTGCACAAGCTGCTGCACAAGGTGTATCCGATAATCCCGGAGCAAAATATAATCCATTTTTTATTTATGGAGGAGTTGGCCTTGGTAAAACTCACTTAATGCATGCAATAGGTAATCAAATACTTATGAATAATCCAAATACAAATATTTTATATGTCACATCAGAAAACTTTACAAATCAATTAATTAACGCATTACGTGATCAAGCCACTGAAAAGTTTAGAGAAAAATATAGAAATATAGATGTTTTATTAATAGATGATATTCAATTTATTGCTAACAAAAAGAGTACACAAGAGGAATTTTTCCATACATTTAACACTCTTTATGAAGCTGGAAAACAAATAGTATTATCTAGTGATAAGCCACCCAAAGACATAGAATTACTAGAAGACAGATTAAAATCAAGATTTGATTGGGGCTTAATTGCCGACATATCTAATCCAGATTTTGAAACACGTCTTGCTATTTTAAGAAAAAAGACACAATTAGACAATATAATTATAGATGATGAAATTTTATCTACAATTGCAACAAGAGTCGACACAAATATTAGGGAACTAGAGGGTACACTAAATAAATTAGTTGCTAAAGCTTCTCTAACTAATAGTCCAATTACAATGGAAATGACTGAAAGAGCAATTAATGATATTATTCAAAGGCAAGATAAAGTTATATCATCAGAATACATCCAAGATGTTGTAGGCAAATATTTTAATATTTCGCCAGCAGATCTTAGAGGTTCAAAAAGGTCTAATGACATCACATTTCCTAGACAAATTGCAATGTACTTGTGTAGAAATGTTGCACAAATGTCTTTACCTCAAATAGGTATAGATTTTGGTAAAAGAGATCACACAACAGTAATGCATGCAGTCAATAAAATTGAAAAGGAAATAAAAACTAATTCAAACACAAGATTAATTGTGGAAAGTGTGCAAAACATACTACTTTCCGACAAATAGTTGCAACAACTGACAAAAGTAGTCATTAGTAGAATTTCTGTTTGTGAAATTAATGTTTGACTTTAGGACGTGCATCTCTTCCTACGGAAGAGCCCTGTTGGTTATCCACAGGGGGGTTGTGGAAAACCTGTGGATAACATGTGGATAACTCAAAATGTGGATAACTTTTTGAATTGTGTGGATAACTTTTTAAGTTTTCCACAGAGTTATCCACACCGAATTTCCGTAGGGTTAAAGGGATTGAGATAGTTTTCCACATTATCCACAGGACCTACTACTACTACTACTAAATATATTTATATTATTATAAAAGAAGGAGAAATGAAAAATGAAACTTATTTGTGAAAAGGAAAAAATCCTTAAAGCTCTTAATTCCGTAACAAAAGCTGTCGCTGTTAGAACAACAATGCCTATATTAGAAGGTATATTAATTCAAACTAATGATAATGATATTAGATTAACATGTTATGATCTAGAATTAGGTATAGAATATGTAATTAAAGATTGTAATGTACAAGAACAAGGTGCAACAGTTGTTAATGCAATAATGTTTAGTGAAATAATTAGAAAATTACCAGATACAGAAATAAAAATAGAAGTAAATGATAAAAATCTTCTAGTTATTGAATGTGAAGGTTCTTTATATAAATTAGCAACAATGAATCCAGAAGATTTTCCAGAACTTCCAGAAATTAATGTAGAAAATTCTATAGAAATAGAACAAAACACATTGAAAGATATGATTAGAAAAACAATATTTGCTATTAGTACAGAAGAAAATAGACCAATATTTACTGGATGTTTATTTGAAGTAAAAAGCAATAAATTAAATGTTGTTGCTGTTGATGGTTTTAGATTAGCTTGGAAGAGTAAATTTTTACAAACTAAAACAAATGACTTTTCAGCAGTAATACCAGGAAGAACTTTAACAGAAATAAATAAGATATTATCTGACTCTTTTGATATAGTAAAAATAGGCATAGCCAAAAACCAAGCTTTATTTGAAATAGAAAATTGTAAAATAGTTACTAGATTATTAGATGGAGAATTCTTAAATTATGCTAGCGTACTTCCTTCAAAATGGGAGACAAGAGTTAGAGTAAATAGATCAATTATTTTAAACTGTTTTGAAAGAATTAGCTTAATTTCTGCTTCAAGTATAGAAAAAGAAAAAAAATACCCTGTAAAGATTACAGTTGAAGTTGGAAAAATTACAATTTCTTGTACTAACCAAACTGGTGATGCAAAAGAAGAGTTATATGTTACAACAGAAGGAAAAGATTTAGAGGCAGGATTTAATCCTAAATATTTCTTAGATGTATTAAGATCAATAGATGATGAAGAAGTATTTATAGATTTTGGTACAAGTATTTCACCATGTATTATAAGAAGTGTAGAAGAAACTGGTGACTATAAATATATGATATTACCAATTCGTTTAAAAAATGACTAAAAAACATATAAGTTATCCACATATTATGAATAATATGTGGATAAAACCGGAGATAAAATGTACATAGATAATTTAAAAATACAAAACTTTAGAAATTATAAATTTCAAGAAGTAAATTTTGAAAATAAAATAAATATTTTTTATGGAGATAATGCTCAAGGAAAAACAAATATTTTAGAATCCATTTTTATTTCTAGTTTAGGAAAATCTTTTAGAACAAATAAAGACAAAGAATTAATAAAAATGGGTGAGAACTTTTTAAAAATTCAAATTCATTTTCAAAAAAAAGATAGAGATGGAGAAATAAAAGTAGAAATTTCAGATAAAAAAAATGTTTATTTAAATGATGTAAAATTAAAAAAACTTAGTGAAGTTTTAGGAAATATTATTTTAGTAATTTTTACACCAGATGATATTAATTTATTAAAGTCAGGACCAGCTTCAAGAAGAAAATTTTTAGATATGATGATTGGACAATTAAGACCTGCATATGTATTAAACTTAAATTCATATTTAAAAACACTTGAACAAAGAAATAATTTTTTAAAACAAAGAATAAAAAATGATGCAATGCTAGACATATGGGATGAAAAGCTTGCAGAGTATGGAGAAAAAATACATACATATAGAAAACAATTTATACATTTAATAAAAAATAAAATAACATCAATTCATTCGGAAATAACCGATGAAAAAATAGACATTAAATATTTTTCAGACTGTAAAAGTAAGGAAGAGTTTTTACAAGAATTGAAGAAAAATAGAAATAATGATTATTTTAGGGGATATACAACCAAAGGCATACATAGAGACGATTTTACAATATACATAAATAATGAACCTGTTAATATTTATGGATCTCAAGGACAAAACAGGACAGCCATATTATCTCTTAAACTTGCAGAATTAAATGTTATTTATGAAGATTTAGGTGAATATCCAATACTTTTATTAGATGATTTCATGTCTGAACTAGATGAAAAAAGAATTGCTAATTTTTTAAATAATATAGAAGATATACAAGTTATAATTACATGTACAAAAAATATAAATATAAAAAATAGTATTTCCCATAAGGTTGTAAATGGTGAAATTTTATAATATAATATTAATGCTAAAAGTTTAGCAATATGAAAATTTAATTTTTCTATTTATAAAAAACAAAAGTTGTACTAAAAATAAAATAGTAATTTGGGGAGTATTATGAATTTTAAAGAAGAACTAAAAAATTATGCAACAATTGTGGATAAAGAGCTTGAAAAATATGTTAGAAAAAATGATTGTCTAGAAAAGAAGCTAAATCAATCAGTTGAATATAGCCTTATGGCAGGTGGAAAAAGACTTAGACCAACACTTATTCTAGCAACATATAAACTTTTTAAAAATGATACTAAAGTTTGTATGCCATATGCAGTAGCTATTGAAATGATACATAATTTTTCTTTAATACATGATGATTTACCGGGAATAGACAATGATGATTTTAGACATGGAAAACCTACAAATCATAAAATGTTTAATGAAGCAACAGCTATTTTAGCAGGAGATAGTTTGCTTAATAATGCCTATTTAATAATAAGCGAAAATTTAAAAAATAATTTAACTAAAGAAAATATTGATAGTTTTTATGAACTTTCATATGCTGTAGACAGAATGCTTATAGGAGAATATGTAGATACTGAATATGAAGGAAAGCAAGCATTAATAGATGAACTTGAATATATGCACAAAAATAAAACAGGAGCTCTAATAAGATCAGCTGTTAGAATAGGTGCAATTCTTGCAAACGTGAATGAAGAAGATTTGATAAATTTAACTAATTATGCAGAAAAAATAGGACTAGCATTTCAAATAAAGGACGATATTCTTTCTGAAATTGGAGATGAAAAAGTTTTAGGAAAGCCAGTTGGAAACGATAGGAAAAGAAAAAAATGCACATACGTAAGTAAATATGGACTAGAAAAAGCAGAGCAAGAATTAGAAAAAAATATAAAAGAAGCAATAAATTGTTTGGAACTATATGGTGAAAAAGCTGAATTTCTAAAAGATTTAGCAATTTATATTGGTGAGAGAAACAAGTAATACATATTGAAAATTAAAAAATTTTTACTTGACAAATTTTAAAAATAAAAATAAACTTATATGTAGCAAACTAAAGAATTTTGCAGGAGGAAATATAATGGAAAAATATAATCACGCTTATGGAGCTAACCAAATACAAGTATTAGAAGGTCTTGAAGCCGTAAGAAAAAGACCAGGTATGTATATTGGTAGTGTTTCAAAAAGAGGTTTACATCATTTAGTATATGAAATAGTAGATAACTGCGTTGATGAAGCATTAGCAGGTTATTGTACACATATAGAAGTAAAAATAGAGCCAGGAAATATAATTTCCGTATCAGATAATGGTAGAGGTATACCAGTAGAAATACATCCAAAGACACATATATCCGCAGCAGAAACAGTTTACACAGTACTTCACGCTGGTGGAAAATTTGGTGGAGATAGTGGATACAAAGTATCTGGAGGATTGCACGGTGTTGGTGCATCTGTTGTAAACGCTCTATCTGAATGGACAGAAGTAACTATTCAAAGAGATGGTGGAATATACCAAATGAAATTTGAAAGAGGAAAAACTGTCGAAAAGCTTTCAAAAATAGGAGAATCTAAAAAAACAGGAACAACAGTTAGATTTTTAGCAGATAGTGAAATATTTGAAACAACAGAATATGACTATGATACATTAGCTGAAAGATTTAGAGAAATAGCATTTTTAACAAAAGGATTATACATAAGTATAGAAGATTTAAGAGAAGAAACACCTAAAAAAGCTGAATTTTGCTTTGAAGGAGGATTAAAGTCTTTTGTAGAATTCTTAAATCAAAATAAAGAAAAATTAAATCCAGACCCAATATATATAGAAAAGACAGTAAACGAAGTACCAGTTGAAATAGCAATGCAATATACTTCAGCATATAATGAAAATATTTATTCTTTTGTAAACAATATAAATACAGTAGAAGGTGGTACTCACTTAGAAGGATTCAAAAGAGGATTAACAAAAGTATTTAATGACTATGCAAGAAATCATAACATAATAAAAGAAAAAGAGTCTAATTTACAGGGAGAAGATATAAGAGAAGGTTTAACCGCTGTTATATCTGTAAAAGTTAAAGAACCACAATTTGAAGGACAAACAAAAACAAAATTAGGAAATAGTAATGTAGCAGGAATTGTACAAGCTATGGTAACTGATGCTTTATCTACATATTTAGAAGAAAATCCAGCAGTTGCAAAAACAATTCTTGAAAAATGTGTTAGTGCTTCAAGAGCTAGAGAAGCAGCAAGAAAAGCTAGAGAATTGGTTAGAAGAAAAAATGCATTAGAAGTTACAACTCTTCCAGGAAAATTAGCAGATTGCTCAAGCAAGGTAGCAGAAGAATGTGAAGTATACATTGTTGAGGGAGATTCTGCAGGAGGAAGTGCAAAACAAGGTAGAAATAGAAAATACCAAGCAATATTACCACTTTGGGGAAAAATGCTTAATGTTGAAAAATCTAGAGCAGATAAAATATACAATAATGAAAAATTAAAACCAGTAATTCAAGCAGTTGGAGCTGGAATTGGTGCAGACTTTGATATATCAAAAATAAGATATGGAAAAGTAATAATCATGGCTGATGCCGATGTTGATGGAGCACATATTAGAACATTATTATTAACATTCTTCTTTAGATATATGAGACCACTTTTAGAACAAGGACATGTATTTTTAGCTCAACCACCACTATATAAAGTATCTAAAAAGGGAATGCAAGACGTATATTGCTATACAGATGAAGAACTAGATGAACAGCTTGCAAAAATAGGAAGAGACAATGTTTCTATTCAAAGATATAAAGGTCTTGGCGAAATGAATCCAGAACAATTATGGGAAACAACAATGAATCCTGAAAATAGAATTTTAATAAAAGTTACAATGGATGATGCAATAAAAGCAGATCAAATATTCACTATTTTAATGGGTGACCAAGTAGAACCAAGAAAAGAATTTATTGAACAAAATGCAAAATATGTTAAAAACTTGGATATATAACCTGTTATACTATAATTTAAAAATTTTAAAGACCAATATATATTGGTCTTTTTTAGCTAAATAAAAAATAAAACTGCAACTAAATTACATTAACAAAAGTCGGATTTTGTCGAATAATGTCGACGAAAAAACAAAGAAAATTGCAAAAATCTGTTGACATATAATGGAAAACGTTGTATTATTTATTTGAAAGGAGAAAATTAAAAGAGCAGATTAATAAAATTATAGGTTTATGGGTAACCTTTAAAAACCTAAATACTTAAAAGGAATTAAATCAATGAAATCAGAAAAATTCAAATCTGTTCAAAATTGGCTTCCTTATGATAAGATTTTAGAGAATGGAATAATAAAACTCAAAAATTCCTCCTATGTAAAAATATTAAAAGTTGAGCCTATTAACTATAATTTAAAATCTGAATTAGAAAAAGAAGCAATTTTAAATTCATATAAAAGTTTTATAAAAAGTTGTAATTTTAATCTACAAATTTTAATCCAAAGCAAAAAAGAAGATTTAACAAAACATATTGATTTATTAAATCAAAATAATTTTTACTCAGAAATAAAAGAAAAGTATATCGAATATATTAATTCTTTAAATCAAAAACAAAAATCTTCCAACAAAAATTTCTATATTATTATAAGCCAAAGTGCAGAAGACATTACTAATTTAGAAAGTGTAACAATACAAAATTTGCAAGAAAATTATTTCAAAGTCAAAGAGCTTTTAGCTAGATGTGGCAACATCATTTCTGAATATACAAAAGAAAATCAAATAAGAGAAGTATTATTCTCATTTTTAAATTCAAGAATTTTTTTAAATGGCTAACAAAAGAAATATTTTTATTAAATTTACAAAAGCAAAATAATAAAGAGTCTAAAAATATAAAAAGGTGGTGACAATAGCGAATAATTATTTAGGAGGAATATTTACCAAAAAAGATTATCTAAGTCCTTCATATATAAATTTAAGCAATCCAAAATACATTGAAATAGATGGAATGTATTATTCCGGTTTATTAATTGTTAATTACTTACGTGAGCAAGATGACTTAATATTAAAAAGTATAATAGATTCAAATACCAATATATATATTTCAATGTTTTACGAAAAGCAAGACACATATAAGGTAATAAAGGACTTAACATATAACATAGGAAATGTAAAAGTTGACTTAGAAAAAATAGGCGAAAATAGACAAGATTCAGAAATAGCAGTATTTACATATAATGACGCAAAATATATAAGAAGAGAAATGCAAATAAATAATGAAGAATTATACTTTTTATACACATATATAATGACATTTGCAGAGAATACAAAAGAATTAGAATATAATTTAAATAAAATAGAAGGATTACTTAGAAGTAGAGGGATATTACCTAAAAAAGCATATTTTAGACAAGAACAAACATACTTATCTTGCTTGCCCCTTATGCAAAATAATTCAGATGTAAAAGAAATAACAAAAAGAAATATATTAACAAATTCAATTGTTGCAACATATCCATTTATATCTTCAGCAGTATTTGATGAAACAGGCATATTTATTGGAGAAAATATTTATAACAATTCACTAATATTTATAGACAAATTTGATACAAATAAATATAAAAATGCAAATATGTGTATATTTGGAACAAGTGGTGCAGGAAAATCATATTTTACAAAATTAATGATACTCAGATATGCACTATTTGGACTAGAGCAATATGTAATAGATCCAGATAGAGAATACACAAAACTTGGAAAAAGTTTAGGAGGTACAATAATAAAATTAGGACCAAGTTCGAATACATATATAAATGTGTTAGACATAAGGAAAGAAAGTTTGGAAGAAGAACAAAGAGGATACTTGTCTACAAAAATAGGAAAATTAATAGGATTTTTTAAATTAATATTTGAAAATCTAAAAGAAGAAGAAAAAACAATATTAGAAAAAGCAATTATTAAAACATATAATCAAAAAGGAATAACATTTAATGATAAATCTTTATACAAAAATGGCAAATTTAAAACAAGCGACGACATGCCAATATTAGAAGATTTATACAATAATTTAGATGGGAATATGCAAATAAAATTATTTCCATTTATAAAAGGATCATTAAGTTATTTTAATAAAAAAACAAATGTAAAATTAGAAAACAAACTAATAATTGCAGACATATACGAACTTGGAGAAGATAACCTAAAGTATGCTATGTACGTATTCATTGAATATTACTGGGACAAGGCCAAGCAAGATAGGAAAGTAAAAAAAGCAATATATTTAGATGAAATATGGAGATTAATAGGAATTACCTCTAACAAAGAAGTTGCGAGCTTTATTTATAAAATATTTAAAACAATAAGAAAATATGGTGGAAGCGGTGTAGCAATTACACAAGATGTATCAGATCTATTTAGTTTGGATGAAGGAACCTATGGAAAAAGTATATTAAACAACTCAAGTGTAAAAGTATTTTTTAATTTAGAAGAAGAAAATATAAAAGTATTAGAAAAATATACAGATTTATCTAATAAAGAAAAAATAGAAATTAAATCATTTAGAAGAGGAGAATGTTTAATGTTTGTTGGACAAGAACATATATTAACAAAAATTGAAGCAAGTGACTATGAAAAAAAATTAATAATAAAAGAAAATAAAACTGAAAGGAATGATTAAAATGTTAAAAATA
>CAMMFK010000046.1 GCA_946496115.1 uncultured Clostridium sp.
AAAAATACACTTTCATTATCTGCATTCATTATTTAGTTTCCTCCTTGTTAAATTTTTTTCCAATTGCTTTTGCCCAAGCATTAAATTTAATTTCTGCTTTTAATCTTTCATTTTCTATCTCTTTCTTTTCCTTTTCTTCTTTTTCTTTTGCTGTTTCCATAAGACTATCTTTTATAAATAAAGGTTTTTCGGCAAAAGGTAGAGGCTTTGTTCCCTTTTTAGCAAAAGCGTGTAAGACAGGAGATACATCACACAATGCCTCATATCCATACACGCCTAGCTTCCATAATATCCAATCTGTTCTTTCTTCTTCTATTTTATAAGCTTTTAAATAATGTTTTGCAATAGTAGGGTCACCTTCCCAAAATTGTTCATAGCTCATTCCAATAGCTAAGAAATAAGGACAGTTGTTTTCAAATATTTCATTTAGGAAGATATGCTCTACTTCTTTAGATAATTGGTCTAAAGTATCTTCCAGTCTATGTTTCCCTCTTTTTCATCAGGTTCATCTTGTAAAGAAGTATATGTTTCATTTAGCAACTCTGCTATTGATTTCATTAATCCTTCTTTATCTGTCATCTTATTATATATTTCATCAATTTTTTCTCTTGATATTGATTTATGATTTTTATAGAATAAACCTTCAAAAGCTAGTGGTAACATACTCATTGGTTTTTTTACCAATTCATCTATGCAAAAGCCTTGTCTTTCTATTAAAGCTACTGCATTTCTATTGTATTCTAAAGTATAATGTTTACCTTCATAATCAAATTCTATTTTTTTATTCATTTTTTTATTCTCCATTCTTTAAATTATTCTGCTGTTGGCTTAGCTGCTTTTATAGGTGCTGCTGTTGGTGTTATATAGTTAGTTATTTCTAGCACAGAGTTTACTGCTGTTTCTGGAATTCCCATATCACTAGGATTTCCTTTAAAGTAAAAACCTTCATCAATACCAGGAATATCAATTAAAAACCATGTTGCTTTACCAGCTGTTTTTGCTTCTTCATAAGCTGTCATTAGTGCATCCCATGCATCAACTAATGCTTGTGTTAAGTTCCAAGTAAACTCTAATGCTCCTCCTAAGTCTTTAAGACCATCAATATATGTTTTGTATTCTGTTTCATTTAAAGATGTTGTTTCAAGAGCTTCAGGGCTTGGGTTTAAACTTGGTGTACTTTTTATTCCTTCCAAGTCTGTGTATGCACTTTTTGTAGTTGGTCTAGTTCCTGCTGTTTCCTCAACTGCATAATATAAATGAATTCCAGCTGTACTTAAATTAATTGCTTCTGCCATATTTTTTCCTCCTTTTTTAATCTTTATATATTGTATTTTGACTTAAAAATAAAGCACATGTATATCTAATTGAATATTTTATTATAGAATTGTCTTCAATTAGTGGCATTAATACAGGTGTGCTTATTCTTGTCATTTTATATTTTTCGCCACCAAGAACTTCATTTACAATTCTACCAATAAGCATTGAGCTTTCTGTAGCTTGTAATGTTAATGTTCCTCTACTATAACAGTCAATTTGATAACTCAATGATGATACTTCTTCTCCTTTAGAAGTAGAATATTTTGTATCTTCACTATTGTCTATTTCTTGTATAGTAATCATAGGATATGATACTGGTGGATTTTCGTCATAAATCCCTTTAATTAAAATATCTTTGTAATCATCAACTTTTTCTTCATTTACAAAAATATCTTCATTAAATCTTGCTTTTAAATCATTTTTTATTTGAGTAATTAAAGTTTTGATAAGACTTCCCCTACCTTTTTTTTGATTATTTGCTGTTTTTTTCTTTTTACTGTTTGTTCTGCATTAAATACTTCTTTTCCTGCTGGAATACCTTGTGTATAAACAATATTTCCGTCTTTTCCTTTATAGGTCCAATATAATTCTCCTGGTAAAATTCCTGTTTCAGGTTTCATATTAATTCCTGCACTTCTTATTGTTTTTCCACTATTATATTCCTTTAAATTAAAATTATTTTTTAATTCATGTGGTGCATTCAATCCTTCTGTACCAGTTCCAAATTCATCATAAAGAACTTGCGATCCTCTTGCTCCAACTTTATATCCATTTTCTGTTTTTTCTTTAAATATTTTATAATCATCATTTCCATCAGTATAAATTGTAGAAGCTCTATTTTTTTCTATTTCATTTTGTCCTAAATTAGCTAATTCAGATAATATTTCTTCATTTACTTTTGGCAATTCTGATATTAAATTGTTTATTTTACTCTTAAAATCATTTATTCCTTTTTTAGTTAATGGTATATTAATTTTTTTCATTGCTTTTTACCTGTTAATCTTTTTAAAGTTATATCGCATTCATTTAATGTAATTAAAGGCTCACCTGATACTATAAAATCAGCGTTCTTACACAAATAATCATGTTCTTCAGGTGGATTTACATATACATAACATTTATCTCCATTATTGAATTTTTTTCCAATTTCTGCAATATCTTTTATTTTTAAATATTCTGTATATTCTGGTCCTAAAACTATAATTTCTCCTTCACTATTTGTGGGTTGATAATTAGTTTCAATCTTTTCAGGTTCTTTATATTTTGTAATGTTATTTTCAATATTAACTTTGCATAAATATAAAGTTCTTTTATTTCTTAATAAAGATGTCATTAAACATCAACTCCTTTAGCTAAAGGAACTATCTTTTTTAAAATTGAATCTGCCGAACCATCTGGACCTTCATATCCTCTACTTATTCCATTTTCACTATGTGAAGTTTCGCCTTCAGCACCATATTTAGCTATATTAAAAATACATAATTTTATAACAATTAATTCGTATTTATTTTCAAATAATTCTTTTTCTGTAGGAGTAAATCTTCTTCTTTCATTTACATCATTTATTGCTGAAATTACTTCTTCTACACAATCATCACCTGAAATATAAGACATATTTCTTGCTAATGCTTTTCTATAAACTTTTTTAGCTAAATCTTCTATTATTGGATATTTAGTTATATATTTTTTATTTAGTTCATCTTCAATTTCAAAATTTTCCATATTTTTTTTCCTCTATTTAACTTCAGGTTTGCTTTTCTTAAGTTGTTCGTATGCTTGTTTTAAAGTAATTTCAGTTAATGGCTTTAATTCTGACTCTTCATAAGACTTTTTATCTGCTTTTACAGTATAATCATTTTCGCCCTTTTTATTTATAGAAACTTCTTTATATTTATTTGATACTCTAAGATATACTTTTTTATTTTTTGCCTCATATAACATAATTTCCACCTTACTTTCCTTTTTTAGTTTCTTTTGAAGGAAATAAATTATCTTCCACATTCATATCAATTTTTTCTGTTAATTCTGAAGAATTTACAATTTTTTCTTCAACTTTTTTATTTTCTTCTTTTTCTTCTTTTTTAGTTTCTTTTATTTTATTTTGCTTTTCTTCTATAATTTCATATCCTTGATTTTTAAATATATCTTTATAAGCACATTTTGATACTTTTAAAATAGTATTTTCTTTTTTTATTTCTATCATTTTCTACCTCCATTTAATTAGTTTTAAGCTAGAATATTCTAGCCTAAAATTAATTAGTTAAAACATCACCAATCATAATATAATCTGCCATATCAAAAGAAGGTAATACTACTTCTGATACTTTTGTATGAACAGTTACAGGATCTACATCTTCATAAGTTGTTACTGCAACTCCCGTATCAACTATTGAAACATTAGCTTGATTTGACGATATTAAATCAGCTTCTTCTGGTGTTGTACCAAATACTGTTTCTCCTAAATTTCCTTCTGGAATTAATATAAATAAATCTTCTGGAAGAAATCTCTTTACTGTTCCATCTAATCCTTTATATTTCTTTTCATAAACTTGTATTGTAACACCAGTTTGTTCTTGAATATAACTCTTAACCATATCTTCTGTTATAGCGACTTTTCCTTGTCCAAATACATATAAAGCATTTTTAATAGCATCATTTTTTTGCATATTTCTCATAATTTTTCTTGAAGTAATAGCTCTAGTTGGTCTACCATATCCTGCATTTTCTCTATTGTCTTGCCATGTTTGAATATCGCCTAAAATATCTGCTGTTGTCTGATCCCACTTTGTTGTTGGTGTTACTTTTTGTTCAGAAGCCAAACCATAGTCATATAAATATTCTTGACCATTATTAGCCAATGAAATTGTACCTGTGGCAAGTAATTGCATTCTTAAAATTTCTCTTGTTACAGCTGCATCATCAACCAGTGCAGTTTGGTCATCAAATATATTTCTAATTAATGGTTTTATGTATTCATCATTATTAGCTTGTAAAGCTATTAATAATTCTTGTCTTGTTGTTTCATCTATTGTCTTTTCATTTTTGAAGAAAGGCATTTTTGTTTTTACTTCGCTAACACCTACTCTATCTTTCTTAATTGTTTTTGCATCAAAAGCAGATACGTTCATTTCTGCTGGCATACCTTTTGCACCTTTGATGTATTTTAATTCTAATCCAGCTTGTTTTCTTGCTGGGAATAAAACTTCTCCTAAAAATGGTGGTTGTGCCATTTCAGCTTGTTTTGTATTCCAATATGCTGCTAAAGCAGCTGACTGAACATAATCAAATATTGTTGCCATAAATTTTTCCTCCTTTTAAAATTATAAATATTACTATTCTGAGTCTGTACCTAATGTTACATCTTTTGTCCCAGATATAAATGTTATTTTTGTTAATTTTGCAACTACTTCTTGAGTAATTAGTTTTTGAACATTTGCTTCTAGTTTGTCATAATCAACATAACCTGAAATTAAGATTGTTCCATTTGTATTTCCTGCTGTAACATCTAAATCATGTAGTAATATTGCTACTGCATTTGCTGATGTTCCTACTGTAAAAGCTGTATTTCTTTTTAATATATCACCTGTTAAAGGTGTTCCAGCTTTTATTATTTTCTTTCCATCTGTTCCTGCTGTTACTGATGTATTTCCTATTACTGCACCTACTGAAAAAGCTAAGCTATCAGCAACTAAGATAGATTTTCCAGCTTGTGCATAATCTTGTTTTTGAACTGAATTAACTGCCATATTAATTTTCCTCCTTATTAATTAAAATAATAATTTTGTTTAGTTTTACTAGAGTTTCTTTTTGCTAAATCTTTAGCCCACTCTAAATCTTTTCCTTCTTGGTCGGTTTCACTATCTTTTTTAAATGAACCCATTTTTGCCATTTTTACTTTTGTCATTTCAGCTTTTCCATTTTCGTAAGCTGCATTTACTATTTTTGCAATGTACTTGCTTATTTTTGCTGTTTGTTCTGAATTTTCACTTGATATTGAAGTTAAAAATTCATCAAACTCCTTATCATCATCTTTTATTTTTGCTTTTTCTTTTACACTAGCAGTTAAACCTTGAGCTTGATATTTATTTGAGTTTATTGTTTGCTCTCTATACTTTTGTTTTAATTCTTCAAACTCGGCTAATTGCTGTTTAATTTCTTCATTTTTCTTTTCATCATCAGTCATTTTTGCTTTTATTTGATTATCTTTATCTGATAATTCTTTTTTTAGTTTAGCTATTGATGCTTCTGATGCCTCCTTATTAACATAGTTTCCACTTTCTAATAAAGATTTTTTGAAGTACTCTTGTACTTCTGCTGCTGTCATGTTTTCATGATAGCTTTCTCCCATTAATTGTTTTAATTCTTCTTCCATATTTTTTTTCCTTTCTCCATGTGATTATAGGACTTCTCTGTCCGAATGGTTTTTATGGTTATAGCCGCCATAATCGGCAATTTATACTGTGTGATTATAGGTTTTCTCTAACCTTGACAGTTTTATCATCAGAACCTTTGTTAGGCTCATTTGATACTAAATTATTTTTTTGAGCATTTTTATCTTCATTATTGTTATCCCCTTGTTGACTATCTGCTCCTTTATTGTTTATTAAATTTTGATTTTGATTTTCTTGTTTTTTATTCCAGTAAGTTTCTCCTCTTGTAATAACTTCTGTTACATCTGTTGTCATATCAGCCATCTCAAGAGCATCTTCTGGTGCAATTGTTTTAGTCGAAATAATAGTTGAATAGCTTTGTGCCTTTGTTTGTAAATTATCATTTTTATTTCTTGAAAATTTAATATCTAAATCAACTAATTTAATTTTATCTGATATATAATTTAATCTTTGTAAAATATTGATAATTACAGCTAGCTGTTTCTTTTTAGCTACTTTAAAATAGCTTTCTTTAATTCTTGCTACAATTTCTATATCTGCCCAACCATCTCTTAGTTTAACTGCATCGCCCGTGTCTCCACCGCCTCCGCCTCTAGTTTTTCTATCTGGAATACCTATTATAGTTTTATAAGCTTCTTCAAAATATTCTCTTAAATTTTGTATTCCTAAACTATCTAATTGTTGATATATAAACTTAGCATCTACATTTGAACCAATTTCTCCTACTAATTCAAGTATTCTATTTTCCTTTACTTTTTCAGCATTTTCTTTATTTAATTCTGCATTTATAATTACTAGTAAACTTTGTATTACATTTTCTACATCGTTTACAGAATCGGATGCAATTAGGTTTAGAGCATTTAAAACACTTATTGCTACTTCAAAATCTCCCATTAAAAACTGGTTATTTTGAACCATAGTTATAGGATTTAGTCCTATTGGATTTATATCATACTCTATTATTTTTGCATTACTATTTAAAGAAAATTTTCCATCACATTCTATTTTATAGATTTCAGTATCTGTAAAACACAAAAAATATGTTTTATTATTATAACTATAATAAGTACAACTTAATATTATTGGATTTCCCATTTTAGGACTTTGAACACAAAATGTTGTTAGATTATCTAAAGAATTTATTTTGACAGGTATATCAGGCATATAATCAGCTAATACTTCTTCTGTTGGTAATGTGCATAGATAACCTACTCCTGTTATTGCTGTCAATGTTGCTGTTTCGTGGTCTGCTAATGCTGAGTTTTCATATTCCAAAATATCAGCTATTTTTTCCATATCTTTTCTGTTTTTTACTTTTCTTTGTATTAATTGTGCTGGTTTTCCAAATGTATAACCTATAATGTCTCTTACACTTGAATATGCATAATTTAAAGTAACTTTTTCATTTATTCCTGAGGTATAAGTAGTTGTTCTTTTTTCTATATCTTGAGAACCTTTATAATAATTTATTAAATATTTCATATCAGTAACATTTAAACAATGTATACCCCAAGCTTTAGTTAATACATTTAATATGGTATTTCTATTAATTTCAGCATCTATTATTATTCTTCTTCTGCCTTTCCCTATTTTTTCTTCTAACATTTTTTCACCTCTATAAAAAAATAGCCAATAAGTCTTATACTTATCGGCTACTAGAGCTCTTCATTTACAATAATTTTTTTTTATTATCTAATATTTCTAAATTTTTCTTACAGCGTGGACACCACAACAATACTTTCTCTATTTTATAGTTTGGATAAGCTTTTGCTATTAGTTTTCCACATTTTGGACATCTAATATCTATTAAGAGCATAATATACCTCTCTTATATAATATCAATTTAATTTCTTATTGTCAATAAAACTTAAAAAAAAGCCTATTTTTTTAGGCTTTTTTTAAGAAAGTTAGAAAAGTAAAATGATAAAATGAAAAATAAAATAAATAAAACAAAAAACTATTTCATATTGGGACAATTTAATTTTATCATTTTTTTATAAAATGTCAATATTATATTCCTAAATCTTTTCTACTATAATGACTGTATGCTCCTACTCTATTATTTTCATTTTTTAAAACATTAGTAAATAGTGAAGCTAAGCTATCTGGAACGTCATCATGCTGTTTTCCTTGTTTTTTTAAGTTTTGACTAAATCTAAATAATTCATTTAAAAAATCATTATACATTCTATTTCCTCTTATTGCATCTCTATATTTAATTAATAATCTATAAGTGCTTGCTAATGCTCCTTTTATCGCTCCTTGTTGTGCTAATATTCTGTCAAGCTTTGATTTAGTTGTAGGTGCTTTACCTGAATCTATGTAACAATCATTTACACCTTTTTTCTTTAATTCTTCTTTTACAGCTTCTGCATACATATCTCCACCATTATTTGCTTCAAAAAATACATAAGTTATATGATTTTCTATTATTTTTGCTACTACTTTAGGAATAGTTTCTTCCTTTGGTCCTTTACTGATATAAACATCTATTAAAGGGCAATCTCCATTTTTATGTTCATCTACTATTGGCATAGATAAACTATCTCCACCACCCCATGCGACATCAACAGTCGCTACTGTTCTTTCATATGTTTCATCTCTTTCATATTCCTTAAACTTTCTGCATTCTTCTTCATTAAATAATATTCCATCTCTTTCAATAGGATTTTGTTGTATTAAACACTCAAAGCTTACTGCATCCATTAAATCTTTATCTTCTAAAAACATTTCTGTTGTTATTGCAAATCCATATCCATAATTAAAATTACTTTCTCCATTTTCATTTAAACCAGGTATTTTTATTATTTTTATTCTCTTACTATCTTTACTCTTATAATATTCAATTAATCTACTTAATGGATCATTTATGCTAAAAATAGTTCCAACAAGTAAAAGTTTACAATGACCTTGCATACGTTTTTTTAATGTTCCTGTAAATTCAGTCCATTTTTTATCCATTATATCTTTGTTACTTGCTTCTTCTATATCTTTTACTAGATCATCAATATATAATATATTATGTGCTCTTGTTCTACCTGTTATAGAACCATCAAATCCAGCACAATACAAAGAATATTCTGAATGTACTGTTGTTTTTTTGTCATTTCTAAAATCTAATGATAATGTTTCTGCACTTTTATAAATAAGATTTACTTCAGGAAATATTTTTCTGAAATTTCCCATTTCATCATCATACAATGCCATTATACCATTATAAAATTTATCTTTTGCAATACTTGCTGAATAACTTACCATCATATTAGGTAAACTAGGATTGTTCCCTATTGCAAAAGCCATAAATCTTTTACCTGTTTCGGTTTTCCCAGTACCTTGCGGCATACTTATTGTCATTACTGCTCTATCTTTATAATAAAACTTTGTTAATTCCCAATTAACATAGTTCAAGACACATGTCCTTGGTGCTAGAAATTGCTTTGATTTCTCTATCCCAAATTCCATTGCTACTGCAAAATAATTAAATAAATATCTTGCTAAATAATAATAATTCTCTTGTAATATTTGATATAGTTTTTCTATCAATTTATAATCATTCTTATTTAACATTATCATTTGATTTAATCTTTCACTTAATATTATTGATATTTCTACACTTTCACTATATTTTAAATTATCTTTTTCTTCTACATATTCTACTTTAATTACTTTTTCATCTTTTTCTTTTTCGCCTAAATAATACCTTAATAAATTTAATTTCTCTATTCTCATTACATCATCCATATTTAATTTTAACTGTTCTCTTAAGGTTTTTATTTCTTCTTCATACATTATTTTCACCTCTTTTTTTAATATATCAAAAAAAGATAGAATTTTCTACTATTCTATCTTTTCTTCTATCATTTTTTCAATTATTTTATTCATACTCATATATTTTCCTTCTTCTTTTGATTTATTACTTTTTTCTTTTATAAAATTATATGCTTTTTCATTAAGTCTTATTGTTGTTTTTAATTTCTTCATCTTACCTCTTTTCTGGCATTGATATAATTATATCATTTTCTTTACTTGTCATTATTACGTTTATTATTTTTCTAAATACTTCTGTTGCTTCCTCTTTGTCACTATATTTTCCTAAAGATACTGCACTTAAACTATTTGTACCTTCTATACAAAAAATTTCTGTTCCTCTTATTCTTATATCTCTACCATTACAATCAATTATCCCATCTTTATCTTGATTTATTACTTTTATCTGCAAGTTTTAATTCACTCTCCCTATAACATTCTCTTATTTTTATGTCTTCAAATTCTACAACATAAAAATTTGGTGTTTTTATTATTATTTTCCCTTTAAACCATTTATGTTTTCTTTCCACTACTTCATTTCTTCTGTATGTCCTTCTAGCATATACTTCTTCGCCTACTTGCATGCTATTTCTCCTTTTGATTATATATATTTACTCTAGCTAGAATAGAGTAAAATGGTAACACTATGAAAAAATATACAAGATTTTATGTAGGGGTGCAATATCTAGCATTTTGCTGGTTGCGTGAGCTGGACTCGAACCAGCGACCTCTAGCTTATGAGGCTAGCGAGCTGCCATCTGCTACTATCACGCTATATATAAATGTACAGGATTTTAATTTTATTTTCGGAGGAGTCTCCTGTTTTCATACTCAACTCTTATCTAGGAGCGACCTAGCCACTGGCATATCCTCTAAGATTTGAACTCAGACCAATGGTTTTGGAGACCATTATGCTTCCATTACACCAAGGACATATATATTAGCTTAACTAGAATCGCTTGTTCTTTACAAACAACACATGAATAAAGACTTTATCTTTTTATCAGCTAGAAAGAAGGTGGAATCTTATTTATCTAGTATCATAAGATTTTTTTAAAAAAAGATAGAATTTTATATTCTATCTCCATTTTATCTTGTCAAAGGTCTATTTTATTCGTTTTAAGAATATAAATTTGCAAATGCAAATATAATACCTATACAAATATAAATTTAAAATTTTAGCTGTAGTGGTCTTTCCCACCGTCTTATTGCTGTATGACCTTTTCTATTTTATTTCTTTACTTTCAATGCTCCTAAAATTACTCGTACTCTAACCAACTGAGTTATTATTCAAAAAATGGCTGAATAAGTTGGACTCGAACCAACGACATCGGGATTACCAGTCCTAATTTGTTTTGCTGTATGAGCATTTCCTATCTATTATTTTTATTTTAACCAAGACACCTTAAATGTTTCTTTGTTAGGAATCGAACCTAAAATACATAGTTTTGCAGACTATTGCCTTACCATTTGGCTACAAAAATTGTTTTGCTGTATGTGTCTTTCTCTAAGAAAACTTTATTAATGAATGTTTAATATAAGATAGATTTATTATACTATAAATTTATTTTGACGTCAATATTTTTTGCATATTCTTTTAATAATTTGTCTATATAACTTGTCATATCAAATTTATTCTCTAATAATTTCAATAATTGTAAGTTATATCCACTTAAATATATATTTCCATATTCGTCAAACTCTGGTACTGTTTTATTTCTGTCATTTAAGTTCCACCAAATTATTTTTGTCTCTGCTCCATTCTCTTTAAATATTCTCATTGTCTCTTCTTTTGATTGATTAGAACCTCTATCAAACTCCATATCACTTAATACAATTAAATATTCTGGATATTTCTTTAACTTTTGTAATAGTTTCATTACTGCACCAAAATCAGTATTTGAACAATCTCCTGTGTACATTGATCTATATTGTTCTCTTAATGTCTCTCCTTTTATTGTCATTAGCTGTGGATATGAACTAAATGATATTAATTGATTTTTAGCATAAGTTGAATGCGTTGCTATTCCATGTGCTATTGAAGTTGCTTTCTCTAATAAGTTTCCACCCCATGTCATACTTCCTGATGTATCTAATATTGGTATTGCATTTAGCTCTACTCCTATTGTCGCATTTTCTACTGTTTTCTTTGCAATTACATCAGCATTTTCTCTTACACTTCGTGTTGTCATGCAATCCATTGTTGCTGTTTTGTATGCATCATATACATTTGCTGTTTTTGTATTTACTTTTGCTTTATTTGCTTTTACCGCTTCTATATATGCAGCAAATCTTTCCTTTAAATCCTCTCTTGTTGAGAATGTGCGTAAGTATTTGTGCATTGCTAAGCTTGGTACTTTTTCAAAATCTATATCTTTTACTAATGGATGTGTGTATCTGTATTTCTTAAACAAATCATCTAGTGCTGTTGCTTCTGTTTCCTCTGCATAAGATAATTTATATTCTACTGTACTATCTGTCTTTATTAACTCTCTGTATTTCTTCTCTCTTATTCCCCATATTTTGCAAATAGCTTTTGCTATCTTTCTATCTTTT
>CAMMFK010000047.1 GCA_946496115.1 uncultured Clostridium sp.
AAATATTTTGTATATAAGAGGTGTTTAAAATGGTAATAATGATTATATTTTTAGTTTTAACTGTTCTATTTATCATAGGTACAGTTATTTATTTAAACAATAAAAAGAAAAATGTAAATGCACCAAAGCATAGTGCAGAAACAAAAGATAAAGATAAAAGTAATAAAAAAGGAAAAAAACAATTAACAGATATTTTGCAGATAAAAATTAAAGATAATATTATTTGTTTAGGTAATAGATATTCAAATGTAATTAAATTAGGAAATATTGATTATAATATGCTTTCAAATTCTGAACAAGATTCCATTGAAAATGTACTTATTCAAACAGCACTAGCAATAGATTATCCTATTCAATTTTTTTCTACAACAGAATTTATTGATACAAGCAAGGTTATATCTTTAATTAAACAAAATAAAACAAACAACACAAAAATTAGAGAATATAAAGAATATCTTATTGACTATCTACAAAATCTTATGGAAAACAGGACTATTTCTGTTGTAAAGAATTATGCAATTATCAGTTATGATGGTACATATGAAAAAGCTATTGAAGAATTAAATAGGAAGTCATTATCTTTTACAGGAAATTTACTTAGAGCTAAAATTGTTTGTGAGATATTAAACGAAGATGACTTATATAATTTGATTTATAGAGAATTAAATAAAAATTCTGCTATAAATATTAGCAACTTAAAGGAAGGAGGTAAAAATTTATATGTTGGAAAAAAACAAAAAGCAAAAAGAAATAAACATATTTAATAATATTCCTACAATGGCAGATATTTTATTACCTGAAACATTACAGGAAAGAAAAGATTATTTAGTTTTAGGATATAACAAATATACAAGAATTTTTGCAATGACAATTTATCCTGAACAAACTTGGGTAAGTTGGCTTGATGATCTATTTCATATAGGTAATATAAATATTTCTGTAAAAATTGAGCCTTCAAGCAATGGAAATGTAATCAATCAATTAACAAAAAAATTAGTTCAAAGTCAATCTGAATATGCTACATATAGTCGACAGGGAAATATCTTACATCTTCCAGAATTAGAAAAACAAATTGGAGATTTAGAAGATTTACGAATGCTTATACAAACTAATCAAGATAAACTCTTTTTTGCTACAATATTCATATCAGTAAATGCTGAAACTTTAGAAGATTTAAATGAAAAGACAAAGATATTAGAAAGTGAATTAAACAAAAAAACGGCTATGATAAGAACATTAACTTTTAGGCAAGTTGAAGGATTAAAAACAATATTACCTACTGGAGAAGTTCCTATTCCTAATTACGAAAGAAATATGGTCGCAGGTCGGCATTGCTACACTTATTCCTATATCAAATCCTAATCTTTCACATGATAGAGGTATTTTTATTGGAAGAAATATGTATACAAATGCACCCGTATATGTAGATACATTTATTGGTCCTCCCACTCTCCCCAACCCTCATGTATTTATATGTGGTACTTCTGGTGGTGGAAAGAGTGTCGCTCTAAAAACATTAACTGCAAGAAACATTGCAACAACAGGTTGCGGTGCTTTTTTTATTGATGTTGAAGGAGAATATACCAACCTTACTCGAATGCTTGGAGGAAAAGTTATAAAAATTGAACAAGGAAAGTCAGCAGGAGTAAATCCTTTTGAAATAGAACCTGATAAAAAAGGAAATAAGCAATTTATAAATATTTTAGATAAAGTTGCAGAGATAAGAGCATTACTTGGAACTATTTGTAGGAATTATGGAAGGACATTAACAGGAACTGAAAACACAGAAATTGAGGTAATTGTAAATCAATTATATGCAGAAAAAGGCATTACAAGTGATGTAAATTCACTTTTTGAAAAAAAAGGTGGAAAACTAGACAATGGAAAATATGCTATAGGAAGGATACCTAAAAAAATGCCAACTCTTACAGATTTTCAAAAAAAATTGAAAGAAAGAGGTAATTGTGAAGAACTATCAAATATATTAGTTCCTTTTTTGAAAGGCAATTCATTACGGTATGTTTGATTGTGAAAGTAAAATTCTATCAAGTGAAGATATAATTTGTTTTGATATGTCAGAAGTAAAAGATGAATTTACCAAGTTATATTCTAGTTTTGTAATATTAACATGGGTTTGGCAAAAATATGTACTAAAAAATAGAGAAAAAAAGAAAATAATTGTATGTGATGAAGCATGGTTATTTTTAAAATATCAGGAATCAGCTGAATTTTTAGTGAATGTGGCTCGTAGAGGCCGTAAATATAATGTTCCTTTATTTATTCGGAAGTCAATTTATTGATGAATTTTTACGGCTGTGATGAACGGAAGAACAATCATTAATATATGTTCAACAAGATATATCTTTAAGCAAAGTCCTGGTAGTGTGGATGCAGTAGTAGAATTTTTTAATTTATCTGAAGGTACAAAAA
The DNA here is from genome assembly GCA_946496115.1 of uncultured Clostridium sp. Taxonomy (GTDB): domain Bacteria; phylum Bacillota; class Clostridia; order TANB77; family CAG-508; genus CAG-793. The sequence goes on from CAMMFK010000047.1 coordinate 2,431, forward strand.
ATTTCTTAACTGCTGCTAGTCCTGGTCAATGCATTATAAGTCTAAATAATAGTGTTACTGCAATCAAATTTGTAATAACACCTTATGAAGAACAATTTGTATTTACCTAAAATATAGTGTTTCCTACTGCCCTATTATTTAAAGTAGGAGGCAATAATTTGAAAAAAGTAATAAAAAGTTTTGTAATAGTAATTACTCTAATCTTTTTATTATCTCCGTTTTGTTTTGCAGAAGATATGGATTTCAAAGAACAAGTAAAGCAAGAAGATCGGTAGCCTTTTTGAAAAGATAATTGCAGAATGTATACGGTGGTATTGCACAAACAGTTTTTGATTTCACAACTGGAGAAGATGCAAATGTGGGATTTAAAGACTATGATGAACTGATTTTCAATAACAAACAAAATAGTGATAATTTATCCCCTTTTACTAGTGAATTGTGGAATAAAACAATGAATTGGTACAAAGTTTTTGCAATAATTTCTGGAACTTTAATTTTAATTGCTGTTTTTATTCTGTCATATAAAATTATGAATGCTGGTACTAATACAGCAAAGAAAAATGAAGCTAAAGAAAGTTTAATGAGACTATGTTTTGGTGGAGTTGCAATAGCTCTTGCTCCATTATTTATAAAATTTTTGCTATATATAAATAATAGTTTAGTATATTTACTTGTAACTGCTGCAAATACTGGCACATTAGACGCATCTCTTGGTGATAGTATGCTCACAAGTATAAAAACAGGAAATGCTATAACAACTGCATTAGTAATAGCAATGTTTATATATTTGTTTGTTAAGTTAAATATAAAGTTTATTGTAAGACAATTTACAATTATTATATTTACAATTTTCACACCAATAGCAGCAGCTTTATGGATAATAAATAAAAATGTTACAGCAGCTGCAGTATGGGGTGGGCAAATTATAATGAATATATTTATGCAATTTATATACTGCTTTTTATTCCTTATCTACCTTGCATTTCTTCCAAGTGGTGGAGGATGGGCAGTTTCTTTAATTTGGGCAATGATGATATTACCTTTAGCAGATGCTTTACAAAATTGCTTACAAAATTTAACTTCAAGAATTGCAGGTGTTGATAATGAACAAATGACAAATCGTGTAATAGGTATGGGAGCAATGGCTGGTTTTGGTTTAGCAGCTATAAAAGAACAATTTAAAACACCTTCAACAGAAAATAATAATGGCAACACAAATGGCAACAATTCTGGTAGTGGTTTACAAGGTCTTGTATCAAGAGCAAAAGCAATAGTAAATCCTACTATGAATTTGAGTGCAGAAAAAGATTACAATGGTAATGTAAATCCTATTAGAGATGTCATTTCAAAAGAAAAAAATACAGTTAGTATTCCTAAGTCAAACGGAGAAAGTAAAAATAATTTAAGCAATGGAAATAAAATCAGTCCTAAATCTGTCGCTACAAATATCGTTAAAGGTGGTGCTAAGGCAACAACTGCATATCTTGGTATTGGTGCAAAAATGGCTGAAGGAAATTTTGATAGTTATAGTCATAGAAATAATATAAAAAGAAAAAATAATTTTCAAAACACAGAATATGTTAATAAATTAGCAAATGACAAGGCAGAAAACCAAAAATATGGTGGTGATAGTAATGAGCATAAAGAACAAAGTTAAAAATAAAGCGAAAAATAAAATAAAAAAAGTCGCTTTTAAAGTTATTAAGCCTTTTCTACCTTTTATACTTATTATTGGTCTTTTGTTTTTTGCAATTTGTACGATTATAGATGCAATCTTTGTACAAGAAGTTCAAACAGATAGTTCTGACCTACCACCAGAGCAAGCAGAAATTAGAAATTTATGTATAGAGAAATGAGAATATTTAAACACTTGCCATAATTATATTGGAACTGAATCCACAAATAACTTACTAGATGTGGATAACAGAGAAAATGATAAGTTAATAGAATGGTCTCATCTTTACGCAATAATGGCATTTCATAATATGACAGATAATAAGGATATTAACAAAGATTTGTTAACTCAAGTAGCAAGTAATTTTGAAAGTACTTTTAAATATGAAAAAGATACTGTAATAATAGAAACTACTACTAAAGACAAGGATGGAAAAGAAACTACTACTAAAAGAGAAGAAACACATTATATACTTGTAGAAAGTGATTCAATATTACGGACATTATAAATATAATTACGAATCCAAAACAATAGAAAATGGAGATACTAAAACAACAGGAAAAGTATTTACAAATGAAGAATTAATTGGCGAAAAATACGAAAGATTAAGAGCATACTTAAAGGATAAATTAAGGATAAGAGAAGATGACCTTGATACTGATATTCAAGTAATTATTCAAGCAGCTAATGGTTATTATGAAGGTGAAGAAAGTACAGCTTGGCTACAAGGAAATTCATCTAATTCAATTATCATTAGTGATGGCTCAGGTCTAGTTCCAACTGGTATGTTTACATGGCCAATACCCGGATATACAAATATCACCTCTCATTTTGGTATGAGAACACATCCTATAACTCGGTGTATATAAATTGCATAGTGGTACAGATGTTGGTGCGCCAGTAGGTGCTAATTTTGTAGCTATGGCAGATGGAACAGTAATAAAAGCTATTTATAATAATGCTTATGGAAATATGGTAATGATAGATCACCGGCAATGGTATTGTTACTTTATATGCACATGGCTCTGAAATACTCGTCAAGACGAATCAAGTTGTAAAACAAGGAGAGCCAATTCTTAAAGTTGGAAGTACTGGATATTCGACAGGACCTCATGCACATTTTGAAGTTCGTATCAATGGAAATTTTGCAAATCCTGAAGACTATTTTGAATAAAGGAGGAAACTAAAAAAATGGTATTAATTTTTACAGATAATGAGCAATTAGATAGAGATTTAAGTAAAAAAATAGATGATAGTAGAATAGTATATTATCCAGACTATGTATTGGAAGAAAAAGATGCAACTACTCTAATTGCAACAATTCAACCTAATAAATATAATTTCAAAGACTTTATGTTTAAAGTCCGAGAAAAAAATATCCAAGTTATTCTTATTTTGGAAAATGAAAAAGTAAAGGAATTAAAAGATGCACTTATGCTTGGTATTTATGACATAATTTTTGATCCTTTTGACTTGGAGGATGTTTGTAATAAAATTACAAATCCTAATCCATTTTCCAAAGTTTCAAAATATATAAAAGAGATGATAAGACTAGAAAATATCTAAGTCTTTTTATTTTGGAAAGGAGGATTTATTTTAAATTTAAAAGAAAGGAGGAAATTTTTTTGAAAGACAAGACAAAAAAAATTATAAAGATTTCACTTATTATTCTATTATGTCTAATTGTATTGTTTGCAGGTATATTTTGTGCATATAAATACATACAACATAAGCATATACAAGACAATATAAATTATGTCTATAACATATATAATAATGACAATAGACAAGATATTGTTACAGAATATACAACTGAAAACTATCAAAAAATAGCAGGAACTCCTGTCGAATCAGAATCAGATAGTACAAAAACACTCAATGCTATTGCAACATTAGAAATACCATCTATTAATTTTAAAGATATTGTAATAGAAGGGACAACTCAGGAATCATTAGCACAAGGAATTGGTCTTTTCGAACATAGCAATATTTTGCAAGGTAATGTTTGTTTAGCAGGACATAACACTTCTAGATTTTTAGCTAATTTGAAAAATGTCAAAGAAGGAGATATCATAAAATATTCTTCTTGTCTTGGAAATAAAGAATATACAATAACAACAATTAAACAAATAGAAGAAACAGATTGGTCTATGTTGGAAAAAACAGAAGATAATAGAATAACAATTATAACTTGTGTAAGAAATCAACCAACTCAAAGGCTTTGTGTTCAAGCGTTAGAGGTACTTTAAAAATTTTTTCTCTTCAACATTCCTTTTTGTACAAAAAAATGTTACCCTAAAAAAGAGGTGATGTTTTATGAAGAAAAAAATGTTTATAATTATTGGATTATTAGTTTTAGTAATAAGTGTATTATTATTAATAAGCTATATTGGAAATAAGAAAAAAATTTCTAATATAGAAACACTTAATGATGCAATGGAACAAAACAATATAAAGGAAACTAATACTATTGCTGAAATTAAGCCTGAAGAAAATGACATCCCATATAATCAGGTGGAAAATGTTATTCAAGAAAACACAATAGATGAAAAAACAGAAACATTGAGAAACAATATGGAAGCTAAAGAAAACACAGAAAAAAACAACCAAAATAAAAATGATAAGATACAATCTGAAAAAGGAAAAACAGAAGAAAATAAAAGTACAGATACAAAAGAAAATACCAGTTACACAACACCTACAACAAATGGAAACAGTAATGAAAGTAAACCTACAACCCCACCAGCAAGTAATCCACCAACTACTTCTACAAATACTGATAGTAAAAAACCTACACAAACTATAGATAGAATAACACAAGAAGAATATGATGATGAGATAGAAAGTTATCTAAACGATATTATGAAGATAAAACCAAATCTCAAATATGTCTACGAAAAAAGAGGCCAGGTTTTTTACCCATATAGAACAGAGGAGATTAAAATTGCTGTTGGCAAAGTAAGTTTTGGAACGATTTATTATTATGTAGAAAAATTTGTTGAAGGTAATCAAGAAAAATTTAAATATTACATAGACTGGGCTGGAAATTAAATATAATTATAAAAATAGGTTTTAAAGAGCCTATTTTTTTGTATTAAAATTTAAAAGGAAAGAAGGTATTGTTTATGAAAAATAAACTATTAAAAAAAGTTTTTTGTATATTCTCTTTAATCACCATGTTATGTACAACTATATTTCCAATATTTTCACAGGTACAGGCTGCAAACATTGGAGATAAAGTAGAAATAGTAGAATTAGGAGAATGTGCAAGGCATGTAAAATATAATTTTGGAAATGGTGTTTATTCTTATATTATTACTCATTATGTAGGATATTATGACAATGGTGTTTTCCGTCCTGCATATTGTCTTAACAAAGATAAACCAGGTGTAGATGATACACTATCTTATGATGTAACTATAGAAGAAGCAATGAGCAACCCAGCAGTTTATAGAGTTTTATTAAAAGGATATCCTTATGGTGGCAATTTAGGATTTGATGATCCAAAAGATGCATTCTTTGCAACAAAACAAGCAGTATATCGTGTGTTAGACGGCGGAGATGTAAATAATTATCAAGGAGCAGATGAAATTGGTAATCGAATTGTTGCTAAAATTAAAGAATTAGTTGATTATGGTAGAAATGGTACAGAAACAAGAATTGATCCTGTATTAAATATTAGTACTGTTAAAAACGCAAGTGTTGATGATAAAGATAGCACATATATTTCACAAATATTTAAAGTAGATTCTCCAATAAATTCAAAAGATATTCGTATATATATGAATGGAGAACAAGCACCTGCAGGAAGTAAATTAACAGATATGAACAATAATGAGAAAAGTGAGTTCTCAAAAGGTGAACAATTTAAAATTATTGTACCTAGAAAAAATATAACAAAAGATGTTTCAATAGATATTACAGCAACAGGAAATGTAGAAACTTTCCCTGTTTTTTATTGTAAATCTCCAAATCCTGAATGGCAAGACTATGCAACTGTATCAGATCCATTTGTATTTACAACTACAAATGCAAAAATGATATATACAGAGCCAACAGGAGAAATAGAAGTAGATAAAGTTTCTAAAAAAGACAATGAATATAGTGGACTACCAGCAGGAAGTGGACTTGAAAATACACTTATTGAAATTGAAAGAATTGATGGAGTTGAAACTTATAAAAAACAATTCTATACAAATGAGTTAGGAAAAGTTATAGCAGAATTAAAACTTGGAAAATATAGATTAACTGAAATCAAAGCTTCTGACTACTATCAAATAGGTAAAGAAGGAGCAGAATATGAATTTGAACTTACTTATGATGGACAAAAAGTAATAATTAAAATAGAAAATGATAATGTAACATTAGAAACCGAAGTTGAAAAAGATGGAGACACTCAAGGACAAGGAAATGAAGTTATAAATTATCAAATTTCAAATGTTCATAATGCATCTTCTGTAAGACTTGAAAACTTTAGAATTGAAGATAGTTTACCTAGTGAAGTTCGTTTACAAAGTATTACAACAGGAACATATAACGAAGATTTAAAATACAAAGTAACATATACAACAAATAAAGAAAATACAAAAACAATAGCAACTAATTTAAGTACAACAAAAGATAATACAATAGATTTTACAAAAGAGAAACTTGATGAAGATGAATATATAACTAAATTTGCACTTGTTTTTGACAGTGTTAAATCTAACTTTAAAAGCACAAAAGACATAACAGTTGCAGCTAAAGTAATTGAAGGACTAGAAGTAAATTCTACTTTCAAAAATTGTGTAGTAGTTGGTGGTACATATATCGGAGTTACTGTTGAAGATAAAGACTGTACACCTACAACAGTTTATGAAAACAAAGTAGAAATAAATAAAACAGCTGCTGAAGATAATCAATATACAGGAGATAAAGCTGGAGATAAACTTTCAAACATAACATTTGACATATTTAATGCTGAAACAGATGAAAAGTTTGGAACAATAAATATTCAAAATGGTTATGGAGAATTAAAATATTTACCTATTGGAAAATGGTATGCAGTTGAAACCTCAAAAAATGATTATTATATATTCCCAGAAAATAATAGATTTGATTTTGAAATTACACAAAAAGGACAAACTGTTGTATTAGATATTGAAAATGATGTTGTAAATTTAATTGTAGATGTTGAAAAGACTGGAACTGTAGAAACTGAGCCAGGAAAAGATATTACATATAATTTTGATATTCAAAATAAATCAAATGATACTGTAACTAATTTTATTTGGGGAGATATTCTTCCATCAGAAGTTAGAGCAAAAAGTATTACAACAGGTACATTTAACAAAGACAATACATATAAAGTACAATATATAACAAATAACAATTCAAATTGGAAAACAATTAAAACATGCAATACAAATGAAAATTCTGAAATACTATTAGATAGTAATACATTAGAATTAGCTGAAAACGAATATGTAACAGAAGTTAGATTTGTATTTGAAAATCCAGTTGAAAAAGGATTCAAAAATGAAGGTACAAAAATAATAGTTACAGCAAATGACGATTTACAAAATAATCAAATAATTGAAAATCATACATATATTACTGCTGATTATTTAGATGTAAAATTAGATGATGAAGATGAGTTCCATACAATAATTAGAATACCTGAACCAGAAAAGCCAAAGACATTGCCTAGAACGGGTAAATAAATTTAGTTAGTAACTTCTTATAAATTGCCCTTCAAAATAAATTTATAGGAGGATTAAAATTATGGAAATTACAAATGTTAAAATTTATAAAGCAAAACAAAGAGGTCCAGTATTGGCCTATGCTAATGTTATTTTAGACAAACAATTTATGATTAGAGGAATTACACTTATAGAAAAAGATGGTAGAAAATTTATTTCTATGCCTTCAAGAAGAGTTTTAAATGGTGATAGAAATTTTAGAGATACTGCCCACCCACTAAATCGTAAAATTAGAAAAGATTTAACGGATGCTATATTTGAAGCATATGAAGAATTTTTAGAATCTGAAGAATAATGTGTTTGCTTCCTTATTTTTTTGCCCTTCAATACTACTAATGAAAGGACTTTTTTATGATTATAAATGAAAGAATAAATAAACAATTAAAGATTTTAAATAAACAGATAGAAAATACTTTAAATAGTAATAGTTTAACAGACCTACAAATTGAAAGTTTTTTATTGAATTTTGAAAAGGCAAGATATAATCTCTTGTCGGAGGTAAAAGAATATAATAAAAATGTTGAATTTGAATATGAAAAAATTAAAAGTGTTGATGATAATTACAAAACGGATTTAAAAGATGATGTGTTGAAAATATATGTACCTGAAACATTGCCAAGTTTCAAGAATTTAAAGACACACACTTATAAGAGAATATTGCTTAATGTTGCAGAAATAACCAAGCAATATAAAGGACTATTTTCTAATGAAGTTTTTATATATATCAAAGTATGTGATAACATACAAGGTTGGGACATTGATAATAAATATGTAAAACCAATTGCAGATGCTTTAATAATAAGTGGAGTTATACAAGATGATAATATGTCGAAAATGTTTTATTGTGCCAAAGGAGAATTTTCTGAAATTCCACACACAATTATTTATGTATTGGATGGTAAAAAAATGGAGCAATTTTTGAAAAAAGTAGAGTTCTAAAAGTAGGGTTTTGGGTAAAAAAATTTTTTGATTTTTTGCGACATCAAAAAAATTAAAAAATCTTTTAAAATCAATACTTTCATAAATTGTAATCCCTATTTGGTTTGGTGGTGGTAAGGATGTGAGAGCGAAGCTGTCGCATCACTTCCCTTCAAGTTCAACTCATAGAATTATTAAATGTTTTATTAGGAGGTGATTTTTTTTGAGCAATTTTCCAAATGGACCAGAAGAAATTTCTTTATTAGAATTTATATCAAAGTATCAATATTTGGATGTAAAAGATTCAAAATATTTTTTTAATACACAGAAATATTATAAAAAAAGAATTAGTAATTTGGTGGCTAAAAGATATTTGAAAAGAACAAAATCACATCATCTTGTATTGGATGAATTAGGGATTGAATTTGCTGGACTATTTAAATTTGAATATAACAAATTAAATCGAAATGTAAAATACTTGCCTAGACTACTATATATTAGTAAAATGGCAGCTTTTTATTACAACTGTGCTAATGTAAAATTTATACCTTCATTTTCCATGAAAAATAAAGAAGAATTTACAATTACATCAAGAAAGTTTATTGGTGTATTAGAGATAAATGGAATGGAATACCTTACATATCACCTTACAGAAGAACACAATGACAAATATTTAAGATTGCTTATATACGATTTACAAAAAGAAAAAACATATAAAAATATAATAATTTTAACTAATGATGAGAATAGAATAAAAATAAATCAATTTACATTTGGAATGAATCAGTTATTAATTGTTAAAGATACTGAAGAAAATAGAGAAAAATTAAAATACTTGCATAATATTGATTGGTATAATATTATAAAAGCAAAATATAAAAGGAATGATATATATTTATCAGAATATAGTTTTTGTGAATACACTGACTATAAAAACAGATATATTTCTACCTTTTATTTTTTTGATACTGAAAAAATAAATAGAATCAAATCTTTCTTAAAAGAAAACAAGAATAAAAATGCTGATATTTTTTGTAATTATGAAATAAAAGAAATGTTAGTTAAAGAACTTCCAAATTGCAATTATTTTGTTGTTGATTTGGAAAATTATATAGATAAAGAGAAATTTGTATATGAATAAAAAAGTATATTTTTATATATTTTTATTTTTGTTTTTTACACTAAATATCGTTATTATTACAAATGTAAAAAAATACATTGAAATTTTAAATATATGTTTTAATGAAAATATTTTCCTTAGCAGTAAATTATATGCCATTATTTCATTCATAATTGCCCTTATTT